>JAQGNH010000247.1 GCA_028291945.1 Betaproteobacteria bacterium
GAGCCTGCGAGCGTCAGCTTCGCCTATCGGCATGTTGAAGTCGTAATGTGCCATGTCGAACCTCTCAAAAACCGTAGCTCAAGCCTTTCGGCGTAAATGTTGCGCGCGCACGGCGAGCCGAATGGCATTGCATGTTCACCGCGACAGGATTCATCGTGATGTGCGTTGCCGCAGTCTCAACGTGCACAGCGAACGCAGTGGAGTCGCCGCCGAGTCCTTGCGGCCCTACCCCGAGCTGGTTCACCGCGCTGCTCAGTTCGGCCTCCAGCTTCGCACCCTCAGGATCGTCGCACTGACTGCCGAGCGGGCGCGTCGCCGCTATCTTCGACAGGTGTACGCACAAATCTGCCGTTCCGCCAACGCCTACGCCAACTATCGTAGGGGGACAGGTCTTGCCGCCTGCATCGAGCACGCAATCCACCACGAATGTCTTGACGGCATCGATACCATCGGCAGGCACCGCCATCTTGAGCCACGAGTTGTTCTCCGACCCGGACCCTTTCGGAATCATTTCGATCGACAGGGTTTCACTATCCTCGACGAAATCCAGATTGATAACCGGCACCCGCCTGCCCGAGGACGTATGCTGATTCTTCCGTGTTACGGGGTGCACGACAGATGAGCGCAGCGGATGCTCCTTGGTCGCTCGCTCACACCCCTTGATGATCGCCTGCTTGAGCTTGTAGCCATCCACCTCGACACCACTGCCGATGGTGACGTTATAAATGGGGATCCCCGTGTCCTGACACAGCAGGTTCTGGTTCTCCTCGGCCACTTTGATGTTGCGGATCATCGTGCCGAGGATCGCTTTGCCGGTCGCGTCAGTCTCGGTTGCATCCAGGCGCTTGAATCCGTCCTTGATGTCCGGCGGCAACAGCTTCAGCGCGCGGATATAGAGCTCCTTGCATGCTTCTTCCACTTCTTTAAGATCGACTTTCATGGACCTGTCCTTGATCGCTGCATCACTGCGCACTGCGTCACCACATTCACCTCATTGTTCCTGACTACGATTGCATCCCCCATCTCCTCACGGTACGTTTTTCCACCGTTTGAAAAACGAGGTTTTCCACGATGAGGCCGATGATGATCACGGAAAACAGTCCCGCGAATACGTTGGCGATTTCCAGCTGGTTCTTGTTCTCGTAAATAAACCAGCCCAGTCCCCCTGTGCCCGAGGAGACGCCGAAAACGAGCTCGGCTGCAATCAGCGTGCGCCACGCGAACGCCCACCCGATTTTCATTCCGGTCAGTATCGACGGAAACGCTGCAGGCATCAGGATTTGCGCGACGTAGCGCGGGCCGGAGAGGCCATAGTTGCGGCCTACCATGCGCATGGTTTGGGAGACCGACAGGAATCCCGAGTGCGTGTTGAGCGCGACAGCCCATAGGACCGAGTGAACAAGCACGAAGACGAGACTTGCGTTGCCCAGCCCGAACCAGATCAGCGCGAGCGGAAGCAGCGCAATCGCCGGCAGAGGGTTGAACATCGACGTGAGCGTCTCGAGCAGATCGTTGCCAATACGCGAGGTAATCGCCAGGGCCGTGAGCAGCGCGGCCAGTGCCAGGCCGATCACATAGCCCTGCAGCAGCACTTTGATCGAGAATCCTGCGCGCGTCAGGAGCACACCGTCCACAATTCCGGCGTAGAACGCAGCAAACGTCTCGCTGAATTTCGGAAAAAGCAACGGATTGTTCAGCGCCGTCGCGTAAATCTGCCAAGCAGCGGCCAACAACGCGAGCAGCACCGCTTTGCGCAGCGCGCCGTTGTGATAGAGCTTTTCCCACCGCGTAAGCGGCTTCTCCACGACGCCGTACGCATCCGCTACCACTTCGCGCACGAATTCCGGACGTGAGAGGACGACGTTTTCAGCCATGGGCGACGGTCTCATGTTCGATCTCATCGGCAAAAAGCATGTGGTGTATGCGCTCTGAAAGCTTACGCCCGTCAGGCCCGGTTCTGTCCGTGCCGTCGCTGTTCATTTCGGCTTTGACCTGGCCCGGATGAGGGCTCATCAGCAGAATGCGATTACCGACGAGCACCGCCTCCGGAATAGAATGGGTCACGAAGAGCACAGTGAAGCGCGTGTCCTCCCACAACTGCAGCAACTCTTCCTGCATCTTCTGGCGCGTCAGCGCATCGAGCGCCGCGAAGGGCTCGTCCATCAGCAGAATTGCAGGCTCCATCGCCATGCCGCGCGCGATGGCGACGCGCTGTTTCATGCCGCCCGAAAGCGTGTGAGGATAGCTGTCGGAGAACTTTGTCAGATTCACTTTGCCGATGTAGTGCATCGCGCGCTCTTCCGCCTCGCGGCCGTTCAACTTGCCGCTCGCCTTGAGTGCGAACATCACGTTCTGCTTCACCGTCTTCCAGGCTAGTAGTTGATCGAACTCCTGAAACACCATCACGCGGTCCGATCCCGGCTTGCGAATCTCGACACCGTTGAGCCGCATCGACCCCTCAACTGGAGGGAGGTAGCCGCCGACTGCTTTGAGCAGGGTCGACTTGCCACAGCCCGAAGGGCCGAGTATCACGAAGCGATCGGACCGGTAGACGTCGAAGTCCACGCGGTACGTCGCCGTCACGAGATGATCCTTCGTTTTGTACTGCAGCGTAACGCGGCGCACCTCGAGGAGCGGCTGCGATGCAGTGATGTTCATCGGTAGGCTGCGCGCCGGTTCTACTCGACTTGCAATTTGCGCTCACGCACGATCTTCGCCCAGCGCACCGACTCTTCCTTGATTGCACGCGCAAAAACATCGGGCTCATTGCCGACCGGGACCATCCCGATCTGCGCGAAACGCGTGCGGATGTCCGGCGCGTTCAGCGCCCTTGCAGTGTCCTGATAAAGCTTGCTGATGATGTTTTTCGGTGTACCCGCAGGCACCATGAATCCGAACCAGCCGATGTTCTCGAACCCTGGCAGTGTTTCGGCAGCGGCCGGTACGTCCGGCAGTTGCTGAACGCGCTCTTTGCTCGTCACGGCGAGGGCCCGAAGTTTTCCCTGCTGCACGAAGCCGATCGCCGCAGCGAGGTTGGGCGTCACCATATTGATCTGACCGCCAACGAGATCGGTAAGCGCGGGGGCTTCACCTTTATACGGTACATGCACGACTTCTATTCCGGCGGTGTAAAGAAAGTTTTCCGCGGCCAGGTGCGTTTGCGTTGCTACACCTGCGGATCCGTACGTGTAGCCTTTCGGCTTCGCTTTGGCGGCTGCTATGAAATCCTTCAGGGTCTTCGCCGGAAAGCTCGGATGCACGACGATCGCCTGCGGTCCGCTTGCAACGTTCGTCACCGCGACGAGATCTTTCTCGGGATTGAAAGGCATTGTCCTGAAGATGTACGGATTCGCAGCGACGATCGAGCCGGAGGTCATAAAAAGCGTGTATCCATCGGAGGTCGATTTGGCGGCGATATCGCCGCCGATGTTTCCGCCAGCCCCCGCCCGATTGTCTACGACCACGGTCTGGCCCCAGATTTCCGTGAGCTTCTGTGCGACGAGGCGCGTCACGATATCGGTCGCGCCGCCGGGCGAGAACGGAACGATCACGCGAACGGGATGCGCTGGGTACGCCTGCGCCGACGCAAACTCAGCGCTAATCAACGCGCCGATCAGCAGTAGCCACTTCAACGATTTCATACTTCCTCCGGTTTTTATGTATTTGATACCGCGCGGCGTGATCAACATACAGCAATCACCCGGCACCATCAACGCGCCCGGGCGGCAACCCTTACAATCCGAGCGCGTCCGCAGTGAGCTTCCGCAGCTCGCGCTGCAATCGTGCCCGCACTGCACGATACGCAGGCCGCTTGTTAACGTTGGTGATCTCGTATGGATCTTTGTCGAGATCGTAGAGCTCATCCAGCTCGCCGTTGCGACTGCGGTTGACCCAATGTATGTACTTATGCCGCTCCGTGCGTACTGACTTGTACGTCATGCCCACGAGCCACGGATACGCGTTCTCGGCCCAGTATTCGAGAAGTATCGACTTGCGCCAGCCGCCGCGCTTTCCCGAAAAGAGCGGCAGTAACGAGCGGCCCTGTACGTGTTGCCCGGGCTTGCCACCGGCGAGCTGGATCAGCGTCGGCGCAATATCCTGGCACAGCACCAGATTTTTCGAGCGCGACCCGGCCTTGATGCGTCTGGGATAGCGCACTGTAAACGGCGCGCGTATCCCTTCTTCATACGCAAACCGACGCTCGGGTCCCAATCCGTGCTCTCCGAAAAAATAGCCGTTGTCGCCAAGAAAGAAGATGATCGTGTTGTCCAACTCCCCTTTGGCTTCGAGCGCGTCGAACAACATGCCCACGCCTTCATCGACGGACGCCATCATGGCGGCGCGCAGTCTGATTTCCTCCTGCTCGCCAGCGTGAATCGCGTCCAGGAGTGCGCGAGACTCTTTGGACTTCTTGAGCTCGAGCGCTTCCGCCCACGCCGGTTTCTGCTTCACGATCTCGGCCTCCGGCAGCATGTTCGGCTTCTTCGGGAACACACAGTTCCGGTAGAGGTCCTTATGGCGCTCCGCGACGACATACCCGTCCATCTTGAATGTGCCATCGGCCGCCTGCTCCGCGTCCGGATGAACCGCCTTGTGTGCAAAAAAGAGTGACCACGGCTTGGCGTGCTTGCGGTTCAAGAACTCGACCGCCATCTCGTTCATGATGTCCGTGATATAGCCCTGCCGCTGCACGTAGGTACCGTTCTCGTTCAATCGTGGATCGTTGAGCCGGCCGTGCCCATCGTACGCGACCCAGTAGTCGTAGCCGGGTCGCGGCTTACCGTCATTGCCCATGTGCCACTTGCCGATGTGCGCCGTTTCATAGCCGAGACGCTGCAGCTCGAGGTGATAGTTGGGAAGCCTGTGACTCGCCTGATCGCGCGCGACGTTATCGATGATCCCGTGGCGGCTCGCGTATTGCCCTGTCAGGATCGACGCGCGGTTAGGCGAGCATATCGGCGTCGTGTGAAACGCGCGCTCGAACAGCATGCCTTCGTTTGCAATGCGGTCGATGTTCGGCGTTTTCATATACGGATGACCGCCCGCGCCGAACTCGTCGTAGCGCAGATCGTCGATGAGAATGACCAGAATGTTGGGCTTCGTTGCCAAAGCGTTGCTCCCTTTTGTTTTACATGCGGCGCACGCGCAGTTCGAGCTCGGGTCTCACCACGCTGAAGACTTTGGCCCTGACAACGTGCTACAAAAGATTCAGGAGAAACGCGAGGCCAAACGCTAGACTCAACGCAGTGGCTACCGCGATCAGAGTCTTCTGCCACTCGCGCCAGGCAAGGAACTCCAGCATGAGGAGCCGCACGCCGCCGGCCATGTGGGCCGCGAGCAATACTACCAGGCCCACCTCCGCGATTTTGACCAGAGGCTGATCGGTCCAGCGCAAAAACGATTCGAGGCGCGCTTCACCTTGAAGCGCTTGCGCCAACGCCCAGAAGTGCAGAGGCAGGAAGACCGTGAGGAGTACGCCCGAAACGCGGTGAACGGCGAACGCCCAGTACGCAGGATGATTGCGGGCGCGAAAGTCGTTACGCACGCATCGCCTCAAGCTGCGGTGATCGCATACACCGCACGCCAGCCCCAGAGGGCCAGCGTCAAGGCGAGAATCAGCATCGCGAGATCGAGCCCGCGTCCGCGCCACTGAAACGTCTCGGCAAGCACATTACGCAAGCCGATGGGTGCGTGCACAGCAATCGCGACGACGAATACCGTATAGAACAGCGTCCACGCAACGCTGCCGCTTGTACGAGCCAGGATTTCCGCCGCGGTGAGCCCGTTGCGCACGGCGTAGATGATGGTGACGAGGTGAACGAGGACGCAGAAGGCAAGGACCGCAGCCGAGGCGCGTTGCGCGCCCCACAACAGCACCTGAGTGCGCAAATTCATGCGCCCGCACCTGATGATGACCGCAAAATGCGCGACCGCAGGGCGGCTGACTCCTTGATCATTTCTAAATTTCGCCTTTCAGGGCGGCGCTTAGAACCGCTCGCTTGAGGCCCGCGATGCCTGCAGTAGGCGAGAGTTTCTTGGGGCAGCGCTCGGTGCAGGTCATCTGTGTATGGCACGCATGACAACCCGCATCGCCAGCAACGGCCGTGAGACGCTCGCGCTGATCGACGTCTCTTACGTCGTTCACAAGCGTCCAGGCACGTGTCAGAGCGGCAGGGCCCAGATAATCCGGTTTCCAGGTGACGACGTCGCACGAGCTGTAGCAGACCCCGCAGCCGATGCATTCGATCGACTCATCGACGAGCCTGCGCTGGCGCGACTCCGGGGACACGCGCGCGAAATCGTCGTTACGGGTGGCGCTTCCGCGAAACTGCCCTTTGGCGGCCGCCCACTTGTCGAAGAACGGCGCCATGTCCGTGACAAGATCCTTGATGACGGGCAGGTTGCGAAGCGGTCCGATCTCAAGTCGTTCTTCGTCAGAGACGCTCGCCACGTGCGTGCGGCAGGTCCAGCGCGCTTTGCCGTTGACGGTCATTGCGCACGAGCCGCACATGCCGACGCGGCACGCAAAACGATATGAGAGCGTCGGATCGAGCTTGCGCTGAATGTGGGTGACCACATCGAGCACCGTCTGGCTTTCCAGCCGCGGAACCTGGAACTCTTGATATTCGCCGGACTCGGTGCCGCGCCAGACTCGGACGTGGAGCACGCTCAATGCCGTGCCCATCGTGCTGAAATGATGAATGCGGCATGCTGAATGCGGAATGAAAAGCGAAAGGTTGGTTTGCCCCTCAATTCATCATTCATCATTGGGCGAGTCTCAGCGTTCGCTGGACACTTTTTTGACATCGACGTGACATGCAATCGCGGTTTGGAAACGGGAATCAGGCATGGTGACGCAGCCCTGTTTAGCAGGGAAAACGAACATGTATAGACATCTGTTCAGTTATTGCGGGTCACTCGTTCTGTCCGGCGAACGCTGATACACAGGTGTCCGGCGAACGCTGAGACTTACCTCATCATTCATCATTCCGCATTGCCGTTACGCCGACTCGTACAACCGCGTCAGCACGAACTCACGGTGCCCCAGGGCCTCGGCCGCGGTCAGACGCCCGTTGCACGTGCGCAGCATGATTTGAATCAGCTCATCTCCAGTCTGCTCCAGATTCTTCTGACGCTGCAGAAGCCCGGAACAATCGTAGTCGACGTGCTCGGACATCGTGCGGACCGTGCGTGGGTTCGCGCACAGCTTGATGACCGGGAGTATCGGGTTGCCGATCACGTTGCCTTGTCCCGTCGGGAAGAAATGCACGACGTAACCCGACGCTGCACAGAGCGTGACCATCTCAGCGGCGGCGGACGAGGAATCCATGAACCACAACCCCGGACGCGTCGGCATTTCCGCTTTGTCGAGAACGCCGATCACCTTGCACTTCTTGCCGATTTTCTGAATGTTGCCGAGCGCTTTCTCTTCGATGGTCGTCAGGCCGCCTGCAATATTGCCTTTAGTCGGCTGCGATTCGGACAGGTCGTTCGTCTTGTTGCGCTCGACGATTTCCTGATAGCGGTTGAACATTTTCATGAACTGCTCGCGCACTTCAGGGGTCGCGCACCGGTCGGCCACTATATTCTCGCCGCCGGTGATTTCGGTCGTCTCGCCGAAGCACATCGTCACGCCGAGTGGCTCGAGCTTGTCGAAGGCGCTGCCCACCGTTGGGTTCGAGCCGCAACCCGATGTCGTGTCCGATTCACCGCACTTGGTGGATACCCATAGATCGCTGATCGGACAATCTTCCGTGCGAAGCTCCGACGCCCACTGCAGGTACTCTTTCGCCACTTTGGACGCACGCATGATGGTGTCGTGATCGCCGTGGAGCTCGATCCCGAAACCCGTCACGGGCTTCCCTGTCTTTGCTATCGCGTCGACGATGCGCTTGGTCCAGCCTTCCTCGATGCCGATGACGATCACGGCAGCCACGTTGGGATTGGACCCAGCGCCGATCAGCGTGCGAAAGTGAAGATCGAGATCGGCTCCGAACTGCAGGCGTCCGTACGGGTGAGGAATCGCCATCGCGCCTTTGATGTTATGCGCGACCGCTTCGCACGCTGAGTTCGACAGATCATCGACCGGCAGAACAATCACGTGATTGCGTATACCCACCCGCCCGTTTTCTCGCCGGTAACCACGGAAAGTCGTATTGCTGTTGATCATGGGATTCATCCTTTCGCTTACCAGCGCTTGGTCTTGATGTTGTGGACGTGCGCGTGCTCGCCCGTCTTGATATCGGAAACGGCTTTGCCGATGTCAAAGCCGTATTTGATGATGGTGTCGCCCTTCTTGATTTCCCTGGTGGCAACTTTGTGTCCAATGGGCACATCGTTCATCGCTTTCACCTTGATCGTGGAGTCGTCCTCCATGACCCAGCCGATCAGTTCCTGACCGGCCTTGATGCCTTCGATCACGGCCACGCCGACCGTGTCTTTCTTGTCGTGCACGAGTATGTGAATCATCTTGCGTCTCCTTGGACGTACGCCGTTTGCGTACCGGGAAGATGGGACGGTGTTGTTCTTTTTGTGTGGGCGACATCGTATCGGCAGTTGGTAGTCAAGTCAACTATATGACCTATATGAATCGGTTGGGCGGTGCTACAATCGATCGTTGCATTTACGGAACGGCGCCGCCAGATGGCTGACACGCTTGCCGCGGGGAGCCTCACTTTCAACCCGCTCTATAAGGAAGTCAAGATACGCCTCACGCGCGGGCTCGCCGGCGGCGAGTGGAAGCCCGGCGACGCGATTCCCAGCGAAACGCGGCTGGCAGAGCGGTTCAATGTGTCGATCGGCACGATACGCAAAGCGATAGACGAGCTCGTCGCTGAACGCATTCTTCTGCGCCAGCAGGGTCGCGGGACGTTCGTAGCGACTCACACTGAAGACCGCACGCTCTTCTACTTCTTTCATATCGTCGGCAAGGACGGAAGCAGAGAGCTGCCCGTCACCGAACTGCTCTCCTTTCGGAAGGCGCGTGCGAGCGCCGTTGAAGAAGAACGTCTGCGACTCGCTCGGGGCGCACCGACTTTTCGCATCCAGAACGTGCTGAAGCTCGGAGGCAAGCCCGTGGTCTTCGACGAAATCACGTTGCCAGCAGAGCTTTTCCCAGATCTCGATGAGCTGGTGTTCGGCGGCCGGGAAGGCACGATCTACGGCCTCTACCAAGCTCGCTACGCCATCAGCGTGCTGCGCATCAGCGAGCGCTTGTCTGCTGCGCATCCGTCAGCGCGCGCTGCTTCGTTGCTCGAGCTCGCGCCCGACACGTGCGCACTCGTGATCAACCGTGTCGCATATACCTATGACGACACGCCCGTCGAATATCGGCTGAGTTGGGTGAACACCGAGCGCCACGAGTATTTGAGCGATCTCTGGAAGAACGATGGACCGAAATGATCGTGTCGAATGCGTGATACTCAAAGACTACACATGCCGCCAGTAATGGCACGATCAGTTGTTCGCTCGAACATTCCGGCGCAACCTTTCAAGCTGCAGTGACCTTCCGGCCTGAGTCGAAGCGCTGAGCCGCGGCTCATAAGCGACGCAACCCGCGGCGTGCAGCCTCGACGAGAGCGGGATCTTTCGCGTTTTTTAGGAGCCACTCGAATTGAGCGCGCGCGTCGTTTTTGAGGCCGGCGCGCGTCAGATTGACGCCCGCAAGCAGGCGCCCCTGCGATGCTAGCGGATCGGAGGCGCCGCTTTGCGCGAGCAGCGCTGACCTGAGGTAGGAGTCCGCAGCCGCTAGCGAATCGCCTTTGAGCTCCTGCGTACGAGCAAGGCCAAAGAGCGCTTCACGCGCGCGGTTTTCGGGCGCAGTCGGAATCAGAAGCGCAAAAACCGTTTGCGCAGCGTCGAGCGCACGCAGATCGAGCATTTCCTGCGCAACGTCCAGTATGCTTTGTGCAAGCTCCGCCGATGTAGCTGTGCGACCGGCGAGCAGCCGCTCGATCGTGCTTGCGCTGGCTTCGGCTTTTCCAGCTTGAAGGGCCGTCCGGGCAAGCGTCAGTTCCCACTCTGCAGCGTTTACCGTCGCAGGCGCCGCGAGCCCGTCCCACAGCTTCAGCGCCAATGCCGACTCATTGCGTTTCGCCGCCATCGTGCCCAGCACGTAGCGCGTTTGCGCGTCGAGCGCTTCAGCTTCGAATCCCGGACGTTGCACAAGCCGCAACGCGGTGTAATCCAGTCCCGTTGTCGACAGCGAAGCCGCGAGTTGCAGCTGGGCGTTGTGGCGGGTATCTGCATTTTGCGCACGTTGTGCGAGGAAGCCATAGAACGCGCGCGACAGAAAGGGATCCGACCCCAGCCGTCGCGCCGCGTAATCCGCCCAGGCACCGTCGTCGCCCATCAGCAACTGCTCGCGATTGCCGATCTCGCTTGCGGTGTCGAGGTACCCCTGCCACAAACGCTGGGCGCCAGCCGAGACCGCCGCTTCGTTTCGTGCATCCGCGCTTTGCAACAGGCGTTCGAGCGCTTCGACGTGCAGTGAGCCATTGCCGCTTCGAACTGCTGCTTCGTCTATTGCCCGCCAATAAGCGGGATCCGGATTGCGTGCCAGTGCCGCGCGCGCCTGCTTGATTACCGCTTCGGGCGATAACACTCCACCGCGCAGATTCAGTCTCAGCCGGGTTGCAGTGACCTCGTCAGTTCGCCCAAGCCAATTCACCGCGTCCCGCTCCTGGGCGAGGTCGAGCAGCGCATCGGCAAAACGGTCAGCCACAGCGCGATCAAGCGGCTGATAGTCCTGCTGATAGCGCAGCATGCTGCGAAAAGCATCTTCACCGCGGCGCTCAGCGATAAAGCTTTCGATGGCGATGACGCGCACCGCCTTCACTTCGGCGGGCGTAGCGCTCGTTTGCCACAGGACACGGGCCGCATGCTTACGTGCGATTTGGGGGCTGTTCTGAACGATGGCCGCCCGGGCCGCTTCGATGAAGCAGGCAGTAAGCGGGGCGGCCGTTGCCGGTAGCGCCTCCACGCGCTGCAGCAAGTCAGCCGGCCGCTTCAAATGCGCCAGCACTTCGCAGCGCAAACCTTCCCATTCTGCCCACGCGGCGGTAGCCCCATCGGAGGGCTGCAGCGCTTCGATGCGGGTCAGCGCCAATTCGGGCGCACCGGCATCCATCAGCCGCCGCGCGGCAGCAGTATCCTCGAGCGCTGCGGCTCGTGCGTCTGCTGCTAAAGTAAAAACGGCCGCGAATATTAGAAGAAACACTACGTGACTCAATCTCGTCATGTTTTGCCGACTCCTTTGAGTTTTCACTTGCTGCACCACATCCCAGCTACGCGTTTACTTTGTGACGGCGTCACCGCATCAACTTCAACATTTCATCGCTCATCGTGTCAAAAAAAAAGCGGCGCTCGGCCGCTTTTTTTGCGCTGTGCGGGGCGGTCCCTACTGCGGAGCGACCTCAGGCGAAGTGTCCACATGCACTTCGAGCTTTTCCTTGATGCGTGCCGCCTTGCCGGAGCGCTGGCGCAGGTAATACAGCTTCGCACGCCCGACGTCGCCGCGGCGCTTCACCTCGACACTGGCGATCAGGGGAGAATACGTCTGGAAGGTACGCTCCACGCCTTCGCCCGACGAGATCTTGCGCACGATGAACGAGGAGTTCAGGCCACGGTTGCGCTTGGCGATCACGACGCCTTCGTACGCCTGTACGCGTTTGCGATCGCCTTCGACAACGTTTACGTTAACCACGACGGTATCACCGGGCGCAAAGTCGGGGATGGTCTTTCCGAGGCGCTGTATTTCTTCCTGCTCGAGCTGTTTGATGATGTCCATTTTCGTTACTCCGCTTCCCTCTTGAATTCTTCGAGCAGCGAGCTTTCAGCTGCGCTGAGATTACGTTTCGCCAGCAAGTCGGGGCGACGGCACCAGGTCCGTCCGAGCGACTGCTTCAAGCGCCACCTTGCCACGTCCGCGTGATTGCCGGAAAGCAACACCGACGGTACCGCTGCGCCGTCATACAACTCGGGGCGCGTGTAGTGCGGATGATCCAGCAGCCCATTCGCAAACGAATCCTGAACCGCCGATTCGGCATCACCGAGCGCACCGGGCAGCTGGCGCACCACGCAGTCGATCACGACCATCGCCGCCAGCTCACCACCAGATAACACGTAGTCGCCGATCGAAACTTCGTCATCGACGACGCGACCGACGAGGCGCTCATCAATGCCTTCGTAGCGCCCGGCCAGCATGACCAACCCCTGTTCCCCCGCAAGCTCTCTCACGAGCTGGTTGTCGAGCAGGCGGCCCTGCGGCGTCAAATGCAGCACGCGTGGCTTGCTTACGCCGCTGCTCTTCTGTCGCTGACGCGCTGCACCGAGCGCCTTCTCCAGCGGCTCCGGCATCATCACCATGCCAGGTCCACCGCCGTAGGGACGATCATCGATCGTCCGGTAACTGTTCGTCGCGAAATCGCGCGGATTCCACAACACCAACTCGTACAACCTGCGCTCTCTCGCCCGGCCGGTTACACCCGATCCGGTAACCGCATCGAACATCGCGGGGAACAGCGTCACGACGTCGAACTGCAACATCAGTAATCACTGCCCCAGTCCACCCGGATCACACGACCAGCCACGTCGACCCGCTTTACGACCTGCTCGGTGAACGGAATCAGACGCTCGCGATCACCTTCAACGACCAACACATCGTTCGCGCCGGTTTCGACGACCTGGGACACCACACCAAGGTCTTCGCCATCCATATTTACCACGTTAAGACCGATCAGATCGGCCCAGTAAAATTCATTTTCCGCGGGAGCGGGAAGCGCTTCGCGCGGCACTGCAACTTCACGTCCCCGAAACAAGGCTGCCGCATCGCGCTCTTCGCACCCGGCGAGCTTCGCGACCACCGAGCCGCTCTGCTCCTTGGCGAGCTCAATACAATGTTCCTGCCAACCTACTGCATTTCCAACCCACCACCGCGGATACGCAAGCAGATTTCCGGGCTCGCCCGTAAAGGGCTGAATCTTTATCCAGCCGCGAATGCCAAACGCGCCGGTGATCCGCCCCATCACCACCAGATCTGCTGGTGGATTCGTGCTCTTACTGTCAGGCGGCTTGCTGCTTACCAAGCTCTTGCTGCTTACCAAGCTGTTTCACAAGACGAGCCGCGGTAGCGGAAAGTATTGCACCCTGACCCTGCCAGTGCGCGAGACGCTCGCGATTGATGCGCAACGATTCGTTACCCGCAGGCGCTTTGGGATTATAAAAACCGAGGCGCTCGATGAAACGCCCGTCTCGCGCGCGGCGCGAATCCGCTACAACGAGATTGAAGAATGGCCGCTTCTTGGCGCCACCGCGAGCTAGGCGAATTACAACCATGGGGGATCTGCCGTTTGGAAATCGAAAGGCCGTGATTTTACGATGATTTTCGCCTGCCGCGCAATCTAAAAAGGGGGCGGGGTGAAGTTCAAACGGCTGGAACAGGGTCGCATTTCAACCCGGGTGCCCAGGCGCGAGGCCCGGGGGGCACAATCCGAGGTTTTCAGGAGTTGAGTTCGCATGACTACGAGCGACGCAGACGTACCAGCAGAACGTGTCCGAGCCGCGGTTTCCGAACGGTTCGGCACGCAGTTAGCCTTTCCTGCCGAAACCCATGGACTCGAGAAGCTCGTCGAGATCGTCGAGCATCGTTCCCACCGCAGCTATACCAATGCGCCCATCGCTCCCGAACTGCTTCGTCTGCTGTTCGCATGTGCGTTGTCGGCGCCCTCGAAATCGGATCTCCAGCAAGCCGACATCGTGCACGTCGCCGACCGCGACAAAGTTGAGGCGATCACGAAACTGATCCCGGATATGCCTTGGATAAGCAAGGCGCCGGTCCTGCTCATCTTCTGCGGAAATAACCGTCGCATCCGCCAGATTGGTGAATGGCGCGGAAAGCCTTTCGCGAATGACCACCTCGACCACTTCATGAACTCAGCGGTGGACGCCGGCATCGTGATGACGACGTTCATACGTGCGGCTGAAGCCGTGGGGCTCGGCGCGTGTCCGATCAGCGCCATACGCAACTGCCCTCATGAAGTGAGCCGTCTTCTGGAGCTGCCCGACTGGGTATTTCCTGTAGCCGCTTTGACTGTGGGCTTTCCGGATCACTCCGGGCATATTACGCTGCGGCTCCCGCTCGACGTCACGGTACACGAGAACCGCTACGACGAATCACGCGCCAAGGAAAACATCGAGCGCTATGACCGCCGACGTCACGAAACACAACCCTATCGCAAGCAGCGCCATGTAAAGCGTTACGGCCAATCGGAGTTCTACGGTTGGTCCGAAGACAAAGCGCGGCAGTATTCGGTACCGGAGCGCGCGGACTTTGGTGCGTTCATACAGGCGAAGGGGTTCAGGTTGGATTGAATCAGTCAGCCGTGCTCATGCCGTGAGCGATGGGAAGCCCGGTGCATGCGTGGTGCGTGGAGTCCCACAGAAGCTTGAAATAACGCGACCGCTTTTTGCGCTGACACGGCTGAGCGGTGCCGACTGAGGCTGATGTATCTTCAGCGCATCCCCGGAAACATGCCTTTCATGGACCGCATCATCTTCTGCAGGCCGCCTTTGGCAACCATTTTCATCATCTTCTGTGTCTGCTCGAACTGATTGAGCAGGCGATTGACTTCCTGCACGGACACGCCCGCGCCCGTCGCAATTCGCCGTTTGCGCGAGGCCTTGATCAGCTCCGGCTTCGCGCGCTCTTTGCGCGTCATCGAATTGATGATGCCTTCGATGCGGCGTATCGACTTATCGTCGACCTGTTGCGCGCCTTGTGCCATTTGTGCAAGATTTCCCGGCAGCTTGTCCATGAGCGCAGACACTCCGCCCATTTTTTTCATCTGCACGATCTGCTGCTTGAAATCCTCCAGATCGAAGCCTTTGCCCGTTTTGACTTTGTGCGCGAGCTTTTCCGCTTCCTTGCGATCGACGTTTTTTTGCACATCCTCGATCAGCGTCAGCACATCCCCCATCCCGAGGATGCGTGAGGCCATGCGGTCGGGGTGAAACGCTTCGAGACCGCTCAACTTCTCTCCAACGCCAGCGAACTTAATCGGTTTGCCGGTGACGTGGCGGACCGAGAGCGCCGCACCGCCTCGTGCATCTCCATCAAGCTTCGTCAGCACTACGCCGGTGAGCGGCAGTGCCTCAGAGAAAGCGCGTGCGACGTTTACCGCATCCTGACCCTGCATCGCGTCGACCACGAAGAGCGTTTCAATCGGCTTCAACGCGTCGTGCAGATCGCGGATTTCCCGCATCATCACTTCATCGATTGCGAGGCGGCCCGCAGTATCGACAATGAGCACGTCGTTGTAGTGACGACGCGCGTGATCGAGCGCGCGCGTGGCGATGTCCACAGGCTTTTCCCCCGCCGACGAAGGAAAGAAATCGACCTGCACCTGGGCTGCGAGCGTCTCCAATTGCTTGATGGCAGCCGGACGATAGACGTCGGCACTGACCAGCAGCACCTTTTTCTTATGTTGCTCCTTGAGCCATTTGGCAAGCTTGCCGCTGGTAGTGGTTTTTCCGCTGCCTTGCAGTCCCGCCATGAGGACGACGGCCGGGGGGGTGGTCGCGAGATTCAGCGCATCGTTGTGCTCACCCATCAGCGCAGCGAGCTCACGATGCACGACGCCGACAACTGCCTGACCCGGCGTGAGGCTGCCTATTACGTCGGCTCCCAGCGCTTTCTCGCGTACGGCTGCGATAAAGTCGCGCACGACCGGAAGAGCGACGTCGGCTTCGAGCAACGCCATGCGCACTTCGCGCAGCGCATCTTTGATATTGTCTTCGGTGATTCGGGCTTCGCCGCGCAGCGTTTTTAGCACGTGCGTGAGGCGGGTCGTGAGACTGTCGAACATGGGGGAATGGTATGCTTTGAAGGATGGAAATTGTAGCGTATCTGGTGAACGCGCTCCTGTATGCCGCGCTCGCGGTCTACTTCTGGCGGACACGCTGGATCGCCGCCTCACCGAATACAATTCAGACCGCGATCTCACCTGCGGCCGAGCACTATGCCGTCCTTGTGCCGCTTGCACTGCACGCGCTGTTGCTCGGGCGCTCGCTTTTTGCGCCGGACGGCTTGCATCTCGGCCTTGCAAACGCGCTGTCAGCTATTCTGTGGCTCACCGTGCTCATTTACTGGGTGGGTAACTTCTTTCACCGGCTCGACGGACTGCAGGCGCTCGTCCTGCCGCTTGCAGCAGCGGCCGTACTCCTGCCGGCTGTCATGCCGTCCCCACGTGCACTGCCGAACACTGACCTGACGGCCTTCAAAGTACACCTGCTCATTGCGCTGCTGGCATACAGCCTGTTCACCATTGCTTCGTTGCACGTGCTCCTGATGGCGCTGCTCGAAAGGCGCTTGCACGACGGGGCGCTCACGAAAATTCTGCAGAAGCTTCCGCCGCTCCTTACGATGGAAGCACTGCTGTTCCGAATCATCTGGGCCGGTTTCATACTGCTTACGTTGACGCTCGGCAGCGGTGTGATTTTTTCGGAGGAGCTATTCGGGAAAGCCGCCGCGTTCAGTCACAAAACCGTATTTGGCGTCACTTCGTGGTTCATATTTGCGGCGCTGCTGATGGGACGACACGTTTACGGCTGGCGGGGACGCATTGCAGTGCGTTGGACCCTCGCCGGTTTCCTGACGCTCGTATTGGCCTACATCGGGACGCGGTTCGTCGTGGAAGTGATACTCGGGCGGTAGGCAGCACTCGGCTCATTTCGTGCGCTACATCTCTCCTGCTTACGCCCCGGCCGGTGATTTTGGCCGTTTGCGAAACGAGCACGTGCGTTCGACCTGTCGCTGAATCTCGCGACCAAAGCCCGAATCGTGGTGGCCTAGCAGTCGCAACACACGCAGTGCGCATTTTTCCCGGTTCTCCCACCCCCACGCATGCATGCTGATGCGTACTTAGCCAAACCTTAACTTTACAAAGGCTTCTCTCACGTGCATGATTCGTTTAAGTTCATGAGCTAAGCTCTTGGTTAGTAAGACTTAAGGGGGATTTCAATGGCGACCGCGGTGGCTGCAGCCGGCAAGACCGGCGTAAAGGAGTTCAATTTCAACTGGGTCGGCCAGGACCGGGCCGGTAAAACCGTGCGCGGCGAAGTGCGTGCCGCCGGCCAAGCTCAGGTGAACGCGATGTTGCGCCGCCAAGGCATCAAAGTCGTAGAGATCAAAAAACAAAAAAGGCTCCGCGGTGGCAGAGTCACCGAAAAAGACGTCACGCTGTTCACGCGGCAACTCGCCACGATGCTCAAGTCAGGGGTGCCCCTCCTGCAGGCATTCGACATCGTAGCAAAGGGTCACGGCAATCCGGCGATGGCTAAGCTGATTTACGCGGTGCGCACGGACGTTGAGACAGGTTCGAGCCTCAAGCAGTCGTTTGAAAAACATCCACTCTATTTCGAAGCGCTCTTTACGAATTTGATCGGCGCAGGCGAGGCGGCCGGGATACTCGATACCGTGCTGGACCGTCTCGCTCAGTACAAAGAAAAGATTCTCGCGATCAAGAGCAAGATCAAGGCGGCGTTGTTCTACCCAATCGCAATTCTCGTGGTGGCGTTCGCGATCACGGCGGTCATCATGATTTTCGTAATACCGGCTTTCAAACAGGTATTCGCAAACTTCGGGGGCGAGTTGCCCGCGCTCACGCTCGTCGTGATTGCTGTTTCCGATTTCTTCGTCGAATATTGGTGGGCTATTTTTGGCATTACCGGCGGCAGCGTTTACGCGTTCTTCTATTTCTGGAAGCGGTCGAAGCCGATGCAGATCGTGATGGACCGAGTGATGTTGCGAGTGCCGATATTCGGCGACCTGCTCCGGAAATCCGCGATCGCGCGGTGGACGCGCACGCTTTCAACGACCTTTGCTGCGGGTGTTCCGCTCGTCGAGGCGCTCGATTCCGTTGCGGGTGCCGCTGGCAATTACGTGTACTTCATTGCAACCAAGAAAATCCAGAGTGAAGTGGCCACCGGCGCGAGCCTCAACTCGTCGATGCAAGGGACCGACGTTTTTCCGAACATGGTCATTCAGATGGTCTCCATCGGCGAAGAGTCCGGTTCGCTCGACACAATGCTCTCTAAAGTAGCCGACTATTTCGAGCAGGAAGTCGACGACGCAGTGGAGGCACTCTCGAGCCTTATGGAACCGATGATCATGGTTGTGCTCGGCACGCTTATCGGCGGTCTTGTGATAGCCATGTACCTGCCCATCTTCAAGCTCGGTGGCGTCGTCTGATGCAAAGGCACGAAAGAGGGCCGCACTTCCAAGCGCGGCCTGAAGTCTGATGTCCGTGGCAGCAATGCTCCAAAGTTCTCCTGGGCTATTCATTGCGACGTGCGTGCTGCTTGGGCTTTGCACGGGCAGCTTTCTGAATGTCGTCATCCACCGCATTCCGCGCATCATGGAAAGCCGTTGGCGCGCGGAATGCGCCGAGTTGAACGCTCAGGAGCCAGCACCAGCGGGCGAGCGCTACAACCTTATGGTGCCGCGCTCAAGTTGCCCATCTTGTGGCCACCGCATAGGCGCATTGCAAAATATCCCGATCCTGAGCTATCTCGCCCTGCGCGGGAAATGCTCGGCTTGCCGCACTTGGATTTCCCCGCGATATCCTCTCGTCGAGGCACTTACCGGGCTTCTGTCGGGCTACGCCGCCTGGCAGATGGGTTTCAGCATAGCGGCTGCCGGCGCGCTCGTCTTTACATGGGCCATGATCGCCCTTGCATTCATCGACTTCGATACATTCTATCTCCCCGATGACATTACGTTACCCTTGCTGTGGGCAGGGCTGCTTTTCAACCTGGTCGGTGGATACACGGATCTCGCTTCCGCGGTGATCGGCGCGGCAGCGGGCTATCTCGCCCTATGGCTCGTGTTCTGGCTCTTTAAACTCGCGACCGGTAAGGAAGGCATGGGCTACGGCGACTTCAAACTGCTCGCCGCGATCGGTGCCTGGCTCGGGTGGAAAATGCTTCCACTTGTAATTCTGCTGTCTTCATTCGTGGGTGCGTCGGTGGGGATACTCCTCATCGTTATCGCGCGGCGGGGCCGCAACGTTCCGATACCGTTCGGACCCTATCTTGCAATCGCAGGTATCATCGCCCTTTTTCACGGCGAGACGCTGACACGTCACTATCTCGATCTGTTCTAAGCTGCCCGCTATTGGCGGCTTGTGTAATCGGGCAGTGACAGCGCCGAACTCCAGCTACAAACAACCGGTACTTGTTCTCGGGACTACGATATGCCGTTCTGCGTCGGCCTCACAGGGGGCATCGGATGCGGAAAATCCAAAGCGACCGACATTTTCGCTGAGCTTGGCGCGGGCGTGGTGGATACCGACGTGATTTCACGCGAGTTGACGGGGCCAGGAGGGGGCGCCATGCGAGCGATCTCTGCCGAATTCGGACAATCCTACGTCCTTTCCGATGGCAGCCTCGACAGGCCACGCATGCGCGCGCTTGTGTTCAGCGACCCTGGGGCTAAGCAGAGGCTTGAGCAAATTCTGCATCCGCAAATTCGGGCAGCTTCACGGGAACACATTGCCGCCGCTCCGGAAACTTACGTGATAGTCGTGGTGCCTTTGCTGCTGGAGACGGGCGCGTACCGCGATTTACTGGATCGAGTACTTGTCATCGATTGCGATGAGGCGCAACAGGTCGCGCGAACGATGGCGCGTAGCGGTCTCAAGGAGGACGAAGTGCGCAGGATCATGCGAGCGCAAGTGCCGCGTGCCACCAGATTAAAGGGGGCCGACGACGTGCTCCGCAATGACGCTGACATACCCGACCTGCGTGCGCAGATCGAAGCATTGCACGCGAAATATTCAGCCGCAGCCCGCAACGCCGTCTGAGCGGCTTCTCGAACAAAACCTTTATTTTTGCCCACTTTTGGTGAATACTTGCCGCAATCTTTACCGGCCGGACAGAGCGTGATCAGTTATGAGTACCCGCTGAGCGAGCGCATCCGCACGCTGCTGCGACTTGAAGACCTGTACGAGCGGCTTGATTACTTTCTTGCCAAGCGCGAAGCGCCTGAGCATCACGTCGCCCTGCTCCTGATTTTCGAGATATACGAAGTCGCGAGCCGCGCCGACCTCAAATCAGATTTAATGCAGGAGCTGGAGCGGCAGAAACAGTCGCTCGAGGCGCTGCGCGGCAACCCTGAGATTTCTGAGGACGCGCTCGCCGGGGTGCTGCGGCAGATCGACCACTCCGCGTCCCGGCTTTACCAGGCATCCGGAAAGATCGGCCAGGAGCTGCGGGATAATGAATGGCTAATGAGCATCAAGCAGCGCACGAACATTCCCGGCGGAATTTGCGAGTTCGATCTGCCTGCATATCATTATTGGCTGCACCAGCCGCCCGAGCAGCAGCGGCACGATCTCGACGCCTGGCTCGCGCCGTTCATGCCGATCCGAGACGGAGTGGATATCGTGATGAAGCTCTTGCGGGCCAGCGGGAAAAGCAGCCAGCAGGTCGCCCAGCAGGGCATGTATCAACAGATGATGACCGGGCGCGTCGCTCAGATGATACGGGTGCGACTCGCCCGCAGCTATCCATGCGTGCCCGAGATCAGTGCAAACAAGTATGCGTTGAACATCCGGTTTACGACGCAGGAAAGCGGGCAGCGGCCCAAGGTCGCTGAGACTGATGTCGAATTCGAGCTCACGTTCTGCAACCTCTAACTCCGGGCCGGCGAAAAAGGTCGTCAACTGCCCCCAATGCGGTAAAGGTGTGGTGTGGGATACAAGCAACCGCTTCAGGCCGTTCTGCTCGGAACGCTGCAAGATGATCGACCTGGGTGCTTGGGCAACCGAGTCCTACCGTATTCCAGTCGAGGAAGACAACGATAACCTCGACGAGGACGAAAGCGGTGATCGCCCACCGCAAAACTGAGATACGGCCGCAACCCTTTAAAGTTCCGACCACGCTCCCCGGATCGCAGCGACGCCGTGTGCGCCGGCTTGCCAAGCTGCCTGTAGATCTCCTTTCGTCAGCCCCCCGATTGCGTATACCGGCAACGGGTAATCGGCGACCAGCGCTTCGAAGTGATTCCATCCGAGTGTGCCACCGCCTGGATGAGTTGGCGTTTCCTGTAGCGGCCCCAACAATACGAAATCGAGGCCGAGTTCTGCAGCACGGGTAAGCTCCCGTGCGTCGTGGCATGAGGCACCGACGAAGCTAACATTAGGGCGACTATCAAGGCGCATGAGACGCGCGGCACTGAGGTGCACGCCATCCATCCCGAAAGTCGCCGCGACTGATTCGTCTCCATTGAGGAGAACCGACGCCCCGTAAGGCCGCGCAAGCGCAAGTGCTTCGGTAATCAGCTGTGCGAGCTCACCGGGTGCTAATGTCTTCTCGCGTAGTTGCACGAGCCGCAATCCAGCCTGAAGCGCAAGCTTGAAGTTGCGCAGAAAGGTATGCGTCCCGACTTGACCGGCGTTGCTGATCCCATAAAACGTGGGCAGCGCGATCGCCCGCAATATCGGCCCGTTCGCGGGCAACACTGGCGAGACCGTCAGTGCATTCGTACGCTGCCACGCGAACCGTTGGCCTTCGCGCCCATGGAGAGCGCCGGACCAACCTGTCACTCGGTAGAACCGGAGTCTGACTGCTGCGTGCTCGTAGTCGTAATCGCGAGTAATCCACGGGTAGTAGCGTGTGACTTGGACACCGAGTTCTTCGTGCAGCTCGCGCGCGAGAGCATCCGGAGCGGTTTCGCCGTGCTCGATCTTCCCGCCAGGAAATTCCCAATACCCGGCATACACTTTGTCTGCAGGCCGCTGTGCCAGTAAAAAACTACCGTCCTCGCGCTGCAGGACAGCCGCAGCGACTTCGATGCGCCGCCTGGACTCAGGCATAAGGGATGAGAGAAGATTTAATAGCGGCGCGCACTGTGTTGAGCGTGAGCAAAACCCGGAGAGCTATGCTTTTTGCTTCTTACCCTGTGCTTTCAACTCTCGGTTTTGCATTCCCTGTTTGCCGGCCCAGTCCCGCGCGAATTGCCAGGCGACGCGACCGCTGCGCGAGCCTCGAGCGAGCGACCATTGCAGAGCCGCCTTGTGAGCGGCTTCGGTGCCAGCACCATCGACCTTGAAGTGTTGGATCCAGACGTCCACGATCTTCAGATATTCGTCCTGATCGAACGGATAAAAGGACGCCCAAACACCGAAACGCTCCGACAGCGAAATCTTTTCCTCTGAGGTTTCCCCGGGGTGAATTTCCTCGCCCACGTGCCGGTATTCGAGGTTCTCGTTCATGTACTCCGGCATCAGATGCCGCCGGTTGGACGTCGCGTAGATGAGGCAATTATCCGAGGCGGCGGCGATCGAGCCATCGAGCACGACCTTGAGCGCTTTGTAGCCCGGATCGTCTGCTTCGAACGAAAGATCGTCACAGTAGATCAGAAAGCGTTCGGGCCGTTTCGCGATGATGTCAACGATGTCGGTGAGGTCTACCAGATCCTGCTTTTCGACTTCGATCAGTCTCAGACCGCGCGGCGCATACTTGTTCAGCAGCGCCTTGATCAATGAAGACTTGCCTGTGCCTCTCGCGCCGGTCAGCAACACGTTGTTCGCTGGGTACCCTTCCACGAATTGAACTGTGTTCTGCTCGACCAGACGCTTCTGATCGTCGATGCCTTGAAGCTCCCGCAGATCGATGCGGTGCACGTGTGCGACAGGCTCGATGGCGGTGCGGCCGCCTTTCCTTCGCCAGCGGAAGCCGACCGAAGCTTTCCAGTCGATCGGCGCGGGCTCTGCAGGCAGCACTTTCTCCAGGCGCTCGAGCAGTGCATCTGCGCGCGCTATCAGTTTGATCGCATCCTGTTTCATTGTGTGGTCTGCGCGATGACCCCCGCGCCCGCCTACGTGTGCTGCTTTTCAGCTGCGGTAATCGGCGTTGATGCTGACGTAATCATGCGAGAGGTCGCAAGTCCACACTCGCGCTGCAGACAGACCGCGACCCAAGTTAACGCGCACAGTGATTTCGCTTTGTTTCATCACGCGCTGGCCGTCAGCTTCTTGATACTCGAGGTAACGGCCCCCGTTCTTGGCGACGAGCACATCGTCGAGGTAGAGATCCACTGTGCCGACATCGAGATCAGCTATCCCCGCGTTGCCGACCGCGGCAAGTATACGGCCGAGGTTGGGATCGGACGCGAAAAAGGCTGTCTTGACCAGAGGCGAGTGCGCGATGGCATAAGCGACTTTTCGGCACTCGGGCTCATCGCGACCGGCCTCGACGCGCACGGTGATGAACTTGGTCGCGCCTTCACCGTCTCGGACGATCGCTTGCGCAAGCCGCGCCGAAATATCGGTAACGGCATCGCGGAACGCATAGTATTCGTCGCTGTTCGCGTCGCGGAGCTCAGGCATGTCTGTGCGGCCGGTCGCAATCAGTACAAAAGAATCGTTGGTGGAAGTATCGCCGTCGACAGTAATGCAATTGAAAGAGCGCTCGGCAGCGTAACGCACCGCTTCTTGAAGCACAGCAGCGCTCACACGCGCGTCGGTCGCGACGTAGCCGAGCATCGTCGCCATATTGGGCTCGATCATGCCCGCGCCTTTAGCGATGCCAGTGACCGTGATTTGCTTTTCCCCTACCTTGTACTTCCGAGATGCGGCTTTGGGCACGGTGTCCGTCGTCATGATCGTCCGTGCCGCGCTCGCCCACGCAGACGCATCGAGAGTGTCGATACAGCGCGGCAAAGCTGCAACAATGCGCTCGACAGGCAGGGGTTCCATGATAACGCCAGTCGAAAAGGGCAGCACCTGAGCAGGTGCACACTTGAGCAGCCTCGCAACCGCCTCACACGTCGCGCGTGCGTCAGAAAGTCCCCTGCTGCCGGTGCCGGCGTTTGCGTTGCCGGTATTCACCACGAGCGCCCTTATGGAGCCAGACACATGAACTTGTGCAAGATGCTCCCGCGCGACGGTGACCGGCGCCGCACAGAATCGATTCTGCGTGAAAACCGCCGCGACCTGCGCGCACTCGTCGAGCCGCATCAGCAGCAGATCCTTGCGATTAGCCTTACGTATAGCGGCTTCGGCAACGCCGAGTTCAAGGCCAGGAACGGCGAGCAGGTCGCGTGGATTCGGCGCGCTCAGGTTAACCGGCATCGTGCGGACGGATTACGTCAGTTTGCCGTGGCAATGCTTGTATTTCTTGCCGGAACCGCACGGACAGGGATCATTCCGGCCCACTTTCTGACCACCACGCACGAAAGGCTGCGGCCTTTCCTCCATGACGGCCACGTCACCGTCTTCCTCCATGTCCGCGTCCGGAACGCCAGCGCCGCCGTCGCCGTATTCAGGATGCTGATACTGCATGTTGGTCGGCAGTTCGGGCTCTTCCACCTGCTGCAGCTCCTCGGCGCTGCGGATCTGGACCATCATAAGGAGCTTGGTGACGTCCGTCTTGATCGCCTCGAGCAGTAGCGAGAACAGCTCGAAAGCCTCACGCTTGTATTCCTGCGTGGGATTCTTTTGCGCATACCCGCGTAAATGGATGCCTTGCCGCAAATGATCGAGCGCTGCCAGGTGTTCGCGCCAGTGGGTGTCCAGGCTTTGCAGCATGATGGCGCGCTCGTAACCGCGCATCGCTTTTGCGTCTACCGCCGCGATCTTGTCGGTGTAGTGTTTGTGCGCCGCTTCAATGATGCGTGAGCGCAGCTCGCTTTCCTCGAGATCGGATTCCGCCTCCAGCCATGCCTTGACCGGGAGCTTGACAGAAAGCTCGACCTCCAGCGTACGTTCGAGCCCGTCTATATCCCACTGCTCGTCCAGACTGCCGGGGGGCATGTGCTGATCGATATAACCAGTGACGACGTCCGTTCTCATTGCGGTGATCGTCGCAGAAATGTCTTCGACCTGCAGAAGCTCGTTGCGCTGTTGGTAGATGACCTTGCGTTGATCGTTCGCAACATCGTCGTATTCGAGCAGGTGCTTGCGCATATCAAAATTGCGCGCTTCCACTTTGCGCTGGGCGTTCTCGATGGAGCGCGTCACCCACGGATGCTCGATCGCTTCGCCATCAGGCATCTTGAGCCGCTCCATGATCGCGGCCACGCGATCGGACGCGAAAATGCGCAGCAGCTGATCCTCGAGCGAGAGATAGAAGCGGCTCGACCCCGGATCACCCTGGCGACCCGAACGTCCGCGCAATTGATTATCGATGCGGCGTGATTCGTGACGTTCGGTTCCGACGATGTGCAGCCCCCCCGCCGCAACGACATCGTTGTGCAGTTTCTGCCAGTCGCGCCGTATTTCTTCGACGCGCTTTGCCTTGTCGGCATCGCTGAGACTCTCGTCCGCCATCACCGCATTGATCTCAGGCTGCGGATTGCCGCCGAGCACGATATCGGTTCCTCGACCCGCCATGTTCGTCGCGATGGTGACCATTTTCGGACGACCCGCTTGCACGACTATCTCTGCCTCGCGCGCGTGCTGCTTTGCATTCAGCACGTTGTGCGGCAGGTCCTCTTTATTAAGCATTCCCGAGATCAACTCGGAATTCTCGATTGAAGTTGTACCGACGAGTGCCGGTTGGCCCCGCTGGTAGCAGTCGCGGATGTCATTGATGATCGCCTGGTATTTTTCGCGCCCAGTGCGGAAGACTTGATCCATGCGGTCTGCGCGAACCATGTTCTGGTGCGTTGGAATGACGACGGTTTCCAGTCCATAAATCTGCTGAAACTCGTACGCCTCCGTGTCGGCGGTGCCGGTCATGCCGGCGAGCTTCTTGTACATCCGGAAGTAGTTCTGAAACGTGATCGTCGCGAGCGTCTGATTTTCCTTCTGAATATCGACGCCCTCTTTCGCTTCGACCGCCTGATGCAGGCCTTCGGACCAGCGGCGGCCCGGCATCAGCCTTCCGGTGAACTCATCGACAATGATGATCTCGCCGTTCTGCACCACGTACTGCTGATCGCGCAGGAACAGCGTATGAGCGCGCAAGGCTGCGTTCAGGTGATGCATGAGGTTGATGTTGGCCGCGTCGTAAAGGCTGCTGTTTTCGGGCAGCAAACCCGCCTGTTCCATCAACTGCTCGGCGTGCTCATGTCCCTGTTCCGAGAGTATGACCTGGTGCGCTTTCTCGTCGACCCAGTAATCACCCGGGGCTTTCTCGTCCTTCTGGCGCTGCAGCTTGGGCGCGATCACGTTGATGCGGATGTAAAGATCAGTCGTATCCTCTGCCTGCCCGGAAATGATGAGCGGGGTGCGCGCCTCATCGATCAGAATTGAATCCACTTCGTCGACAATCGCGTAATAAAGCGGCCGCTGCACTTTCTCCGAGGTGTGATACACCATGTTGTCGCGCAGATAATCAAAGCCAAATTCGTTGTTCGTGCCGTACGTGATGTCGGCGGCGTAGGCCTGCTGTTTGAGATCGTGCTCCATTTGGGAGAGGTTCACGCCGACACTCATGCCGAGAAAACGATATAGCTGTCCCATCCAGTCGGCGTCGCGCTGGGCGAGATAATCGTTGACGGTCACGATGTGCACGCCGAGGCCCGCCAGAGCATTCAGATACGCCGGCAACGTCGCGACCAGCGTCTTGCCCTCGCCGGTGCGCATTTCGCCAATCTTTCCGTTGTGAAGCGCAATACCGCCAATCAGCTGGACGTCGAAATGACGCATGCTCAACACGCGTTTCCCGGCTTCCCTGACCACCGCGAACGCTTCGGGAAGAATCTCTTCGAGGGCCTCGCGGCGAACGCGGTCAACAGCGACGTCGTGGGTTTCGTCCGCAGGTTTCGCTTCGTCTTGCTGCACGGGCGGTGGAGCGACCTTGTCGACGCGTTCCTGGATACGCTTGCGAAACTCATCGGTTTTCGCGCGAAGCTCGGCGTCGGTCAAGCGCGCGGTCTGCGGCTCCAGCGCATTGATTTCGCGCACAGCGCGGCCGTACTGCTTCAACAACCGCTCGTTGCGGCTGCCGAAGATTTTTTTGAGCACTCCTTGGATCATGAGCGTGGGCTTGGACCCCCGCTGCCGGGGGCCAAGTTCATAAAAAAAGGGTGGGGAACCGCCCCACCCTGTGTTCCTTGAGATCTCCGGACTTTAGCCGGGCTGTCGCAGAAACTGAGTCGGATTCTGCGGCACGCCCTGCTGCCGGACCTCGAAATGCAGATGTGTTCCCGTTGCGCGCCCGGTTCTGCCGACTTCGGCAATTTTGGCGCCACTCAACACCACGTCCCCTGCCCTGACCAGCCGCTTCGAAGCATGCGCATAGCGGGTGACGAGACCGTTGCCGTGGTCTATCTCAACCATATTACCATATTGGGGGTGCAAGTCCGAGTACACAACTACCCCGCCTGCGGCAGCGTGAATCGGAGTACCGGACTCGGCCATGAAATCGATGCCTTCGTGAAACGCGCGCTGTCCCGTGAAAGGGTCGATCCGCCAGCCGTAGCTCGACGAGTGCCATGCCGCCTGAACGGGGGGCATCGATGGGACCAGTTTCTTGCGCGCGCTCTCGAGCGTCAGCAGGGACTCCAGCACGCCAAGCGTGTCGCCGCGGTCTTCGACCCTGCGGGTGAGCGCGTCAAGCTGCTGATTGATGTCGCCGAGGGAGAGATCCTGGCTCGCAACGGAGGACTCGGCGCCGCCCCGCCCGGGTGTCTGCCCAAACATCAGTTCCTGCGGTTTGAACCCGGCAAGTTTGGCAAGCCGCTCGCCCAGGGTATCGAGCCGCAGCAACTCGGCCTGCATTTGGCCCAACCGCACCGCCATCGCGTTCAGGTTCTCACGCATGTACGATTCGGCTCTCTGGGTATCGTCCCGACGGGCCGAGCCCAGCATGCTTTGCATGTAGGGCAGATCAGCGGCATAGCGCAGCACTGCGTAGTTGAGCGCGGTCGTGAATGCGATGACCGACCCAATACCCGCAAAGGCGAGCACTGCGAGTTGAGACAGACTGACCGTTATCGTTCTGGCTTTTGCGAGTCTGTCAGAGACTAGGATAATATCCATCGGCTCGCTCCCTTGGATTACAGAGCCTATACCACGAGGCTCTAGATTCCCATGCCGCTTCACACGATCGGCAAGTTGCTGAGTGCTACCGACGAGCTTAAAGCTCTGCAGGCGCGCACTCGCCAGCTTCTGGAACTGCAAACGCTATATCTTGGATCCGCCCCCCGGGAACTCGCTAGCTCGAGCCGGGTGAAAGGCTATCGGGCGGGAACGCTTTTTGTCTCTGCTGACAATGCAGCGATAGCTGCGAAGTTGAAGCAACTGGCGCCGCGTTTATTGGCGTCCGTTCAAAAATTCGAAATGCAGGTTACTTCAATACGTATAGAGGTGCAAGTGACGGGGTCGCAGCGCACTTGCAAGTCCATTAAAACCTCATTAACCCCTGAAGCAGTTGAGGAATTTGACGCACTTTCCAAGCGCGTTACCAACCTGGATCTGAAGTCGGCGCTTTCCAATCTGGTCAACCGCCACGGCAAACCTGGGCCACGCTAGATGACGAGCACGAGGCGTTCGAGCACGTACAGCACCATGACTGCGATGACGAATACCAGCGCGAACTGCAGAATGCGCCACGTCCATGTGAGATACCGCCGGTTCCTGGTGTAAAGGAAGAGCCCGAAGGCAATCGCGATCGCGAGCAACGCCAGCACCGCGACGAGCCGTAGGACGAACACCGTTAATCCGAGAGGACCGCCGGCAGCTGCAAACTCAAGCCGGTTGAGGTTGCCAGGCGAGGAAAGCGGGAGCGTCCTCGATGCGCTCGAAGCGCACATACTCCCACGCGGACAGCTGTTCGAGCAGACGTCGCAACAGCAGGTTATTGAGAGCATGGCCCGACTTGTAGCCACTGAACGCGCCGATCAGCGGATGTCCCAAAAGGTAGAGATCACCGATCGCGTCCAGCACTTTGTGCTTCACGAACTCGTCTTCGTAACGCAGGCCGTCCATGTTCAGGACGCGATACTCATCCATCACGATCGCGTTATCGAGACTCCCGCCGAGGGCGAGCCCCTGTTCCCGCATCGCTTCCACATCCTGCATAAAACCGAACGTGCGGGCGCGGCTCACTTCCCTAATATAGGAAGTCGACGAGAAATCGACGCGGACCGATTGGCTTGATCGCTCCATGACCGGATGATCGAAATCAATCGAAAGGTCGAGCTTGAAGCCGTTATGGGGATCGAAACGTACCCACTTGCCGCCGTCGTGCACTTCCACGGTCTCGAGCACGCGAATGAACGTCTTGGCTTTTTTCTGCTCTTTGAGTCCCGCCGATTGCAGTAAAAATACGAACGGGCCCGCACTTCCGTCCATGATCGGCACTTCGCCCGCAGTGAGGTCGACGTATGCGTTGTCGACACCGAGGCCCGCAAAAGCAGACATCAGATGCTCTACAGTGGATACCCGCACGCCGTCCTTCTCGAGGCACGAGGACAGGCGCGTATCGCCGACGGCATAGGGGCTTGCCCTGATCTCGACAGGCTGCGGCAAATCGACACGGCGGAACACGATTCCGGTATCGGGCGGGGCCGGACGCAAGGTGAGGTACACCTTTTCTCCGGTGTGCAGCCCGACGCCTGTGGCACGGATCATGTTCTTCAGCGTGCGCTGATGGATCACCTAGTCTCTCTAATACCTTATAAATCAGCGCTGCAGTCTATCATGCAGCCTCGATGTTGCACAGTAAAAAGCCATTGCCACTCATAGGGATATGTCGCTGTCGTGCGACAATCTCGGCTACTCCATCAGCACAAGCCATGCGAGCGGCATACCGACGCCGCCCGCGTGTGAGAGGCAACTGCCCTTGTCGCTGGACGCCAGGACCATGGCGACTCAGTCCGCCTGTTTGCGCAGAAAAGCCGGGATATCCAGCATTTCGACGCCAGACTGCCGCATTGCTTCGACTGTCGCATCACGGTTCCGCCGGCGAATGACGGCCGGCTGCTCAAGCGCCGTGTAATCGACAGCGAGCGAATGGTTGTCGGTCCCAGTCTTCTGGGAGACCACAGTCAAAGGTTGCGATTTCGCTTGCTGACGTGCTGCCGGCTTGCCAAGCCCGGTCGCCACGATCGTCACGCGCAACTGATCTTCCAGCGTTTCGTCGTACACGGTGCCGACGATGACCGTGGCGGAGTCGGCCGCGAACGCCTTGATGGTTTCCATGACATCGTACATCTCCTGGAGTTGAAAGCTCCCGCGGTTCGCAGAAATATTGACCAGGACGCCGCGGGCGTCGGAAATGTTGATGTCTTCGAGAAGTGGGCACGCAACCGCTTGTTCGGCAGCAACGCGCGCACGATCCGGCCCGGCCGCTTTCGCTGAGCCCATCATCGCCATGCCCATCTCGGCCATCACCGTACGCACGTCCGCGAAGTCCACGTTGATCATGCCTGGGCAGCTGATGATCTCGGCAATTCCTGCGACGGCGCCGTGCAGCACGTCGTTCGCAGCTTTGAAGGCTTCGTCTAGCGTAACCTGCGTACCGAGCACGTGCATGAGTTTGTCATTGGGAATGACGATCAGCGAATCGACGTGCTGCGAGAGTGCGTCCAACCCTTCCTGCGCGATGCGCTGCCGCTTGCCTTCGAACGCGAAAGGTTTCGTCACGACCGCTACGGTGAGGATCCCAAGTTCCTTTGCCACTTCCGCAACGACCGGAGCAGCGCCCGTTCCCGTACCCCCGCCCATACCTGCGGTAAGGAACAGCATGTCCGCACCCGTGATCACTTCCGCGATGCGCTCCCGATCTTCGATCGCCGCTTGTCGGCCGACTTCGGGATTGGCGCCTGCGCCCAGCCCTTTGGTGACGTTGCCTCCAAGCTGAATTTGCGTCTTTGCCTGATTGCGCTTCAACGCCTGCGCATCAGTGTTGGCGACCACGAACTCGACGCCCTGTACACCCTGCGAAATCATGTGGTCGACTGCGTTGCCGCCGCATCCGCCTACTCCGACGACTTTGATGACGGCTTCCTGCGACTGTGCATCAATAAGCTCGATCATTTACTTCTCCTTTACTTTCTTAATGGACTTTCTTAAACGGCTGCTGCTTTTCTGGCTGCTTCTACGACGAATTCGAACCGCGCTCTCCTTATTCAGAAGTTGCCGGTAAACCAGGACTTCATCCTATCCATCAGCTGCTGAAACGAGCTAATGTGCAAGTGGGCGAGCTCGCGCTGGCGGTGCTGCTGCATGCCGGCGATGAGCAGGCCTACCGCGGTCGAATAGCGCGGATGCTTGACGACCTCCGCAAGAGCGCCGTTGTAATGAGGGACGCCTACCCGCACCGGCATGTGGAAAATCTCTTCTCCGAGCTCCACCATGCCTTGCATCAGACTGGACCCGCCGGTGATGACGATTCCCGATGACAACAACTCTTCGTAACCGCTGCGGCGAAGCTCCGCCTGCACCAGTGAATACAATTCTTCAACCCGAGGCTCAATCACCTCGGCCAACGTTTTGCGCGAGAGTTCCCGCGGCCCGCGCTCTCCAATCCCGGGTACTTCGATCATCTGCTGAGGATCCGCGAGCTGGGATAGCGCGCACCCATAACGCTGCTTCAGATCCTCGGCATCCTTGGTCGGCGTGCGCAGCGCCATGGCGATATCGTTGGTAATCTGGTCGCCCGCGATTGGAATAACCGCGGTGTGGCGAATTGCGCCGTGAGTGAAAATCGCGAGATCGGTCGTGCCTCCACCGATGTCGACGAGGGCCACGCCGAGATCCTTCTCATCGTCAGACACGACCGCCATCGCCGAGGCGAGCGGCTGCAGTATGAGATCGCTCACTTCGAGTCCGCAGCGGCGAACGCATTTGATGATGTTCTGGGCCGCTGATACAGCGCCGGTCACGATGTGCACTTTGACTTCGAGACGTACGCCGGACATACCGAGCGGCTCGCGCACGTCCTCCTGGCCGTCGATGATGAATTCCTGATTGAGGATGTGCAGGATCTGCTGGTCGTTAGGGATCTGCACCGCTTTGGCCGTCTCGATCACGCGATCGATATCCATCTGCCCGACTTCCTTGTCCTTGATAGCGACCATGCCCTGCGAGTTGAAGCTCTTGATGTGGCTACCCGCGATGCCGGTGTACACGTCGCGGATCTTGCAGTCGGCCATGAGCTCCGCTTCTTCGAGCGCGCGCTGAATGGCGGTCACCGTCGTCTCGATATTCACGACGACGCCTTTTTTCAGACCGCGTGCAGGGCAGTTGCCCATGCCGATGATCTCGAAACCACCTTCAGGTTTGATGTCCGCCACGATGGCTGCGATTTTCGAAGTCCCTATATCCAGGCCCACGACCAGTTTCTTATTATCCCGGCTCTTGCTCATATCCCCTTAGCCCTGCGCTTCGCGCCTGCGGCATCGTGGACGCGCCCGCTGTGCTCTTCCTTGAGCTCCGCTATGCGCACGGCGAATCCGTTCGCATAGCGCAGATCAACGTAATCGATGCGTCGCTTCAACGCGACGACCGTACGTTCGTGCACCTGGATGTATCGGCCGAGGCGCCCTTCTATATCTTCACGTCCGAGCTCGAGCGTAGGACCACCCTCCAGTCTGACCTGCCATGCGCGTCTCGGCGTGAGTTGCACAAGCACCGGTGTCCCGAGTGTGCTGAGATTCCGGCGAAAGAATTCGTACTGAATTGCGATCTCTTTTGCCGTCCCTGCAGGTCCCGCAAACGTCGGCAGTTTGCCGTCAAAAGCAGCCTGGAACACTTCCCCATGCGTGTTGACGAGCGCCTGGTTGCCCCATCGCGCGAGCGGCACGTGTTCGCTTACGCTGACTTCCAGCCGTGCGGGCCAGCGCCGGCGCAGGTTCACTTCACGCACCCACGGCAGTTTTTCGAAGGCGCGCCGCAGCTGCGGCAAGTTGAGCGTGAAAAAAGTGCCTTTCAATTCGTTGTTCACAATCGCCTGAACCTGATCGCGCGTCACGTGGTGCGCTTCCCCAGTAATGTGCACTTCGCGCAGCGCAAACATGGGAAGCCTCACGATCCACCATACCGAGCCATAGGCCAACAGCAAGGCGGTGAGGGCCAAGAGCACATTGGCGAAGCGGTTGAGAATGTCAGGCCTATCCCACATGCGCCGATTCCAGTACTCGAACGCACAGGTCGTCGAATTCGATACCGCGCGCCCGTGCCGCCATGGGAACCAGGCTGTGGTCCGTCATGCCCGGGATGGTATTCACTTCGAGCAGATACGGCTCACCTGCGCGATCGACCATCACGTCCACGCGTCCCCATCCACTGCAGCCGATCAGCTTGAAAGCGCGTAACGCCTGCTCCTGAATGCGGCGTTCCTGGTCCGCCGGCAGTCCCGATGGACAGATATAGCGGGTATCGTCGGAAAAATATTTAGCCTGGTAGTCGTAAAACGTTCGTGGCGTTTCGAGGCGAATCAGCGGCAGTGGCTCGTCGTCCACGATCGCCGCGGTGACTTCGACTCCTTCGATGAAACGCTCAGCAATGATCACATCGTCGTACTCTGTGGCGAGCTCATACGCTGCCTCGATCTTCTCCAGCGACGTGACCTTGCTCATACCGATGCTGGAGCCTTCGCGCGCAGGTTTCACCATGAGAGGCACCCCGAGGCGTTCCCCAACGCTCAGAAAATCCGTCTCCTTGTTCAGCACTTCATAAGGCGGCGTTGGCACGCCCGCGGCCTGCCAGAGCAACTTCGTACGCCATTTGTCCATGGCAATGGCGCTCGCCATGACACCGCTTCCTGTATATGGAAGGCCGAGATACTCGAGAGCGCCCTGCACCGTGCCGTCTTCGCCGAAACGCCCGTGGAGCGCAATGAACACGCGGTCGAAATGCTGCGCAATCAGCTGTTCGAGCCCCTGGTCCTGGGGATCGAAGGCGTGCGCATCAATGCCTTTACGCTTCAGAGCGCCCAGCACCATGTTCCCGCTTCTGAGCGATATCTCGCGCTCTGCGCTGCGTCCACCGAAGAGGACGGCGACTTTTCCGAATCCACCAGGGGAGGCCCGAGAGGCGGCCGGCTTTGCAAGCGGCTCCTTCGCGCCTTTGGATTTTTTTGCGCCGATCTTCTGTTTCATTGCCGCTCTCCGACTATCCTGACCTCGCGCTCGAGCTCGACGCCGAATTTGTGTTTTACTGATGCTTGGGCCATCTCGATCAGCGCTTCAATCTCCGCCGCGCGTGCCGTCCCCGTGTTCACGATGAAATTCGCGTGTTTCTGCGAAATGACGGCGCCACCGATCGTTCGTCCTTTGAGTCCGCAGTCTTCAATGAGCTTCGCCGCGTATGTGCCAGGGGGGTTCCTGAAAACAGAGCCGGCGTTGGGCTCACCGAGCGGCTGGCTTGCTATCCGCCGCGACAAAAGCGCTTTCACCTTGCCGCGCGATTGCACGCCATCGCCTCGCGGCAACGCCAGCACGGCAGATACGAACCATTCCTCGAGACCCGCGCGTGGGTTGAGTGCGGCAGCAGGAGGAATGCTCGCGATCTGATGACACCGCTTCGCGACGCTTCGATATTCGATGCGATAGTGTGCCGGCGTGCGCTCGCGCAATTCGCCTGCATGGTCGAGGGTCACCACCTTGCGCACGATGTTCCACATCTCTCCGCCATAGCAGCCCGCATTCATTGCGAGCGCGCCGCCGATCGTCCCGGGGATACCCGCGAGGAATTCGGCGTTCACCAGATCCTGCAATGCGGCGAAGCGGGCGACTTTGGGGCTCGCAACGCCAGCGTCGACGTAAATCTCGCCTTCCGCGTCCCTCACCGCACCGAGCGCGATGTTGCGTAGTGCCCAGTGAGTGAAAACGACCGTGCCGCGCAATCCGCCGTCGCGCACCAGCAGATTGCTGCCGAGCCCCACGAAATGCACCGGCTCTTCAGGATCGGTTGAGCGCAGGAACACACAAAGATCGTCGAGATCGGCCGGCAGGTAGGCGCGTTCAGCAACGCCGCCCGCGCGCCAGCTGACGTGGCGAGACATGGGCTCCGCGAGCCTCAATTCCCCGCGCAGACCACCTGAACCTGCACGCCGATCAATCATCGCTACGACACTCGCACTCACAGTTTCTCGTCACCCGTCACTCATCACTCATCACTCTTCAGTAATGCCGGCACGCTTCCTATGGAGCCTGCTCCCATCGTCAGCACCACATCGCCATCACGCGCTGCAGCGCGTATCGCTTCAGGCATTTCAGCTACGGTGTCGACAAAAATAGGCTCGACTTTGCCGTGCACACGGATCGCCCGCGCGAGCGCGCGACCGTCAGCTGCGACGATCGGCTGCTCGCCCGCCGGATAAACTTCGGTGAGCACGAGTACGTCCGTAGTCGAAAGCACTTTGACGAAGTCCTCGAAGCAATCGCGGGTGCGCGTATAGCGGTGAGGCTGGAAAGCGAGCACCAGACGCCGCCCGGGGAAAGCGCCACGCGCTGCCGCGAGGGTCGCGGCCATCTCCGCCGGGTGGTGGCCGTAATCGTCGACCAGCAGTAACCGACCGCCGTCTGCAAGCCGGATTTCCCCACACTGCTGAAACCGCCGACCGACACCTTTAAAGCTCGCGAGCGCTGAGACTATTTTTTCCGGCGCGACGCCGACTTCGAGACCTGCAGCGATCGCGGCGAGCGCGTTCTGCACGTTGTGCACTCCGGGGAGGTTCAGCGTGACGTCGAACTCGATCGCAGGCGAACCATTTGCCGCACAAACTGCACGGAACGCCATCTTTCCGCCTTGCGCTTCGATGTTCACCGCTCGCACTTGCGCTTCGGGCGCGAGACCGTACGTGACGAGCGTCTTGGGCACGCGGGGCGCGATCTCGCGCACCCCCGCATCATCGATACAGATGATTGCCACGCCATAGAACGGCAGTCGCTGCAGGAAATAGATGAATGACTGTCTCAGTTTGTCGATGGAGTGGTCGTACGTCGCCATGTGATCGGCGTCGATATTGGTAACGATCGCGAGACACGGCTGCAGATACAGAAACGATGCGTCGGATTCGTCGGCTTCGACGACGATGAACTCGCCTTTACCGAGCCGCGCGTTCGAGCCGACAGCTTCGACGCGTCCGCCGATGACGAATGTCGGATCGAGCCCCCCTTCCGCGAGCACACTGGCGGTCAGGCTCGTCGTCGTGGTCTTACCGTGAGTGCCGGCCACCGCAATGCCCTGCTTCAGCCGCATCAACTCAGCGAGCATCAGTGCCCGCGGCACGACGGGAATCTTCTTTGCGCGAGCCGCCTGTACCTCGGGGTTGTCCTCAGCCACCGCGCTTGAGATTACGACCGCATTCGCACCGGCGATGTTGTCTTCGGAGTGGCCCTTCGAAATTCTTGCACCAAGCCGCTGAAGATGGCGGGTCACGGGGCTTTCAGAGAGATCGGATCCGCTCACGCGATATTCGAGATTCAGCAGTACTTCGGCGATGCCGCTCATGCCGACGCCGCCTATGCCAACGAAATGGATGTGCTTGACTTTGTGTCTCATCGCATCCGCCTGGATCGAGATGAGCGCAAACGGGAGGCCAGCGTCCAACGCGCGGGCAACGCTGCTGTTGATCCGTTCTCCGCTTTCATCGCCAGGATCTTCATGCGGCGAGTCTCATGCAGACTTCCGCGACCGTACGCGTTGCGTCCGGCTTGCCCGCAGCTCTCGCCTGTTTCGCCATCGCGAGCAACTTGTCACGCGTGAATTCAGCGAGCAGATCTGCAAGACGCTGCGGCGTAAGCTCGCTTTGCGGTATGAGCAGCGCGGCGCCGCGCTCTGCGAGGAAGCGCGCGTTTTGCGTCTGATGATCGTCGACTGCTTGCGGAAACGGTATCAGGACAGCAGGCACACCCGCGGCTGCCAGCTCGGCAATGGTTGAAGCGCCAGCGCGGCAGATCATCAGGTCGGCCGCAGCGTAGCTTGCCGCCATATCTTCGATGAACCCAATAATGCTCGCCTCAACGGCTGCCGAAGCGTAGTTCGCGCGCACCGCATCGAGATGAGCGGCGCCCGCCTGGTGTATCACTTCAGGACGGACACTCTGTGACAATCGTGCGATCGCTTGCGGAACGACATCGTTCAGCGCTTTCGCACCCTGACTTCCGCCGAGTACGAGCACGCGCAATCGCCCGTGACGTCCCGCAAAGCGCTGTTCCGGCGGCGCGATCGCTGCGATGTCTGCCCGAACCGGGTTGCCGCTCCACTCGGCCTTGGCCCGCTTGCCGAAAGCCCCTGGAAAACCGAGGAGCACCTTGTCTGCAACATGACCGAGCACCCGGTTCGTGAGCCCTGCGACTGAATTCTGCTCGTGAATGACCAGCGGCCGATTGAAGAGACTCGCCATCATGCCGCCGGGGAAAGCAACGTAACCGCCCATACCGAGCACGACGTCCGGACGATGCGCGAAGAGCGCACGCGCGCTCTGCACGAACGCAATGAGCAGATTGAGCGGCAGCAGCGCAGCACGGACCAGACCTTTGCCGCGCAGGCCGGACATTCGGATCCACGCCATCGTGTAACCCTTAGCCGGCACGATGCGGGCCTCCATGCCCGCACGCGAGCCGAGCCATACGACGTTCCAGCCCGCGGCGCGCACGTGCTCTGCTACGGAAAGTGCCGGAAAAATATGGCCACCGGTGCCGCCGGCCATGACCATCAGAGTTCGCCGCCCCTGGGCGCTCGGCGTTGGGTCGCGTTGAACAGTATTGATCATACTGTCAGGCCCTTCGCGAGCCTGCCGTTTTGGCTACGCCGAAACAGGCAGCCATCAGTTCCAAATTCGCCATGTGCCAACGCTCGCCTAGTCATACTGTCAGGCCTTTCGCGAGCTGCCTGTTTTCCCAATCGACACGCAGAAGTATTGCGAGGGCGGCACACGTTGCCGCGAGGGCGCTGCCGCCGAACGACAGCAGCGGCAGCGTCAGGCCCTTTGTGGGCAATACGCCCATGTTCACGCCCATATTGATGATCGCCTGCACGCCGATCCACAGGCCGACGCCTTGCGCGACAAGCGATGCGAAATAGCGCTCGAGCATGGCCGCGCGGCGCCCTATTGCAAATGCCCGCGCCACGACCCACCCAAACATGAGCACGATCAAAGCGACGCCCACGAAGCCAAGCTCTTCGGCGATGACAGCGAGGAGGAAATCCGTGTGCGCCTCCGGAAGGTAAAACAGTTTCTCGACGCTTCCGCCCAGGCCGACACCGAACCATTCTCCACGGCCGAATGCGATCAATGCATGCGAGAGCTGATAGCCTTTCCCATACGGATCGGCCCAGGGGTCCATGAAACCGACCACCCGCTGCATGCGATAAGGCGAGATCCAGATCAGCAGCAGGAAGCCGATGATCAGCATGACGATCAAGCCAGCGAACAGACGCCAGTTCATGCCGCCGAGGAAGAGGATGCCCATCGCAATGACCGTGATGACGGCGAACGCGCCGAAATCCGGCTCACGCAACAACAGGCCGCCGGTGAGCAGCATCACGAAAAACATCGGCATGAAGCCGCGACGCAGGCTGTGCATGAACGCGGCCTTGCGTACGGTGTAGTCGGCGGCGTAAAGAACGCAGCACACCTTCATGAGCTCGGAAGGCTGGAAGTTCGCGACATACAGCGAGATCCAGCGCCGACTGCCGTTCACTTCGCGTCCGATGCCGGGCACGAGCACGAGCATGAGGAACGCGAGCGCAACGACGAAAAGGTAAGGCGCAGCTTGTTGCCACAGCCGGGTCGGCACCTGGAACGCGACGACCGCGAACACGAGGGCGATAGCAACAAAAAACGTGTGACGCACGAGATAGTACGTCGGCTGATAGCCCGTGCTGCGCCCGGCTTCGGCAATAGCGATCGACGAGGAATAGACCATCACCACACCCAGCGCGAGCAGCAGGATCGTGCACCACACGAGAGGGACGTCGTACTCGGCGACCGACGCGCGCTTCTTGCTCTCGCGGTAATACATGGCCTGGCTCACGGCAGGCGTCCTTCCTCTGTCGCTGCGAGAGCCTTCACGGCGGCAACAAAGACCTGAGCGCGGTGCACGTAACTCGTGAACATGTCGTAGCTCGCACACGCGGGAGACAACAGCACGGCATCTCCCGTACGGCTCTCGCTGTAGGCGGCTTGCACCGCCTCTTCCAACGTCGAAGCGTGCAGCACGCGAACGCCTGAACCGGTCAGCACGTGCTCGATCTGCGGTGCATCGCGCCCGATCAACACCACTGCGCGCGCATGAGTAGATATTGCTCGGGTGAGAGGCGAAAAGTTCTGCCCTTTGCCGTCTCCCCCGGCGATGAGCACGACGGGTACGGTCATGCCGTTCAGCGCGGCAACCGTCGCACCGACATTGGTGCCCTTGGAATCATCGTAGAACGTGATGCCGCGCACCTCTGCAACTTTTTCGAGCCGGTGCGGTAAGCCCCGAAAGCGCCGCAGGCCTTCGAGCATAGTGCTCTCAGGCATTCCGATCGCATCGCAGAGCGCCAGTGCCGCGAGCGCGTTTGCAGCGTTGTGCAAGCCGGCGACCGGCAGCTCGTCGATGGGCATCAACGTGTCGCCACCGCGGAGGAGCATCGAATGGCCCGAGACGCCCCAGTCGTGATCGTTTGCCGGCGCGTCAAGACCAAAGGTGGTGGCGTGCTTCCCGGGACGGGCCATGCGCATGCTCCACGCATCCTGTCGGTTCAACACCTGCACACCGGCGCCTGCGAACACGCGTGCTTTCGCATCGGCGTATTCGTCCATGCCGTCGTATCGATCGAGGTGATCTTCAGTCACGTTGAGCACGGTGGCTGCGTCTGCGCGCAGGCTGGACGTGCTTTCAAGCTGAAAGCTAGAGAGCTCCAGCACGAATACATCCGGCATCGCTTTGCCGTTTTCGATTTCGGTCAGGGCATCCAGTACCGGCAATCCGATGTTTCCGGCCACAATCGTCGCTCGTCCGCTAACGCGCGAAACTTCACCTGCCATTGCGGTCACGGTGCTCTTACCGTTCGAGCCCGTGATCGCAACGACCTGCGGCCTTGCCCTCGATTGTCGGGCGGCAACATCGTCGAGGGTGCCCGCGAACATCTCGACATCGCCCACGACAGGGACACCGCGTCGAGTCGCTCCCGCTATTGATGCTTCGCGACGATCGACTCCAGGACTGATTGCGATGACATCAGCGCGCGCGAAATCACGCTCGCTGAAGGGGCCGGTCGAAATCGGCACGTCCGGCGACTCCGTTTCGAGCGTGCGTTTGTGTGGTGGATGCGCGCGGCTGTCAGCGACCCTAACTCGCGCACCGTGACGCACGAGCCACCGGGTCATCGACAGACCTGTGTCACCGAGTCCGAGCACCAGCACGTTCCTGTCTTTCCAATCCAGCATCCTTAAACCACGTCATAAGCGGTAAGCCGTTTCATGCGTCCGACGGCTCATGGTTCACGACTCACCGCAGCTTCAGCGTCGACAAGCCGATTAGCACCAACATCATCGAAATGATCCAGAAGCGCACGGGCTGGTTTTGGCTCCGGCCGGCCGACACACCACGCTCGACCTTAACTTGCTTCGCAAGTTAGCCTTCACCGAAACCAAGTTGTCGTGCACTATCATCTGAGCTTCAGTGTAGAAAGACCTATCAGCACTAACATCATTGAGATGATCCAGAAGCGCACGACAACTTGGTTTTCCTTCCATCCTTTGAGCTCATAGTGGTGATGCAGCGGCGCCATTCGGAAAATGCGTTTGCCCGTGAGCTTGAAGGACGCGACCTGCAGCATCACCGACAAAGTCTCCACGACAAACACGCCACCCATCACCAGCAGCACGATTTCCTGCCTCACGATCACGGCCATGGTCCCAAGCGCTGCGCCAAGCGCGAGCGCACCGACGTCACCCATGAAGACTTCCGCTGGATAGGCGTTGAACCATAGGAACGCGAGACCCGCGCCTGCCAATGCACCGCAGATCACTGCAAGCTCGCTCGCGCCAGGGATATAGGGGAAATTGAGATATTTCGAGAAGACGGCGTGACCGGCGACGTACGCAAATACGCCGAGCGCGCTGCCGATCATGACGGTCGGCATGATCGCAAGGCCATCGAGCCCATCCGTGAGGTTGACGGCATTGCTCGTGCCGACTATGACGAAATAGGTCATCACGATGAAACCTATCCAGCCGAGCGGATACGCCACCTGTTTGAAGAAGGGGACGATGAATGCCGTCTGAGCGGGCAGGTTCGTGGAAAACGCGATATACCACGCCGCAGTGACGCCGAATACCGACTGCCAGAAGAACTTGGTGCGCGCGGAAAGTCCTTTGGGATTGCGGTGTACGACTTTTCGGTAATCGTCGATCCAGCCGATCGCGCCGAAAGCCACTGTCACCCACAGAACGACCCATACGAATCGGTTACTCAGGTCCGCCCACAGTAGCGTGGTCACCACCACGGAAACGAGGATCAGTGCGCCACCCATCGTCGGCGTACCGGCTTTCGTGAGGTGGCTCTGGGGACCATCGCTGCGCACGGCCTGCCCTATTTTGTATGCCGTGAGCTTGCGGATCATCGCCGGGCCGACGACGAATGAAAGCACGAGCGCAGTCAGGCACGCGAGCACTGCGCGCAACGTGATGTAGTTGAACACGTTGAAAGCGCGGATATCCTTCCCCAACAGCTGCGCGAGCTCTAAGAGCATCGTGAACTCCCGACGGGAATACGGGATGAATGCGGAATACGGAATGAAAACCGCATGGCACGTGTCACGTGAGTGGTTTTACTCATCATTCGCCGTTTGTCATTTCCAACGCGTTTACCACGCGTTCCATCTTCATGAAGCGTGAACCTTTCACGAGCACTGTCACGTCAGGCGCGAGCGCATCCTGAAGATCTTCAAGCAGATCTTCGATGCGCGTGAAATGCTTGGCGTCAGCGCCAAACGCCTTGGTGGCCTCGGCCGAGTTCGCACCCAGCGCCAGCATGCGGTCGAGACGCGCTTCTTTAGCGACGGCACCCACTTCTGCGTGCAGGCGCGGCGCGTCAGGACCGAGCTCGCCCATATCACCGAACACGAGAATTTTGCGCCCGGGCGCCTGCGCCAGTACCGAGATCGCTGCACGTACGGACTCGGGGTTGGCGTTATACGTGTCGTCGATCAGTACAGCCCCCTTGCGGCCACGCTTTCTCTGAAGGCGGCCTTTGATTCCTGAAAACCGCCCGAGCCCTGCTGCAATCACGTTCAGCGGGATATCGAGCGCCGTTGCAGCTGCAGCGGCAGCTAGCGCATTGCGAACGTTGTGTACCCCGGGCGCACCGAGCTGCACGTTTGCTTCACCGCTGGAATGTCGCAATACGATATCGCTGTCGAGCTCACGTAGCCTGAAGCTGCCTGTTACGGCAGCAGCGTGCTCTAGGCCAAAGTCAACGCACGGCCGCGATTTCGTGAGCTCGCGCCACAGCGGAGCGTAACGATCGTCGGCGTTGAAGACGGCGGTCGCTTCGGGCCGTAGAGATTCAAAAATTTCGCCTTTGGCGCGTGCGATCGCTTCCTCCGATCCGAGGAATTCAATGTGGGCACGCCCGGCGTTCGTCACGAGTGCTACGTCCGGATCGGCGAGATCGGCAAGGTAACGAATCTCGCCCGCGTGATTCATCCCCATCTCGATAACGGCATAACGGTGCACCGGGGTGAGCTCGAGCAGCATCAACGGCAGGCCGATGTCATTGTTGAGATTTCCGCGCGTCGCAAGCACCGGGTCTTCAGCCGCTCCCCCTGCATCGCGCGACGCGTGACGAAGAATCGCAGCAAGCATCTCCTTGACCGTCGTTTTGCCGCTGCTGCCCGTAAGCGCGACGAGCGGCATTCTGAAACGGCTGCGCCAGTGTGCCGCAAGGCGGCCCAGCCCAAGGCGAGTATCGTCGACGACGATCAGCGGCAGGCGCTCTGCGGCCTGCAGCGAAAAGGCGGTGTCGACCATCGCGGCCGCCGCGCCTGCACCTGCTGCGGCCCGGAGAAAGCCGTGGCCGTCATAGCGCTCGCCGCGCAGCGCCACGAAAAGATTTCCTCGTTTGAGGGTGCGCGTATCCGTGCTCACCCCGGAAAAATCGACGTCGCCGCCAACGAGTCTGGCGTCTACGGCGTTCGCGGCCTCACTGAGCCGCATCATCGTGCACGCTCCTTGAGCATCGCCCGAACCACCGCTGCGTCGCTGTACGGATGCTTGATGCCGGCTATCTCCTGATACGGCTCGTGTCCTTTGCCTGCTATGAGCACGACGTCGCCTGCGCCAGCATGCGCTAATGCATCACGGATGGCGTTCGTACGGTCTTCGACGACCTTGGCGCCCCCTGAAATGCCTGCGAGGACGTCATCGATGATGCTGCAAGGATCTTCGCTGCGCGGATTGTCACTCGTCACGATCACTTCGTCGGCCAGCGTGCTCGCGATGCGTCCCATGAGAGGGCGCTTTCCGCGGTCGCGATCTCCTCCACACCCAAACACGCACACGAGCTTCCCGCCGCGTAAGCCGACGCTCATCAACTCGCGCAGCGCACGCAGCACGTTCTCCAGTGCGTCCGGTGTATGCGCGTAGTCGACCACCACCAGCGGCCGGCGACCACCTCCAAAGCCCTCTGTGCGGCCGGGAACCGGCGTCACCTTCTGCAACGCCTCGACTGCATCATCAAGACCGCTGTCACTCGCAAGCAGCACGGCCAGAGTGCCCAGCAGATTGGCCGCATTGAATCGCCCGATCAGCCGGCTTTCGATCGCACTGCGACCCCACGGTGTGGTCACCTCGAAAGCAATGCCCTTCGAGCTCATGCGCAGGTTACGACCCACGAGACGCGACATCCGCCGACCGCGAAGCGTCGATGGCAAGGCACGCCCAAACCCGTAACCCAGCACCTGTATTCCGCGCTGCTGTGTCGGTCTTACGAGCTGCGCACCAAACCGGTCGTCGAGATTGAGCACCGCGCTCTTCAGTGTAGGGAACCGGAACAGACGCGCTTTCGCGCTTCCGTAATTGCGCATCGTGCGGTGATAGTCCAGATGATCGCGCGTGAGATTCGTGAAGAGCGCAACGTCGAACTCGACGCCTGACACCCGGTCCTGGGCGAGGCCATGTGATGACACTTCCATGCTGACGGCGCGCGCTCGCTGGCGCACGAAGTCGCGCAGCCGCGCTTGCAGCCAGAGGGCGTCAGGCGTGGTGTTGACGAGCGGCTCCAGTTTACCGGGCCATCCACTGCCAAGCGTGCCCACGACCCCGCACTTCCTGTGCATGCGCGTGAGCGCCTGTGCCACCCAATGGCTGCAGGAGGTCTTCCCGTTGGTGCCAGTCACGCCGACCGTCCACAAGTGCGAGCTCGGGCGCCCATAGGCTTCGCTTGCGATTTCGCCCGCGCGCCGCCGCAAGTTTTCGATCGGAGCGTTTTTGACCCGCCATGTCCGGCGCCAGGTGAAATCATCGCGCTCCCATAACACTGACGCCGCACCGCGCTCGATCGCGCGCGGAATGAAATCCCGGCCATCGAGTGCTTCCCCGGGATAAGCGACGAACGTGTCACCCGCGACAACCTGTCTGCTGTCGCTGACCAGGCGAGTGAGACCCAGCTCGTCGATCGCGCGCCAGTCTATCCCCGGTGCGGGGACACGAACGAGCGAGCGTCGTTGCTGAATTCCTCGCGTCGGCACCTCTGCCCTCCCGGCTCCGGCGCTCACACTTCTTCCTTCACTTCAGGCGCGCTCGGTGGCGGCAGGACAACGTTATTCGTCGGTGCATCGGGCGGAATGGCGAGCAGACGCAACGTGCCCGCCATAACCTGGCTGAATACGGGCGCCGCTACGGTGCCGCCGTAGTACTGACCTGCAGAAGGCTCGTCGATCATCACCGCGACGATCAGACGCGGGTTCGACGCAGGCGCGAGTCCGATGAATGACGACACATATTTGTTGGCGTAAGTCCGCCCTTCGAGCTTGTGTGCTGTGCCTGTTTTTCCTCCGACGCGATACCCCGAAATCTGAGCCTTCGGCGCTGTCCCGCCCGGGAGCACTGCAAGCTCGAGCATCGCGCGTACGGCTTGCGCGGTTTGCGGCTTCAGTACGCGCACCCTCTCCACAGGCGCTTCGCGCTTGATGAGCGTGAGCGGCACAACCTCTCCGTCGTTCGCGAAAACGGTGTACGCACGGGCAAGCTGCAGCAGCGAGACCGAAATGCCATGGCCGTACGACATCGTGGCCTGCTCGATCGGTTTCCAGGTGGCGTAAGCGCGCAGCTTTCCCGCCACTTCGCCGGGGAAACCGGACGCGGGGACGGCACCGAAGCCGACCTGCCGGAACAACGTCCACATGTTCTCCGCAGGCAATGACAAGGCCATCTTCGCTGCACCGACATTGGATGATTTCTGGATGACTTGTGAGACCGTCAGCGCACCCTGGGGATGCGCGTCATGAATAGTGCGGTTGCCGATGGTGAGATACCCCGGCGCCGTTTGTATGACCGTTTCCGGTTTGAAAAGTCCAGCCTCGAGCGCCGCGGATGCAGTGAACGGCTTCAAAGTGGAGCCCGGCTCGAAAAGATCCGTTACGGCGCGGTTGCGCGTGCGCTTCGGGTCGAGCTTGCCGCGATTGTTCGGGTTGTAGGAAGGCAGGTTCGCCATTGCGAGCACTTCGCCCGTGCGCGCATCCAGCACAACGATACCGCCCGCTTTCGCGCGATGTTCGAGGACTGCATTTCTCAACTCGCGAAACGCGAGATACTGGATTCGTGCATCGATCGAGAGCGTGATTTTCGCGCCGTCCTGCGGCTTGCGAATGCTGTCGACGTCTTCGATGATGCGCCCGCGGCGGTCCTTGATCACGCGGCGGGTGCCTGCCTTCCCCGTCAAGTCGGGATCGAATGCAAGCTCAAGCGCCTCCTGCCCTTTGTCATCGACGTCAGTGAAGCCGATCAGGTGCGCCATCACGTCGCCCGCGGGATAGTAGCGGCGATACTCGCGCTGCAGGAACACGCCGGGGACGCCAAGCTCGACGATCTTCTCCGCCTGATCGGGAGGCAGCTGGCGCTTGAGGTACACGAACTCGCGCTTCGAATCGGCGAGTCTCCGCCGCACCTCGGCAGTGTCCATTTCAAGTAAATGGGCAAGCTTCGCCAACTGAGAAGGCGTGGTCTCCATGTCCGCAGGGCTGGCTGCAACAGACTCGACCGGCGTGGAGATCGCAAGAGGCTCATTATTGCGATCCACGATCATGCCCCGCGTTGCACCGAGCGACAGCACTCTCGAATATCGCGACTCGCCTTTCGCCTGCAGGAAATCGTTGTGCAATCCCTGGAGGTAGACAGCGCGAATAACAAGCGCGATGAACCACCCGACGATCCCGACCAGCAGCAAGCGTGAGCGCCACGGTGAAAATTTGAGCGCCAGAGCAGGCGACGCGCTGATGTTCATCGCGCATCCTCTGCGGCCAGGGGCGGGACGACCTGAATTCGGGACGCGGGCGGCACACGCATGCCCAGGTTGCGCGCCGCGATTTTTTCGATGCGTGAGTGCATCGCCCAGGTGCTTTGCTCGAGCTGTAGCTGCCCCCATTCGATCTCGAGCCGCTTTGCGAGCTCCTGCTCTTTCTGCAGCTCGACGTAGAGCTTGCGCGCCTGATGCTGCGAGGTCACCAGCATGAGCCCGCACGCGATGAGAATGCCAAGCAGCACGAGATTGAGGCGCGTCATACCTGAAGCGACGCCTCGAAGCGGCCCTTCGAAGTTCCACCCGGATTGCGCGGGCGTCTCCCAGCGAGTCCTTTGGACGAATCGCTCCAGGCACCCGCCGGCCTTGCATCCCGGCTTGCACTGGTTCGTTCAGCCGCGCGCATGATCGCGCTTCTTGCGCGCGGATTGATCGCAATCTCGGAATCGGAGGGACGGCGAGCTTTGCCGATGAGACGCAGCCGTGGCTGAGGCAGATCGCGTGCGCGCACCGCGAGTCGCGCCGGGAGCGTATCGGCCCGCGATTGCTCGCGCAGAAAACGCTTGACGATACGGTCCTCGAGCGAATGAAAACTGATAACGACGAGCCTGCCGCCGGCCTCCAGCAGCTCGACGCACTGCGGCAGCACTAGCGAGAGTTCTTCAAGCTCCTGATTGACATGAATCCGTAGAGCTTGAAACGTGCGCGTCGCCGGGTCCTGATGTGACTCGCGCGTGGGAACGGCTTCTGCCACGAGCGCGGCCAGCTGTCGTGTGGTGCCCAGAGATCCCCTCGCTCGAGCCGCAACAATCGCTGCTGCAATCGATTTAGCAAACCGTTCTTCACCATAGTTTTTTATAACCTCCCGGATCTCTGATTCAGTGGCGAAAGCGAGCCACTCCGCTGCCGTGGTGCCGCGCGTCGTATCCATGCGCATGTCGAGCGGCGCCTCGCGTCTGAAGCTGAAGCCGCGCTCGTCCGCCTCGAGCTGCGGCGAAGACATACCCAGGTCGAGCAAAATGCCGTGCACGCGTGTCACACCTGCGCCTTCGAGTAACTGCGCGAGCCGGCCGAAGGCCCCGTGCAGGATGGTGAACCGCGGATCGGTTATTCCCGCGGCGGCTTCCACCGCCGCAGGGTCTCGGTCAAGCGCGATCAGGCGACCGTCGGCGCCGAGCCGCGACAGTACGAGACGACTATGCCCTCCGCGCCCGAACGTGCAGTCGACATACACGCCGGCTTCGTTGACGTTGAGGCCGTCGACGGCTTCATGCAGCAGGACCGGGGTATGCGAGCCGCTCACAGCGAAAATCCCTCGAGCTCAGGGGGCAGGCCGCCTGCGCCGAAACTGCCCGCCTTGGAAACCATCTGCTCCCAGTTGTCCTTGTTCCAGAGCTCGAATTTCTTGCCCTGTCCCACCAGCACCACGGCTTTGTCGAGTTGCGCGTACTCACGCAAGGCCGGCGAAATGAGCACGCGGCCAGCGCCGTCCATGTCCACGTCGACTGCGAACCCGATCAGTCGGCGCTGCAATTCGCGCACACGAGGGTCAAGATTGGAGAGCCCTTCGAGCTTCTGCTGGATCAATTCCCAGTCCGGAAGGGGATAGACGAGCAAGCATCGGTCAGCATCGGCGGTGATCACCAGGTGCCCTGCGCAACGCTCGAGAAGCGCGTCCCGATGCCGCGCCGGCACGGCAAGTCGCCCTTTAACGTCCAGATTTAATTGTGAAATACCGCGGAACACGAGCTCCCTCACTCATGGGGCTCCGGCGGCGCCTCCCCCACCGGTTTGTGGCACTTTCTCCCACTTTCTACCACTTCGTCCCACTATATTGAAACCGGAGAGAGGGGTCAAGCGTTACGGTGGGTTTTTTTGTTGTTCCGACAAAGACTTACCCAAAACTGTTCAGCACGTTTTTATGTTTGCGCAGATGCAGCAGCGCGCTAAAGACCGTACTTAAAGTGGAACCTTAAGTACAGGGCGGTGGGAAATTCTTGTAGAAGGGGTCGTGCGGGGAAAACGAAGCTGGCCGGTAAGCCGGGTTCTGTCGTGGACAGCCATTCCTCTGGGCCCTGGATTACTCCAAGGCTCAAGCCACCTACCCGCGAGCTCGGCGGGTCGCGTCATCGCTCGCCTATTTGGTGTTGCTCCGGGTGGAGGTTGCCGCGTTTCACCCCTGAAAAGCCAGCGTTAGTAAGCCGCTAACAATTCAGGACTCGTCTCTGTGGCCCTATTCCTCGCCTTCGTCACACGGTTAATTGCCCGTGATGGCGCAAGCTCGTACGACTTATAGCGGACGGGTATTACCCGCCACCCTACCCTGCGGAGCCCGGACTTTCCTCTACACACGGCTTCGACGAAAAACTACACGTCGCTTCGATCCCGCATGCAGCGGCTGTCTGGCCAGCTTCGCCTTCTATTTTACAGTGCAAACAGCGAATCGTTCCCCGCATGCTCGCGGCTACAAACCCGGAGGCACGCTCCATCCTTTCCCGCGGCCGATTCCTGTTTCCGCCCGCAAGGAGAAGGACTACAGTGTTACTCGAGGCCGCATCCAGTCCGGCCTGAAGGAGGGTTCCATGCTCATGCGGCGTCGGCTCTACTTCGTTCTGCCTGATATCCAATGTGCGCGCGCCATGCTCGATGACATTCTGCTCGCGCGCATCGAGTGTCGGCATATCCACTTCTTGTCACGACGCGATACGTTGCCCGCTGATCTGCCCGAGGCCAACGTACTGCAGAAAACCGACATCGTGCACGGAGCACAGGTCGGGATTGCGATAGGAGGTGTCGTCGGTGCAATCGCCGGCGGCTTGCTCGTCTTTTTTCCACCCGAAGGCGTCACGCTCAAACTCATCACGGTACTCATCGTCGCGATCGGTGGCGCTTTGTTCGGCGCGTGGGCGTCGAGCATGGTGGCTAGCTCGGTGCCGAATTCACGGCTCAAGGCATTTCAGACTGAAATGGACGCGGGGAAAGTACTCATGATGGTCGACGTGCCGATGGGTCGCGTGGTGGAAATCGGTGAGCTCGTCGCGCGCCGTCATCCAGAGGCGCTGTCGGGCGGCGTGGAGCCGATGATCCCGGCTTTCCCATAAACAAACTTACGGGATTCCGTAAGTTTGTTTACCGGCCGCCGGGCGCGGTGAACGAACAGAGGGAAACGCAGGTTTCCCTCCGTAACCTCGCTCCGCGAGGCGGGCCGGTGAACGAACAGAGGGAAACCCAGGTTTCCCTCCGTAACCTCCCATCCTTATAGTGAGTGCCGCACGCCGCCTTTGTCCGCGGATCGTTACGCCCGAAGCGCCGCGGCAATCGCAGCGCCTAGAGGCGTAGGTTTTAACGCCGCGGCCGCTGCAGGTGCTGCACCGCGTAGCGTACTTCCTCGAGGCGGCGCTCTCGTATGCCGAGCACCTCGAGATGGCGCAGCGTGTTGAACAAATAGTCGGCGTTGGCGCCGCGAGCCCCACTGCAATCGGTTACGGTTCGCGCAATCGTCTTGAGCTCAAGTCGGCTTGCATAACTTTCGTGCTCGCGATTCGCCACGAACGTCAGGGCGTTGACTTTCTCGGTGTCGATGTCGATTGGCACCAGTCGAGGGCGATACACAAGGGCGCGTCATTTCCCGCGCTTACAGATTTTCGAGGACCCCCTCGACGTGCGCATCTCCGAGGAACGCGATGCCCTGCCGCATCCGCCGCGATCAAGGCCGAGCACGAGACCCGGGCGCTCGGGCGTTCCGCGATAGCGGTGCGAGTACACGCAGAAAGAGCGATGATAGCCGCGCAGCATGGCAGGACCGCAGCGCAGATATTCGAAACCGGGGTCCCACATGAGAGAACCGTAAGCGAAGACCCACAAGTCGCCGGCGGGCAAAGGGGGGCAACAGGGATGCTGTATATCGCGTAACTGCTGATCGAAAGAGCTGTCCATGAGTTCGATAACGCGCAGTGCGGTGTCGACGCTTACACGAGCCGCCAGGCAAGCGCCTCCCCGGCTCTGAATGGCACGAGCGTGTCACCCCCGAACGGCAATTCTTCCGGTACGGCGACGTCCGTTCTTTCCAGGGTGATGCGCGCGTCGTTGTACGGCAAGCCGTAGAAGTCGGCGCCGTAACGGCTGGCGAAGCTCTCGAGGCGCTCCAATGCGCCGGCCTTTTCAAACGCCTCCGCATAAAGCTCGATGCCCGCATGTGCCGTATATACGCCGGCGCACCCGCAAGCTGTTTCCTTCGTGTGCTTCGCGTGCGGTGCGCTGTCTGTTCCCAGAAAAAACTTCGGGCTGCCGCTCACTGCGGCCTCGACGAGCGCCTCACGGTGCATTTCTCGTTTGATCACCGGTAAACAGTAATGATGCGGCCGGATACCACCAGCAAAAAGTGCGTTGCGATTGAGCAGCAGATGATGCGCCGTGATGGTGGCCGCGATGTTGGCCGAGGCCTGCCGGACGAACTGTGCCGCCTCGCGCGTGGTGATGTGCTCGACCACGATCTTAAGCTGTGGGAAACGGAGCGTGAGCGGAGACAGAACACGCTCGAGAAACACCTGCTCGCGATCGAATATGTCCACCGTCGGATCCGTTACCTCGCCGTGCACGAGCAACGGCATACCATGCGCGGACATGGCCTCCAATACGGCGTAACAGCCCGCAAGATCGCTGACACCGGAGTCCGAGTTGGTCGTCGCACCCGCGGGGTAATACTTGACCGCGTGCACGCTGCCGCTTGCTTTTGCCCGCGCGATTTCTTCGAGTCGCGTGTTGTCGGTCAGGTACAGCGTCATCAGCGGTTCGAATTTTGCGCCCGCGGGCAGCGCTGCCAGGATGCGATCCTTGTAGGCGATGGCGGCTGCTGTGGTCGTAACCGGTGGCCGCAGATTGGGCATAACGATCGCGCGCCCAAATCGCCGCGCGGTGTCGCGCAACACCGCCCGCATCTGGTCGCCATCGCGCAGGTGCAGGTGCCAGTCGTCCGGCCGGATCAGCGTGATCTGTTTCATATAGCGGAGCCGTAAACGCTCGCAGAACAAGGGGTGCGAAAGGACGTCATAAATAGTAATCGGTATGCGCTCATGAGTGGAGAAAACGGCACTGCTATCGGCGTATGGCCTCGGCTTATGCGTCGCGCTTCAACTGAAGCGCCCGAGCGTAGAGCTCATTCTTCCGGGCGCCGGTAATGCGCGCCGCCAAGGCCGCAGCTTGCTTCACGGGCAAGTCCTCGAGCAGTAACGTCAACACGCGCTCAGCGTCAACCCGCTGAGCGTCGTCGCCGCGCGATGCACCTTCGATGATCAAGACGAACTCGCCTTTCTGGCGATTCGCATCTGCTTTGAGCCACCCCTCCGCCTCGTCGAGGCGGCAGGTGTGTATCGTTTCGAAAAGCTTGGTCAACTCGCGCGCGATCACGATCTGGCGAGCGCCGCCCAGTCCGACATTCAGGTCGGAGATCGTTTCGAGCACGCGATGAGGCGCTTCGTAAAAGAGCAGTTGGTATGGAAGCAGCGCGATCTCCTGGATCGTGCTGCGCCTTTCACCGGATTTCGCCGGAAGGAAGCCATAGAACAGAAACTGCGGACCCGCGAGCCCGCTTGCCGACAGTGCAGCGGCCGCTGCATTCGGCCCGGGAATCGGCACGACCGGGTAACCCGCCTCGCGCACTGCAGCCACCAGCCGCGCACCAGGATCCGAGAACGCCGGCGTGCCTGCGTCGCTTGCAAGCGCCACGGACCGCCGCGCCGCGAGATGTCCGATCACGTGAGGCGCAGCGCGCTGTTCGTTGTGCTGGTGGAGCGATACGAGCTTTTTGGATGTTATTCCGTAGTGGTTGAGAAGCTTCGCGGTCACACGCGTATCTTCCGCTGCGATGACATCGACAGCCTTCAACACTTCGATCGCGCGGTAAGTAATGTCCTTCAGATTTCCAATGGGTGTGGCCACTACATATAATGCTGCCTTCCCTTTTTGCCCGCTTTCCTCATGTCCCGCCGCGCACTCCATCTTTGGTCACTGCTGCTGTCGATCACTTGTCTACTATACGGGGGCATACCGGCAGGCGCCAGCGAGTCACTTCCAACCGGCGCGGATCAGACGAGCGCTGAACCCACCGTTCCGCCGCATATCGCGCTGCTGCTTCCCACGGGTTCGGAAGCTTTTGCAAAACCCGCTGACGCGGTGCGCACGGGCTTCCTCGATGCGTCCAAAAAGCAGGGCGGTACCGTCTTGCCTATCCGTTTGTATCCGGTCTCCGACGATCCACAAAGCGTCATCACAGCCTATCGGCAGGCGGTCGCTGCTGGGGCCCGCATGGTTGTCGGTCCTCTCACTCGCAACGGCGTCACAGCGCTTGCCACCCAGGGGGATCCGCTTTCAGTGCCGACACTTGCGCTCAACGTTCCGGAAGGTGTTAGCGCCTATGGTCCGAATTTTTATACGCTGAGTCTGCAGGTGGAAGCGGAAGCCCGTCAGGCGGCACAGCTCGCGCTGCGGGAAGGCCGCCGCAACGCGCTGACGATTACCGAGCAGACTCCACTCGGCAGACGCATGCGCGATGCATTCGTAGAAGAATTCCAGAACGGCGGCGGTACGCATGTGGGAGATCATGCGTACGAAACTGACAGCGCTGCGCTCGAGCGAATAAGGCAGTCGGCGGCCGCGGCTGAAATCGTCTTTCTAGCGGTCGATGCGCCGCGCGCACGTATCATCCGGCCCCACGTTTCATCGCTGCAGGCGTATGGCACGTCACAGCTCAATCCCGGGTTCAAGGCAACAGCCGGCCTGATCGACCTGAATGAAGTCCGCTTCGTCGACATGCCATGGATGCTGCAGCCGGACCATCCGGCCGTGATGACATACCTGCATGACACGCCGCGGGAATCCGAAGATCTGGAACGGCTGTACGCGTTGGGAATCGACGCCTTCCGGGTCGCGCAGGAACTGCTCGGCGGCAAGCGGGATTTCGAGATCGACGGCGTCACCGGACGTCTGACGCTCGGGGCAGAGGGTCAGGTCAAGCGCGGACTGCTGGTGGCGCTAATTGCGGACGGAAAGCTCACCATCGTCGGTGAAACGCGTCCGTGAAGCGTGGCGTCGAAGCCGAAGCGATGGCGGCCGTTTTCCTCGAACGCCAGGGACTGACGATTCTCGCGCGCAATTACCGATGCCGGCTCGGCGAGATCGACCTCATCGCACGTGATCGTGAAGCGACCGTGTTCGTAGAAGTTCGTAGCCGCGCATCATCGTCGTTCGGGGGCGCCGCCGCAAGCATCACCGCGGCCGAGCGTCAGCGGCTGCTCAAAGCGGCCCGGCATTACATTTCGCGGCAGCGGACTGTCCCACAATGCCGGTTCGACGCGCTGCTGATCGAAGGCGATCCGCCACGCATCGAATGGCTGCGCGACGCTTTTGGAGAATAGCGGGAACGCTCCTGTACAATACTTGCCCCATGGACTTGATTAGCCGCATCAGCGAAAATTTTTCCGAGAGCGCGCATCTGAAGCTGCAGAGCATGGATGCGTTGGCAGGACCCATTGCGAATGCCGCCGAGCGCATGGTTCAGTGTCTCAAGCGAGATGGAAAGATTCTTGCGTGCGGCAATGGCGGCTCGGCAGCGGATTGCCAGCATTTTTCGGCCGAGCTGCTGAACCGCTTCGAGATGGAACGTCCTTCGCTTGCTGCCATTGCGTTGACGACCGACACATCGACGATCACTTCGATCGCAAACGATTACGATTTCGATCAGATCTTCGCGAAACAGGTGCGCGGCCTCGGCCACGCCAACGACGTCCTCCTGGCGATTTCCACGAGCGGCAACTCGCGCAACATCATCACTGCAATCGAAGCCGCTCATGAGTCGGGCATGACGGTGGTAGCGCTCACCGGGCGCAGCGGCGGCAAGATGGCGGAACTGCTGGACTCCAACGACGTCCATATCTGCGTGCCTGCCATGAGCACGGCTCGCATACAGGAGGTTCATCTGCTCGCCCTGCACTGCATCTGTGACGCGATCGATTGTCTTTTACTTGGAGTCCAGTAAATGCGCTATGTCCTGACGTTGGTTATCCTCGCACTGCTCCCCCTCGTGCACGGCTGTGCGCTAGTAGCCGTAGGCGGAGCTGCCGCCGCGGGCGGATACCTCGTCGGTGAAGACCGGCGGCCCGTCAACATCATGACGGAAGACCAGGCGGTCGAGCTGCGAGTTGCCAACCGTATCGAAGAGAAGTACCGCGAAGTGCACATCAATGCCACGGCGTATAACAAGCTGCTGCTGCTCACTGGCGAGGCGCCCACTGAAGCTGCGAAAAGCGACATGGAAACGATCGCGCGCGGCGTCCCGAACGTGCGCTCTATAGTGAATGAGCTGCAAGTGGGCAACATCACGTCCTTCTCCGCGCGCGCGAATGACTCGTACATCACCTCGAAAGTAAAAGCACGTTTCCTGGATGCGCGTCAGTTCAATCCAATCCATGTGAAGGTCGTAACTGAAGCGGGCACCGTCTATTTAATGGGCATCGTAACGCGCAAGGAAGCCGATGACGCCACGGAGATCGCTCGCACGACCAGTGGTGTGCAGAAAGTAGTACGTGTTTTCGAGTATCAGAACTGACTATCCGTGACGCGCGACCGCGTTACCCTGGGCGCGCCCGGTTTCGAGCTCAAGATCTGCGCGCCTGCCGAGCTGGGAGCGCAAGTCAGCGCACTCGCCCGACCGCTCGTCTTTACGAATGGCGTCTTCGACATTCTGCATCGCGGACACGTAACTTATCTGGCGCAGGCGCGCGCGCTCGGTGCGAGCCTGCTCATCGGTCTCAATACTGACGAATCGGTGCAGCGCCTGGGCAAAGGCGATGATCGTCCACTCAACCCGCTGCCGGATCGTGCGGCGGTGATCGCAGCACTCGAAGCTTCGAGCCTCGTGACGTGGTTCGACGAGGACACGCCGCTCGAGCTCATCCTGAAGGTGCGCCCGGACGTGCTCGTAAAGGGCGGCGACTGGCGCCTGCAAGACATCGTCGGCGCAACGCAAGTCCAGAGCTGGGGCGGCGCGGTTCACTCGATCCCGTTCGTGCATGAGCAGTCGACGACTTCCCTGCTCGCAAAGATCCGTAAGCGCTAGACGCTCAGCGCTGAGGCGCTGACGGGCTCAGCTTGGGCACGGGCCCGCCTTGATCGACGTCTCCGGAAAGCTGCGCTGGAGATCCGCGATGCGCGCTACGAGTGCCGGATCCGGCTCCCGGACAAAGTACGCCACGCGTTTCATGCCGCCTGCTTCGCCCACCGTGCGCTGTAGCGGCGGCTGCTTCATGCCCAGACCCGCCAGCGTGGCATCGACGTTAGGGATGTCCCTCGCCGCGAACGGGCCCCACTCCAGACACGCGGCTTTCGGCGTCTGCCCGCCAGGACCGCGGCTCGCCGTGCCCATCAGCTTGATTCTTCCCGGATTGATCTGCAGTTCCTGAATGCGCGACGCCGCAGCAGCGCGGCTGTCGGGGTTGAAGCGTCCGTAGATGAAGAATGCGCAGTTCACGATCAACAGCACCAGAAAGACCAGTCTTAAATTTCCGTTCTTGCGTTCAAACATCACTCGCCCCGATGCGCGCTAATCCTTCGAGGACGAGATTATCCACGAGTTGCGGCGTGACCAGCAGCGGCTCGAGCAGCGGCGCATCACCGCCCGAGAGCAGAACGATCGCGTCTTCCTGTCCCGTCTCACTCAGATAGCGCAGCATGCGATCGACTGCACCGGACAGCGCGTTGAGCGCTCCGCTGCTAATCCCATTGGCGGTATTGTCCGGAAAGTAACTGAATTGACCGTCCTGCACCTTGAGGCGTGCCGTGTTGCGCGCGAGCGCGGCGCGCATCAGCGCGTAGCCCGGGACGATGAAACCGCCGACGAAAATCCCTTGCGCGGTCAACGCGTCGACGGTCATTGTGGTGCCGACGTTCACGACCACACACGCGCGTTCATGCAGATGCCGGGCCCCGATGAGCGCTGCCCAGCGATCAGGCCCCAGCAGAGCGGGATCGGCGTAACTGCTGCGAACACCGCATTGTTCAGCGCGGCTCACGATCCAGTTCGCGCGCACGCCAAAGTGGGCCACGGCGTCTTCGATGCGTTGCTCGGCCAGCGCGCCCGCGACGTTCGCTGCAACGATCCGTTCGGGACTGGCAAGCCGCGAAAAAACCTCCTGCAATTGTTCCACTTCCGCAGTCAGCACCGCGCCGCGCTCGAGCCATTGCCCATGGGCGTGCAAGCCCCATTTGACGCGGCTGTTTCCGGCATCGATCACAAGGAGTTTCATGCGCGGCTCCGCACGCGGCGGGCTTTTTGCGCGCGCGGAGTTTTGGCCGGGTCCGATCCGCGTAAGCTGATTTCCCCACTATGCAGGCGCCGAACGGCCTCGCCGGTCTGAAAGAGCAGCGCACCGTCGTCGCCCACACCGAGCGCGAGTCCGCGTTCGACGCGGCCAGTCGGAAGCTTCACAGCGACGCTCCGCCCCTGATGGACGTGATAGCGTTGCCACTCCTCACGCATCGGAGCAAATCCGTCTTCGGCAAAGCGGTCAAGCACGATTGCCAGTTGGGCAAGCACTGTTCCGAGCACTGCGCTTCGATCGAGCGTTCGCCCGCACGCTGCTTCGAGATCGGCGGCTGGCTGATCGATGCGGCTTTTCACTGCGTTCGACAAGCGTACGTTGACTCCGATTCCAATGACGACCGTGCTCGGGCCCAAGGCGTCGCCCTGCATTTCTATAAGCATTCCGGCGAGCTTCTGACCACGCCACACCACATCATTCGGCCATTTCAGACGCGCTTCATCGGTACCGAGCTTCTTTAGCGCGCGGATGAGCGCGACGCCAGCGGCGAGGCTCAACCCGCCCAGCGCACCGGCCCCGAGATCGAACCGCCACAGGGCGGAAAACGTCAACGCCCCGCCCACCCCTGCGTGCCACGGTCGGCCCATGCGCCCCCTGCCGTCGCGCTGACACTCGGCCGCGATCACCGTGCCACTCGGAGCCCCATGTGCAGCACGCTGCATGAGCAGCGTATTGGTCGAATCCACCGCATCGAGGAGCTCGATCGCCCAGCGTTGTGAGTAGGCCCCGGCGTGAGCCGCGACGGTTGCGTGATCGAGCAACGAGATCGGCTCGGCCAGTCGGTACCCGCGGCCCCTCACTTTGTAGACGCTGAGGCCGGCAGCATCGATCGCACGTACTGCGTTCCAGACCGTGCCGCGAGAAACGCCGAGCGTGCGCGCAAGCGTTGCGCCCGAGTGGAACTCGCCATCAGCCAGGCGCCGCAAAACGTCGAAAGAGAGATCCGTCATCGGGATATAGAATAGCCGATAGCGCATACGCACAGCACGGAGGACAACCGATGAGCAGGCATGCCCTGTTCGCGCTCGCTTTGGGCGCAACATTGGCGACGACATCATTCGGAGTCGCCGCGCAGGCGAAGTATCCGTCGAGGCCTCTTCGAGTGATCGTCCCGTACACACCCGGTGGAATCACCGACGTCGCGACGCGCATGGTCACACAGGAGCTTACGAAGAGCCTGAGGCAGAACGTGATCGTCGACAACCGGCCCGGCGCCAACAGCATCGTAGGCGTGGAAACGGTAGCGAAAGCAACGCCGGATGGGTATACAGTCGCTTCCGTTATCGCGGCGCATGCCGCCAATCAGACGCTGTACGCGAAGCTGCCTTACGACTCGATCAAAAGTTTCGCGCCCGTGTCGCTGCTGGTTACGGCGCCACTCATCGTCTGCGTGACCAATTCGCTGCCCGTCAAATCCGCAAAAGAGCTCGTCGAGCTTGCCAGAGCGAAACCCGGCCAGCTCACTTTCGCATCGAGCGGCGTGGGCGCAGCCGCTCATCTCACCACCGAGCTTCTGATGCTCACGACGGGAATAAAAATGGTTCATGTCCCGTACAAAGGCACGGCACCCGCATTGCTCGACCTCACGGGCGGCCAGGTCTCGGTAATGATGGACACGCCTGGATCCATGCTGCCTCACTCCAGGGCCGGCAAGATCAGGGCACTCGCTATGGCATCGGAAAAGCGGGTCGCGGTCGCGCCGGAGCTTCCGACACTCGTCGAGTCCGGCTTACCGGTCGTCGGCGGCACCTGGGTGGGCATACTTGCACCCGCCGGAACGCCAAGAGAAATCGTGAATTTCCTGAGCGCGCAGATGCAGGCCGCAGTACGCAAACAGGATCTGCGCGAGCGCTTCCTGCAGCTCGGCATCGACCCGGCGGGGACCAGCGCTGACGAATTCGCTAAATTCCTGAAGCAAGAAGTCGACAAGTGGGGGAAAGTGATACGGGCGGCGAATGTGAAAGTCGAGGGGTGAACTTCTCGTATGCGGTAAGCCGAAAGCCAAGTCTTCTGAAAACCTCATCCATCTGCGCGTTCGGGCCCTAAGCATGTATGTGCGCTCCACGGGTCCAATCCTCATAGCAACCGATGCAACGATCAATATGTGCAGTCACAGCGGCTTACATTGAAAAGACAAATTATCGCGATCGGCGGCATGGCGCTGCCGCCGGAGCTCGACAACCTGTTGCTGGTCAAGTATTTCCTCGAGCAGACACAGCGCCGCAAGCCGAAAGTGGCGTTTATCGGCACTGCAGGCGGCGATGCCGAGACCGCGCGGCTGCGCTTCTACGCGGGCTTCAGCCAGTTCGAGTGCAAGCCGACCCATCTGCCATTCTTCGCCCGTACGCCGCACGACCTGGAGTCGTTCGTGCTGGAGCAGGACGCGATCTTCGTGGGCGGCGGCAATACTCGGAGCATGCTCGCGGTCTGGCGCGATTGGGGCCTTGACGGCTACTTACGCACAGCATGGGAGAAAGGCGTCGTACTGGGCGGTGGCAGCGCAGGGTCCATCTGCTGGTTCGAGCATGGCGTAACAGATTCGATCGCCGGCCCGCTGACAGCGCTGCCTTGCCTCGGGTTTCTTGCAGGCAGCAACTGCCCGCATTACGACAGCGAACCGATGCGTCGGCCAACCTTTCGAAGACTGGTCGCAAGCGGCCGCATACCCGATGGCATAGCGGCGGACGATGGCGTCGCGTTGCACTACATCGACAATCGCCTGGCGCATGCGGTGTCGAGCCGCCCACGCGCGAAAGCCTATCGCATTGCGCGCTCCGGCAGGCGCGCGGTCGAGCGCGCGCTTCCGACACGTTATCTCGCCCATGGATTGAAACCGGCAAAGTAACGCCTGCGTGTAACGTAACTCAGATCTCGTGCGATGCCAGCGACAAGGCAGCGTAATGTGAGCGCCAATCCGATCGGTTATATTGGCTCGAGGCCTTTGCGCCTGATGACCGGAGCAGTGTCCGGGGCGGTAAAGAACTTGATGAGCGCCCGCGCTGCATCAGGCGCCTTCGATGCGACAGGCACACCCGCCGAAAAAACGGTGATCTCCTGAACGTCCGGCGGTAGCGGTCCGACCAGATCGATCCCGGGGACCGGAAGCAGCTCACTGATTTGCTGGAAGCCGATTTCGGCTTCGCCGCGCGCCACGACTGCCCCCGCCGGCTCACCCTGAACCTGCTTCACCTTGGTCTTGATCTCCTCGGCAATGCCCATCCGGCTGAACAGTCCCGCGAGATAAATACCGCTGGGTCCGGTGGAGTACACGATGGACTTCGCGGCAACCACTGCACGCCTCAGGGCTTCCCCTGAGCTCAAGTCCGGCTTGGGCGCGCCGGTCCGAACGGCAGCGCCAATCCCCGATCTCGCGAGGTCGTAGCGCCCCTTCTTCGCGACGAGCCCGAGCCTGATCAGCTCATCGAGCGACGCTGCAGACAGGATCACGATATCGACGGTCTCGCCGTCCTGGAGCCGGTTCATGATCTTGACGCTGGGCACCCATAGCGATGTCACCTTGTTGCCAGTGGTGCGTTCGAATTCGGGCACGAGCTCCAGATAAGCCTCTTTGAAGGCCGCGGACAACATCACTTTGATTTCAGTCGGATCTAACATTTGTTTGTCCGTCAGGGTGAGCCTCCGGTAGCAGCACTGCTACTCCGCAAAGCCTCACTCCGCGCTCATGCCGGTCGCGGCGACGACCTTCGCCCATTTCTCGACTTCGCTTTTGACGAACGGCGCGAATGCGTCCGTAGCGAGCGGCGAGGGTTCAGCGCCCTGAGCTTGGAAACGTGCGGCCACGTCCGGCTGACGTACGATGCGCAACGATTCGCTGTTCAGCTTCTCCACTATCGCGCGCGGTGTACCGGCCGGTGCAAAAAGCCCCAGCCAATTCAACATTTCGTATCCAGGCAATCCGCTTTCCGCAATCGTCGGGAGGTTCGGCAGCACCGCGGAGCGCTTCCCGGCCGTGACAGCCAACGCCCTCAGCTTGCCCGCTTTCGTCTGTGGCGAAACGGAAGCCGCCGTGCCGAACGTGACGGGAACCTCTCCTGCAAGTAACGCGACGATTGCCGGACCGCCGCCTTTGAAAGGCACGTGCACCAGCTTCACACGCGCGAGGTGCTCGAAGAGTACCGCAGCCAGATGTGTCGACGTTCCGGATCCTGCAGATGCGTAATTGATCTGGCCGGGCCTGGCGCGGGCGAGCGCGATCAGCTCCTTCACCGAACGCACCGGAAGGGACGGATGCACGGCAAGTATGCTCGGCGCATCCGCAAGCCGCGCTATCGGCTGGAAATCCCGCAGGACGTTGTAGGGCAGCTTTGGATAGAGGCTCTGATTGACACCGTGCGTGCCTGCGCTGCCGACGGTAAGTGTGTACCCGTCGGGCGCCGCACGTGCCACGATTTCAGTGCCGACGATGCCACCCGCGCCGCCACGGTTTTCCACGACCACCTGCTGGCCGATCGCGGTGCTGAGCGGCGCCGATACGACGCGAGCGGTGAAGTCGACGAATCCCCCGGGGGGAAATCCCACGACCATGCGTATCGGCTTCGCCGGATAGCTTTCGGCCGCACTGATATGGCCGCACATTGCGCATCCGGCGAGAACCGCAACCAACCTCCACACACGACCGACCGTCTCCTGCATTTTGATCTCCGAGTCCTTTTCCTGCGTAATCACCGAACGCGGAATTCAAACCTAACACGGCAGTTCGCTGACTTGCAATCGACACCACACGCGCGCAATCATCAGGGCCGATGACACGCAGAATGCACTACACTTGCTCTGAGCAAGGGCACCTGCGCAGTCCCGGTTATCAGGAGGTCGAGTGAGCAAGACGCATGTGGCGTTCGAAAGGCTCGCAGTGACGCTACTCGCGTTCGTGCCAGTCTTCGCGTCGGACGTTTCAGCTCAGAACTATCCGAGCAGAGCCGGCCGTATCATCGTACCGTTTCAGCCGGGCGGTGGCGCCGATATCCAGGCGCGCATATTGGGCAAAAAGTTTTACGAAAGCATGGGACAGACTTTCGTCGTGGATAATCGTAGCGGCGCCGGCGGAACAATAGGTGCGGAGATCGTGGCGAAAGCACAGCCGGATGGCTACACCTTACTGTTCTCGACCGCCTCTCTCGCTGTCAACGCAACGCTGCAGAAGAAACCGGGCTTCGATCCTCTGAAGGATCTCGCGCCGGTGAGCTGGTTTAGTTCGGCCCCTCTGGTTCTCGTCGTGCATCCGAGCGTGCCGGCGAGAACCGTCAAGGACCTTGTCGCCCTCGCCCGTCAGAACCGCGGCAAGCTGAACGCGGGCTCCAACGGCAGCGGCACGACGAGCCATCTCGCGATAGAAATGTTCAAGCAGTACGCAGGCGTATCGGTCACGCACGTGCCCTACAAGGGCGGGGGTCCGGCGGCTCAGGCGATCATGGCCGGAGAAGTCGACATGCGATTCACAGGACAGCTTGCAGTTCTGCCGCACCTCAAAGCGGGTCGCGTGAGACCGCTTGCGATCGCATCGACGCGCAAGTCATCGATCATGCCTGAGCTGCCGACGCTGGATTCGATGTATCCGGGTTTCGACGCCGACAACTGGTACGCGATGTTCATTACGGCCGGGACGCCGAAGGATGTGATTGCGAAACTGAGCACCGAGATCGTGAAGGTACTTCAGGTACCGGACATGCGCGAGGCCATCACCAAGGATGGCGCGGAGCCTGTCGGCAGCACACCCGCAGAGCTTGGCGCCTATTTCAGACGCGAAGTCGAAAAGTACGCGAAAGTCATACGCGCCGCCAACGTGCAAGTCGAGTAGGCGCACGCTCGGCGAGGCCGGCCTCACTGCTGGTTTAGAATATGCTTTTGCTACGCCCCCTACGATGCCTCCCGTTCCCGACAATCCGGATCGAACAAAAGTTGCGCGCGCTCAGGAAAAAGAGCCCGGCGTCTCCAATTTTATTCGGCACATTATTGAAACCGATCTGGCGAGCGGCAAGTTCGCCGCCCGCCGCTGGGCGGGGCGCCCCGGTCCCGCCTCGGTGCAACGCGACGCACCGCCCGATCCGGCACGCATCCGCACTCGATTTCCGCCGGAACCCAACGGCTATCTGCACATTGGACACGCGAAGTCGATCTGTCTGAACTTCGGGCTTGCGCTCGATTACGGCGGCGCGTGCCACTTGCGGTTCGACGATACGAACCCTGAGAAGGAGGAGCAGGAATACGTCGACTCGATCATCGCAGCGGTGAAGTGGCTCGGCTTCGATTGGGGGCCGCAGCTCTATTACGCTTCGGACTATTTCGATTTCATGTACGAAGCAGCCGAGCAGCTAATTTCAGCAGGCCACGCGTACGTCGACGAGCAAAGCGCAGACGAGATACGCGGGGGACGCGGCACGCTCACCGAGCCGGGTATTGACAGCCCGTGGCGCAACCGTCCGCCCGAAGAATCGCTCGCGCGCTTGCGTGAGATGCGCGACGGGCGGCACGCTGATGGGAGCATGGTGTTGCGCGCGAGAATAGACATGGGCTCACCCAACATCAACATGCGCGACCCCGTCCTGTATCGTGTGCGCACGGCGACCCATCATCGCACCGGCGACAAGTGGTGCATCTATCCGATGTACACGTACGCGCACCCGATCGAAGACGCGCTTGAAAACATCACCCATTCGCTGTGCACGCTTGAATTCGAGGATCAGCGTCCGTTTTATGACTGGCTGCTCGAAAAACTGGCTGACGGCGGCCTGCTGCTCAAGCCGCTGCCACAGCAGATCGAGTTCGCGCGGCTCAACCTGACTTACGTCGTGCTCTCCAAACGTAAGCTCATACAACTCGTCGACGAAGGACACTGCGGCGGCTGGGACGATCCGCGCATGCCGACGCTTGCCGGTGCACGACGCAGAGGCTACACGGCCGAAGGCTTTCGGCTGTTCGCCGACCGGATTGGTGTGTCCAAGGCCGAGTCATGGATCGAATACTCCGTGCTGGAAGACTGCATGCGCGACGATCTCAATGCGCGCGCCGAGCGCCGCATCGCCGTACTCGATCCCATCAAGCTGATCATCGACAATTACCCGGAAGGGCAGCAGGAGGAGTGTTACCCCCCCAACCATCCGCAGAAGCCGGAGCTCGGCAAAAGGGCGATCCCCTTTACGCGCGAGCTGTGGATCGAGCGCGATGATTTCGCCGAAACGCCGCCGAAAGGCTACTTTCGGCTGTTTCCGGGAAACAGCGTGCGCCTGCGTTACGGTTACGTCGTCAAGTGCACGCATTGCGAGAAGGACGCGAACGGCAACGTGCTCGCCGTACACTGCGAATATCTGCCGGAAACGAAATCCGGAACGCCCGGCGCCGAGCGCGTCAAAGTCAAAGGGAACATCCACTGGGTTTCGGCGCCGCATTCACACGCGGGTGAAGTCCGTCTCTATGATCGGCTGTTCCGCGTGGCTCGCCCGGGCCGCGAGGGCGATTTCCTCCAAGACCTCAACCCCGACTCGATCCGTCTGATTACGGCACAGCTCGAACCCGCCTTGAAAGACGCGAAGCCCGAGCAGCGTTTTCAGTTCGAGCGCCACGGTTATTTCTGCGCAGACAGCCGGGACTCACGTCCGGGCGATCCTGTTTTCAACAGTACTGTAACCCTGCGCGACTCCTGGGCTGCCGGCGCGAAGACCTGATGCGATGCGCGACGCACGCGGCGTTGGCATCGTCCAGCCGGCGCTCGAGGATCGCGCTTGCAGAGTATTACGCCCTCCCGGCAGTAGAGCTTACGCAAGCGCCCGATAGGTCCGCTCGCACGCCTGCCTTATACACGTAGTGCAAAAGCTGCAGCGCGCTCACAGTCGCGAAAGCCACCCCATGCGGGCATCAAAAATGCAGATTGACGGTTACGCTTCATGGTTGCACACATTCATTTCGATGCACCCGGGTCTCCGCATTTGCCTAACATGCCGGTGACTGCGCTACGCGCCACGCGGCCCAAGCTCAGCAGGGCAGGCGAGTTCCGCCTTCCCATCCACACGTTGCCTCAGCCCGACGAGACGACGTGCGGACCCACCTGCCTGCACGCCGTTTACAGTTATTGGGGTGAAGCCGAGCCGCTCGATCAGGTGATCGAGCGCAACTACCGCATGCAGCATGGCGGCACGTTCGCGGTGTTTCTCGCGTGCGACGCGGTGCGCAAAGGATATCGGGCGACGATATACACGTACAACCTGATGGTGTTCGATCCCACATGGTTTGCGAAAACGGGCGTCGACATCGCGGAGCGGCTGCAACGCCAGCGCGAGATCAAGATGGATGCGAGGCTGCAGGAGGTCACACCCGGCTATCTGGAATTCCTGAGCCTCGGCGGACGTCTGCGATTTGTCGATCTTTCGCCCGCTTTGTTACATAAAATCCTGCGACGCGGCTTTCCGATCATCACGGGGCTGAGCTCCACCTACCTCTATCACAACCCGCGCGAATACGGACCGACCGACACCAAGGACGATGTCCGGGGCTTCCCGTCGGGTCACTTCGTCGTGATCGCGGGTTACGACACCGCACGGCGTCGTGTGCTGGTCGTGGACCCCTACCAGCCGCATCCCTATGGGAGCTCGTACGAGTACTGGATCAGCATCGACCGTGCAGTTGGGGCGATACTGCTCGGTATCGTCACGCACGATGCCAACCTGCTCATCATTCATCCGCCACCGCGCAGCGACGCATGAAAGTCCTATTCGTCGTCAACCGCGATCAGGAGTGGCCTTTCGAAATACCCGGGTCGAGCGCGGCGACGGCGAGTACGTATCTTACCGAGCCGGCGTACAGCAACGGCATGGATGCGCAGATCGTGAACCTGTGTCGCGCGGACCGCTATCAGGGCCGCGGGTATTACGTGTCGCTTCTCGCGGAAGCGCGGGGTCATCGGCCCTCGCCCGACGTGAAGACGATAGAGGATCTGCAATCGGCGGCGCATCTGGAGATGCTCGCCGACGACATCGACGAGCTCGTCCAGGACTCGCTGCAGCACGACACATCCAATCTGTTCGAGCTCGACGCCTATTTCGGCCGGGATCCCGCCGAGATGCATCCGACGCTCGCACAGCAGCTTTTTGCGCTCGTGAAAGCACCGCTGCTGCGCGCGCACTTCGAGCGCGTCGACGGACGCTGGCGGTTGCAGGAACTGCATGCGATCGGCGCGTCGGACATTCCACCTCAGCACCGCGCATTTCTGCTTGCAGCTGCAACCGAATACGTCACCGGATACCGCCGCCCGCGCATCACCAACGTCGAGGCGAATGTGCCCGCCGTCGCCATTCTGAGGGACGAGGGCGAAGTGGATCGGCCTTCAAACGATGCGGCGCTCCAGAAATTCATCGACGCCGCACCCCGCGTCGGCGTGCGGGCTGAGCTGATCGCACCGGACGCGCTCGCCCGCCTCGGGGATTTCGACGGGCTGTTCATACGCACCACAACCAACGTCGGCCACTACACGTATGAGTTCGCGAGGCGCGCCGCAGCCCTCGGGATTCCCGTAATGGACGACCCCGATTCGATCCTCAAATGCACCAACAAGGTGTATCTGAATGAGCTCGTGACCCGCCACAACATTCCGACGCCGAGAACAATGATGGTCCACCGCGAGAACCTGGACCAGGTCGTCCCCGCGCTGGGGTTGCCGTGCATACTCAAACAGCCGGACAGTGGTTTCGGCCTCGGTGTCGTGAAGATCGAGACCGAGCAGCAGCTCAGGAGCCGTGCGATTCCGCTGCTTGCGCGCTCCGAGTTACTGATTGCGCAGGAATGGCTGCCAACGGAATTCGACTGGCGCGTAGGCGTGCTCGATGGCCGTCCGCTTTTCGTATGTAAATATTTCATGGCGCCGGGTCATTGGCAGGTCATCAAACGCGATCCCTCGACGCGCGTCGAAGGCCGCACGAGCGCGCTGTCGATCGGTGAAGCGCCCGAGAATGTCATCAACACCGCGGTCCGCGCTGCCAATCTGATAGGCGCAGGATTTTATGGCGTAGACCTGAAGCAGATCGGAGACGAGTGTTACCTGATCGAAGTCAATGACAATCCCAATGTCGATGCAGGCAATGAAGACCAGGTCCTCGAAGGCGCGTTATACCGCGAGATTATGGGGGTGTTCGCGCGGCGCATCGCCGTCCGGCGCCTCGTGACGGTTCAGTGACCGAAACCGCAACACGTACTCGTCCTGTGCAAGAGAACACGCAGCCGCTGCATCTTTTCGATGCATGCGGCCTCGAACTGGAATACATGCTCGTCGATCGGGCGAGCCTTGACGTGCGGCCCATCGCTGACCGGGTATTGCAGGAGGCGAGCGGCACGGACAAACCGGCCAACGATTACGTGCGGGGATCGTTGGGATGGTCGAACGAGCTCGTGATGCATGTGCTGGAGCTGAAGAACACGCAGCCGACGGCGGAGCTGGGCGCGCTCGCTCAGCGCCTGCAGCAGGAAATCGTTGCGATGAACTCACGGCTCGAGCGGCATGCAGCACGGCTCATGCCGGGCGGTATGCATCCATGGATGACCCCCGCGACAGAGACACGCCTCTGGCCGCACGGCGGTGCAGCTATTTATCGCGCTTACGATCGCATCTTCAACTGCAGGAGCCATGGGTGGTCGAATTTGCAGAGCACACACATCAACCTGCCGTTTGCGAACGACGAAGAGTTCTCCCGGCTGCACGCGGCTCTGCGAGTCATAATCCCGGTGCTGCCTGCGCTCGCGGCCGCCTCGCCCTATGCGGACGGCCACGCCTCAGGAATGCTCGATTACCGCATGGAGGTCTATCGAACAAATGCTGGCGCGATACCGGAGCTCAATGGCGACATCGTACCGGAGCCCGTCACCACACGTGCCGAATACGAGCGGCACATCCTGGCGCCGATGTACGACGCTATCGCACCGCACGACCCAGAAGGATTGCTCCGGCACGAGTGGCTTAACGCGCGAGGCGCAATCGCACGGTTCGACCGCAACGCAATCGAGGTGCGGGTCCTCGACACACAGGAATGTCCCCAGGTCGACGTTGCATTCGCGGCAATCATCATGGATCTTGCAGAAAGCCTTTGCGAAAAGACGTTCTACCGTCCGACCGCAGACTCGCAACTGCCCACACGCATGCTCGCCGAAATCTTCACCGCGTGCGCCCACGAAGCGGATCACGCACGCATCCGTCACCCCGAGTATCTGCACGTGTTCGGCGTGATGCGCAACGACGCAAACGCCCGCAACCTGTGGGAGGCGATCGCAGAACGCCTCGACCGCGAAAACGCGCCGCGTGCTTCGGTGTGGCGCGGGCCGGTGGAATTCGCGCTCTCTCGCGGCCCGCTCTCACGGCGGCTGCTGCTCGCAATCGGACCGCGACCGCGTCACCGCGCACTGCACGAGCTCTACAGCGCACTTGCGGATACGCTTGCCGCAGGTAAGCCATTCGACCCTTGAACGTCTTCGAGTGAAACGTGAATGAGTGAGCACGTAGACGCTGTGTCACTGCGTTTTCCCGGAGTGGTGGGCAACACACCCTCACTGGTTTACGGGGTGGCCCTTTCAGCCGTTGACCGGGATTCTGGGTGACGCGGCTCCTCGTCACCTGCGAACACGGCGGAAATCGTATCCCGGCCCAATACCGGACGCTGTTCAAAAAATATCGTGCTGCGCTCGAGAGTCACCGCGGATACGACGCCGGTGCGCTCGCGGTGGCGCGCGACCTTTCCAGAGCTTTCGATGCAGAGCTCGTCTATTCCACGACCAGCCGGTTGCTCGTCGAGCTCAATCGTTCGCTCAATCACCGCCAGCTATTATCCGACGCGACGCGTGAGCTGCCCCCCGCGGCACGAGAGCGTCTGCTGCAGCGTCATTACTGGCCTTATCGCAACCGGGTCGAAGCCCAGGTGACGGCTTCGATAAAGGACGGCGAGCGCGTGCTGCACGTCTCCAGCCATAGCTTTACGCCGCGTCTTAATGGCGTCGTACGTAACGCTGACATCGGCTTACTCTATGACGCTCGCCGCGCAAGGGAGCGCGCGTTCTGCCGGGTGTGGCAGGCTAGGATGGAAACGGCGAATCCGCAGCTCGTCGTACGGCTCAACTATCCCTACCGTGGTTCTGCGGATGGCCTAACGACGCATCTGAGGCGGCTGCACCCCAACTCGGATTACGCCGGCATCGAGATCGAAGTCAATCAGAAACATGCGCTCGGCGATACGGCTGCGTGGACGACGCTGCGCAAGCTGCTGGTCGAGACGCTTCAGCAGGCACTCACTGCATCATGAGCGCGGCCCTGCCGGTGATGAGGCCTTTTTCGAGCTGCTGGTGTATCGCCTCCGCTTGCGCAAGCGGAACCTTCTCGCTGACCAGAGGCCACACGTCGCCGCGCGCGGCGAGCTCCAGCGATTCTCTGACTTCTTCCTTGCTCGCATAGCGGCTCCCGAGAATCTCGACTTCCTTGCGCAGCATGTCGCCAGGGTCGGCGGTGAATCTTGCGCCGCTCCCGCCGAGCGTGACCAGGCGTCCGCCTTTGCCGAGCGCGCCAAGGGCCGATTCCAGTGTCGCGGCATTGCTGACGAAATCGATCGCGACGTCGATGCCCTTGCCTCCGGTGAGCTCGAGCAGCTGCTGCGGAACATCGCCACTCGATGCATCGACGGTCGCGTCGGCGCCCGCTTTGATGCAGGCTTCGAACTTCGATGCCATCACATCGACAGCAATGACTTTGCGCGCATGGGCCCAGCGCGCGACCTTGAGCATGTGCACACCCAGGCCACCGCCGGCGCCGAAGACCGCCACGACATCTGTCGGCATCAAGCGTGCCTTGCGCGTCACCTTGAGGGGCGTCGCAATTGCATCGCACACCACCCCCGCCTCGGCGGGATACTTGCGCCAATCGAGACCTTCCGGAATCTTGATGAACGCATCCGCACGGAGCTTGATATATTCGGCGTATCCGCCATCGACTTCGCGGCCGACGTAGCCGCGAAAGTTCTCGCACAACGTCTCACGATCGATCCGGCACCAGTGACACTGCCCGCACGTCAAGTAGAAATACGCCGTGACACCATCGCCGCGCTGAACGCTCGTAACGCCTGTGCCCACCGCGACGATCTCTCCCGCGATCTCGTGCCCTAGTATGCGAGGGTAGTCCACCCGTACGCGCCCGGCCCGGGCGTGGTGCACCGTCAGACCGGCGCCGCACGCGAGCACTCTGGCCACCGCTTCGCCGGGACCCGGTACCGGGTCGGGGACATTCTCCAGCACGAGCGGGGTCTTCGCCGCTTTCAGCAATACCGCTTTCATAGCGCTCCTCCGGAATGCATCTTACCCGAGGTTTACGCTGCCCCACCCGTATGAGTACTATCGAGCCCTGTGCTCCACGACGAGGACCTGCAGCATGAGAAGAAATGGGCTTGTGGTGGCGGCAGGGGTCGCGCTGATCGTGCTCACGATCGCGTCCTACAAGGTCTATGACGCGCAGGCGACCCGGATCAACGTCATTGCTCTGGTGTCCGACACGATGGAACGGCTGAAAGCAGCATTGGCGGCTCAGGCTGCAGGCACTCCAATGGTGGATGTGCAAGCGCATGCAACGGCCGCCGAGGCACACGTTGCGGCACTGCGGAACATGAACACATCATCCGTTACTCGCCTCGCCGACGCCGCCGACGATGCTCTGGTTGCGAGCCGCGAGATCATGCGCAGGCAAGCGAACATCGATCGAAGTCGCAACGGCTTGGTATCGAGCCTCGACCTGCTGGCGCGGCACTTGAAATCCAACCGCAGCAGCAACGACTGGACACGGGAGGCGGTTCGCATGAAAGGTGCCGTCGACAAGGACTTGAGAGACTATAGAATCGCGGTTGAATCCTACGCAACGCTGCTCGAGTCGTTTCCCGCGTCGCAGGCAAGGCTTGCGCCTTACGTTGCCCCCACGTTGCTGATTGATCCGAAGTTGATGAAGGATGCGCGCCAGCAGGCACTCGATGCGTTCGAAGGCGCCGATCAGAATATCAAGCGGGTCGCTAATATCGGCGGGTCTCGCGGCAGCGGAGCCCGTGCGCCCTGATCGACACACCAAGGAGCACACACATGAGCACACAGGACAAAGTCGCCGTAGTGACGGGCGCAGGCAGCGGCATCGGCAAAGCGACCGCGGTGGCGTTTCTCCAGGATGGCTGGCGCGTCGCCTTCGTCGGACGGCGCAAGGAACTGCTGGAGCAGGCCGTCGAAGCGGCAGGCGCGGCGGCGACGCGCGCGATCGCGGTGCCGACCGATGTTGCCGATCCGAAGTCGGTCGAGGGGCTGTTCGCCCGCGTGAAAAGCAGCTTCGGACGCATCGATGCGTTGTTCAACAATGCCGGTCAGAACGCGCCGGGCGTGCCCTTCGAAGAATTGCCCTATGACCGATGGAAAGCTGTCGTGGACACGAACCTGAGCGGCACGTTTCTCTGCGCGCAAGCCGCGTTTCGCATGATGAAGGAACAGAATCCGCGCGGTGGGCGCATCATCAACAACGGCTCGATCTCGGCGCACGCGCCACGTCCGGATTCCGCGCCTTACACCGCTTCGAAGCACGGCGTGACGGGACTCACGCGCACGATCGCTCTGGACGGGCGCAAGTACGACATTGCCTGCTGCCAGATCGATATCGGTAATGCGATGACGGAGCTCGCCGCGC
>JAQGNH010000258.1 GCA_028291945.1 Betaproteobacteria bacterium
GTCATAGTAGCCACCGTCCAGCGGTTCGACCGCACAGCCGCTTGCCAGTGCCAGGCTCGAAACGATCAGGCCTCGAACGATCACCTTGCGGCGGTTCGCCCTTGCCCACCGAGAGAGGCTGCACGTGCGCATGGCTACGAGAACAGAGTCAAGAAGCGCGTTTTTCATCATTAGCACCTTCAGCAAAACGTAATGCGAGAACTTCTCGCATCAAGTGAGTTATGGCGACGGCATCCCAATAGTCGCTTGGCGGGTCGGTGCGGTCGCTATGTGTGGATCGGGCCTTTCAGTTTCTGGATGCAGCGAGAGCACTGATAACTGGAATACGTGTGTTCGGTTTCATGATCATCGTGCGGTACGGTTCCCCAAGAATAGGCTGTGCGGGTCAATCCGTGCATGCCTGCGTGGCTCAACGTCATGGCCGTGCGAATCAACTGACATAGGGCGTTCAAACGACATCACGCGATCTGGAAAACGCCAGCACATCAGCGCAAGCGAGAGAGCACATCTCTACGATAGCCTCCAGAGCTGACAAGAAGCGCGCTCAGTGATATCCAACGTCGCTGCGCACCTTGCCCCGGAAGACCCAGTACGACCATCCCGTGTACATGAACGTGATCGGCAACAGAAACAGCGCACCGATCAGCGTGAATGCCTGCGATGACGGAGCGCTGGCGGCTTCCCACAGCGTGATCGAGGGCCGAACGATATACGGCAGAATGCTGATCGCGATGCCCGCGTAACACATGACGAAGAGGCCCATCGCAGCAAGGAACGGCGCTGCGTCGCGTTTACCGGCGAGAGCGCGCCACAGTCCCCACGCAATTGCCGCGGTGACGATCGGCACCGGCGCGAGCAGCGCGATATTGGGCCAGGAGAACCAGCGCGCGGCGATGCGCGCTTCAGACAATGGCGTCCACACGCTCACCATCGCAATGAAGGCGAGCACGCCAAACAGCGCGATCCGCGCTTTGCGCCGGGCCCAGCTCTGCACGGCACCGTCGGTTTTCATGACGAGCCATGTGGCGCCGAGGAGCCAGTACCCGAACACGAGACCCAGCCCGACTGCCAGCACGAAAGGGTCCACCCAGTCCCAGGCGGTGCCCGCATACTGCCGCCCGTTCACGGCGAATCCCTGCACGAATTTCCCAAGCACACAACCTTGAGCAAACGTTGCGACGAGCGAGCCCAGAAAGAACGCGCCGTCCCAGAGGCCGCGATGCTCAGGCGCTGTCGGTCGGAATTCGAACGCGACACCGCGAAGAATCAGACCGAGCAGCATGAACAGGACCGGGAAGTACACGGCCGGCACCACGATCGCGAACGCGAGTGGAAATGCGGCAAAGAGCGCGAGGCCTCCGAACACGAGCCACGTCTCGTTCCCATCCCAGATGGGAGCGACCGAATTCATCATCACGTCGCGCGCGCGATCGTCGGGTGCAAACGGAAAGAGAATCCCGACGCCCAGATCGAAGCCGTCGAGCAGAACGTACATGAACACGCCGAAAGCAAGGAGGATGGTCCACAACGGCACGAGATCGAGGGTCATGATTCAGTCGTTCCTTTGGCTTGGACGCGCAAGAGCGCGCCTGCCCCTCGATGCACGTCGCTCTGAGCAACACGTGCGCTTGCGACAAGCTGCGGCTGAGCAGCAGGTATGAGGGCGGCCGCCTGACCCAGGCCCGACACCACTCGCTCGGATCGTTTATCCAGCGGCGCGAGCGGCTCATCGCTTCCGAAACCTCTCCGCACGAGACGTACGAGGTAGTAGACGCCTGCCCCGTATATGACGATATACACGGCGATAAACGCGAGGAGCGATGTAACGACGTCGCTGCCGGTCAGCATCGGCGTCACGGCGTCGCTCGTCCGGAACAAACCGTGAACAACGTAGGGCTGGCGTCCCACTTCGGTCGTCGTCCAACCGGCAGTCACCGCCACGAAACCGACAGGAATGGCCCACGTTGCGGCACGCAGGTAGCCCCGACTCGTAAAAAGCCTTCCACGCCATGCGAGCCACCACGCCGACACGGTCAAAGCAAACATGATCGCCCACATGCCGATCATGATGCGAAACGCGAAGAATACGGGGGCGACCGGGGGCCGATCGTCGGCCGCAAAACTCTTGAGACCTCGCACCGCGCCGTCCCAGCTGTGCGTCAGATAGAGACTCGCCAGGTGCGGTACGGAAATCTCGAATCGGTTGACCTCATTAGCTTCGTCGGGCACTGCGAAGAGGACCGCGGGCACTGCAGTGCGCGTTTCCCACAATCCCTCCATTGCGGCGACTTTCTGCGGTTCGTATGCAAGCGTATTGAGGCCGTGCGCATCGCCGATCAGCGCCTGCGCAGGCACCAGCACCGACGCGAGTATGACGCCCATCGCGAGCATTACCTTTGCCTCGTCCACGTGACGGCCGTGACGCAGATACCATGCCGCCACGCCGATCACGGCGAATGCAGTCGTGAGATAAGTCGCCGTGACAGTATGCAGGAGTCGATACGGGAACGAAGGGTTGAAGACGACGGCCCACCAATCAGTCGGAACGAAGCGGCCATCGACGATCTCAAACCCCGCAGGCGTGTGCATCCAGCTGTTCGCCGCGAGTATCCAGAACGCGCTGAAGAGCGTTCCGATGGCAACAATGACCGCCGACGAAAAGTGCATCCAGGGCGGCACGAGCTTGCGTCCGAACAGGAGCACGCCGAGAAACCCGGCCTCGAGGAAAAACGCCATCATCGCTTCGTACGTCATCAGGGGCGCGATGACGCTGGCCGTCACGTCCGAATAGCCGCTCCAGTTGGTGCCGATCTGAAAAGGTATGACGATGCCGGAGACCACGCCCATTCCGAACGCGACCGCAAAGAGCTTGATCCAGAACGTCGAAAGGCGAAGGTAAACCGCCTTCTTCGTCACGAGATGCAGCCCCTCCAGCACCGCGATGTACGCCGACAGCCCGATCGTGAACGCCGGCAGCAGGAAATGAAAACCGATGACGAACGCAAACTGGATGCGCGAAAGGATGACTGGGTCGAGATTCATGTTGCTATGGACGCAGGAACGCGCTCCCATTCGTGAATAAAAAGGACCTCTCCGACATCGGGTTCCGCGCGTAAGGAGGAGGAGAAACGCAGGGTGGAACGCCGAACAACCGCGGAGAGGTCGTGAAAACGTCGTCCTGGACCTTTCGCGAGAGCGAAATAGATCCAGGATCCATTTTGATTTTCAACGCGTTTCTAAGATGGATCCTGGCTTTCGCCAGGATGACGGTGTTCTCGTCATTCCGGACCCGCACGAGCGGAGGTGATCCGGAATCCATTGTTGTCCTGGACGCGGCGATTGCAATGAACATAGCGCAGCGACAACCTATTTCGACCGCTGTGCAGTGGGCTGTGTCTCCGGCCGACCGTATGCACTGCCCCAGCCCCAGACGTCGGAGCCCGTGCCGCGCCTCAATACACGCTGGCGGTAGGTGTCCGATATGACGTCACCGTCGCCGGCGAGCAGCGCTTTAGTCGAACACATCTCGGCGCATGCAGGGAGCCTGCCCTCGGAGAGCCGGTTGCGGCCGTATTTCTTGAATTCTGCTTCGCTGCCATCGGGCTCGGGGCCTCCGGCGCAGAACGTACACTTGTCCATCTTGCCGCGAAGCCCGAACGCGCCGTCCTGAGGGAACTGCGGCGCACCGAAGGGGCATGCATAGAAGCAGTAGCCGCAGCCGATGCACAGATCCTTGTCGTGCAGGACCACACCCTCTTCCGTCTTGTAGAAACAGTCGACCGGGCACACCGCCATGCACGGCGCATCGGAGCAGTGCATGCACGCAACCGACATCGATTTCTCGCCCGGCAACCCGTCATTGAGCGTCACCACGCGCCTGCGGTTGACGCCCCAGGGAATCTCGTTTTCGTTCTTGCATGCAGTTACACACCCATTGCACTCGATACAGCGCTCGGCATCGCAAAGAAACTTCATTCGCGCCATGACGACTCCTCCTCAGACTAACTTGGGGGATTTACAAGGGGGCGTCGCCCCCTTGTTCGTCCAATTAC
>JAQGNH010000260.1 GCA_028291945.1 Betaproteobacteria bacterium
CGCGGGAGAGCGTGGCGAAGCTCTACGGGATTCCGGCCGAGCGCATCTCGGACTTCGTCGAGTTCGATCCCGCCAACGCGATCAAATTCACGATCTATCGCGAGAGCCCCAGCGGCAGCCCGGGCGATACCGACATCTTCGGCTCGCAGCAATACGCGCCGCTGCTGGATGTCGAGGTGCCGCCAAGTTAAGAGTTAATGTAGGGTCAAGAGTTAATGTAGGGTCAGGTCCGACTTTGCCGCAAATGCAAATATGGACCTGACCCTTCCTACTTTTCAAGGTCGCGCCCCGGACATTCGGCCGCAGGCAGCTCCATACCGGATTAATCGCGCCGGTCAGGATCGATCTCGGCCACGCGCCCGAGCTTGAGAAGGGCCTGATCGCGGCCGCGTCGTGCTGGCCCGTTCTGCGGTTCGAGCGCGAGCGCTTTGTCATACTCCTCGAGCGCCGCCCTGAACCGCTGCAAAGCAGCGAGTGCTTCGCCGCGCCTGGTATGCACATCGGCACTGGCTGCCCCGATCTCCAGCACGTGGTCCAACGCGCTGATCACGGCCAGATGGTCGCGATAAGTCTCGTGCACGCGTGCGAGGCCGAGCCATGCATTCCACGAATTCGGCTCGCTGTCGGTAACTGCAACCGCTTCGAGCACGGCGAGACGATAGGCGTCGAGTGCAGGCTGGAACTTCAGCGGCGCCGATTGGTACGGGATCATTTGACACATGCCGGTGACGAAAGAGCCGGTGTCGCCGTTGGCAAATACCGTTTCAGTCCCACCTGCCATAAAGCCCGTTCCACACATCGAACCCGGGCCGTTGTTGTACCGGATCTCGATCTCGGTGCCTTGCACGACGCCCTTGTACAGCCGCTCGACCGTGAACCGAGCACGGCCCGCTTTCGCATCCACCGACTGGACCTGCCCGCGGAAGATGAGCGTTGTCGACTCGACGAGCTGCTGAGGCGTGGGTGTAAAGCAGGAACACCCAAGCACCGCGTCCGACCAAACGAGCACGATCGGAAAAGCCACCATTGCCGTAATTCTGACAATCCGCCGCAGGGCTTTCAGTGTTTTCTCGTTCGAATTGTCGTCCAAGATCTCTCCTCGATCGTTCCGCGACGACAGTATGCCTGTCTGCTTTGCAGGCTTATGCGTCGTGATTAACACCGCAGCAAAATGCGCAGCTCCTGAAACGGTCTGCCCGCATAATCCATTGTCCCGCTCACGCTCATATCATGTCCCGATCACGACGAATTTCGCTGGCACTACTCTCGGCTGCGCTTATCTGCGGGACGGTCGAAAGCCGCGCGTCGGAACAGTCGTTGAAGCGCATCGACGCAGTCCCGCCTTTGCTGGAAGGGCAGTTTGCGCAGGCTATTCGCGCATGGCAGTCCTTCACCGTCGAGGACGAAAAGCTCGCAGGCGCGCTGCTTCGGGCGTTGAACAGAAAGGACGATCGATCAGGTGTCACGCCGTTGGCGGACGCGTCCCTCCATCGTTATCTGTATCCCTGGGCGACGCTCGAGGACACGCCGCGTAGCGGTCGTTCAGCAGAGCCCCGCGGGGCGCCGCCATCCCGTCCTGACGGTTCGGAAAAGGTTGTATTCAGGATAGCGGGGAGTGAGACGCTCACGATCAGATATGATTACACGATGCCGTTTGTCGATGCGGTCGCAGGCGTAGGCCGGCGAACGGGACGGTGGTATTGGGAGGTGTTCCATCATCCTGCCGCTACCCTGAGCGAGGTCCCGCCTGAGGTTGGCGTCGATACCCCTTATGCGAGCCACCCATTCATCCGCATGCCGGAGCAGATCCGCCGCATGTTGCTTGGCGGCGAAGTGCTTCAGTTCGCGCTCGACACCGATTCTCAGAAACTTGACATTGGTATCGATGGCCAGTGGGTTGCAAGCCAGAGGCTGAAGGGTCGACCCCGTGCATCAGGGGCCGCCGGTTCCTATGTGCCAGCCGCGCATGTTGCGCCGACTCGCAAAGTGCCCCATGGCAGTGATCTTTTCACGTTCAACTTCGGCGCATCTTCATTCCGATATCCGCTACCTGACGGCTACGAGCCTTACGACCTGACGGCACGCGCCGCTCGGCTGGCCGAGGCCGGGAACATGCCTGTGCACACGCAACCAATCAAGCTGAGCCGCTACGACGAACCGATTCGTTCCAAAATGCGAAGCACTGTGGTAGGAACCTCTCCCGCGCTGCGCTCGGCGTTAACTACAGCAGTTGAGACCTGGATGGCGTATCGCAACGCGGCGTGCCGCCTCACCGCCGAATACCTTCGGCTCGACGAGCCGCCCGCTGTGCGAAGCGAGCCTCACGCGGGATGCGTGGCGGACTTCACCGGCTCGATGGTGAATCGGCTCGAGGAACTCGCAGCAATGCTGGCGCGCGCACAACCACCGATTCGCTGAACTGCTTAGCCGCGCAGACGTTCGCATCGGCCTCGGTTCCCGCGATGATAGCTCACTGGATCCCGCGTGCGCGGGACTGACAAGTCTGAGGCCGTCGCACGGCGCGGCGCTTTCCGTTTGGTCTATTCCGGCTGGATCCCGGCCGCTTTCACCACCTTTGCCCATTTCACCATCTCGGTTCGGA
>JAQGNH010000264.1 GCA_028291945.1 Betaproteobacteria bacterium
CGGGATTCCAATTTACGCAAGTGAATTACAAGGGCTCGCCACAGGCTCTGACTGCGCTGATGTCGGGCGAAATCGACTTCTACCTGATTGGATCCGCGGGAACGGTCGTGCCACAGGTCAAGGCAGGCCGCATTCGCGCGCTCGGCGTTGGCGCGAAGCAGCGCATCGCGGTGCTGCCCGACGTGCCCGCGATCGGTGAGACGGTGCCCGGTTACGAAGCTCGCGGCTGGAACGGAATCCTCGCGCCGGCGGGAACACCGAAATCGATCATCGATCGACTGCACCAGGAAATCGTCAAAGTCGTTCGCTCTCCGGAATTTGCACAGGTGCTAACGGGCGAAGGCGCCACCGCGGTTGGTAACACACCCGCGGAGTTCGATGCGATCATTCGCGCAGACCTGACGAAGTGGGCGAAGATCATCAAGGAGAACGGCATTCGAGCCCAATAAGGCTCAGATGCGGTTCTCCCTGAACATCCTGGCGCTCCTGAGCTCCAAGGAGGGGAGTAACCGCCGCAGTGAGCAACGATTTTCGGCAAGTCCACAGGAGTTGAGATGCCTTACCTGGAACTGCAGGATTGCAAGCTGTTCTACACCATCGACGATCATACCGATCCGTGGACGCGGCCCGATAGCGTGCTCTTCGTGCACGGTTTTACCGAGAACAGCGAAGCCTGGCGTCAGTGGGTGCCGCATTTTTCGCGGCGCTACTGTGTGATTCGCGTCGATCAGCGCGGCTTCGGAAAATCAGGCGCGGTCGCGAAGGACTATCAGCTGACGACCGAGCGCTACGTCGACGATCTCGCGCAGGTGATCAAGCAGGTCGCGGGCGGGCGTGCACACGTGGTGGGCGGGAAAAGCGGCGGCATCAGCGTCATGACGCTCGCGGCGACACGTCCGGAGCTTGTCAAGACGATCGCGGCGGTCTGCTCGCCAGTGACTCCGCCTGCGGCCCAAGGCTGGATCGAGGAAATGGAACGCGACGGCATGCGCAGCTGGGCGAAGCGCACGCAGCGCAGCCGCATGGGGACCAAGATGCCGGAAGCCGGCATAGACTGGTGGTCCGACATGATGGGGCAGACGGCGGTGTCGACCGCACACGCGTACTTGCGCTGGGTCGGTGCGATCGACATACGCGAAGATATCAAGCGCATTCGATGCCCAATGCTCGTCATCGGGACCGACACTAAACATCGTGGACGCGAAGTGTTCGAGAGCTGGCAGAAGACAATTCCGAATGCCGAGCTCGTCATGCTGGCGGTCGACGGCTATCACGCCGCCGCAACCGATCCCGACATGACCGCGGGTGTTACACGAAAGTTCATCGACAAACACTCGGCCTAACTCTCGAGTGCCTTATCTACAACTGAACAGCGACACGCGGATCTTCTACGAGGTCGACGACTGGACCGATCCGTGGACGACGCCGGAAAGCGTCGTGATGATTCACGGCTTCACCGAGTGCACCGAAGCGTGGCGCGGGTGGGTGCCGCATTTGGGACGACGTTACCGCGTCATCCGCTTCGACCAGCATGGCTTTGGGAAGTCGAGCCCGGTCACGAGTGCAACAACGTTCACGACGGGTGGCTTCGTCGCCGCCGCTGCGCGCGTGGTTACAGAGCTCGGTGGTGGCTCGGCCCACGTCATCGGCGCGAAGAGTGGAGGACTCGTCACGATCGAGCTCGCACGCATGCACCCCGAGCTGGTAAAGACGATCACGCTCGCGTCGACTCCGCTCGCACCGCCACAGCCGCAGCAATGGCTGGACCACATGGAGACACACGGCGTGCGCAGCTGGGCACAGCAGACGATGCCGCCGCGGCTCGGCAGCAGCATGTCGCGTGAAGGTTCTGAATGGTGGATCGATCTCATGGGACGCACCGCGATCGAGACAGCGCGTGCGTACATGCAATGGGTGAGTACCATCGATGTGGGCGCGACGCTGCACGAAGTAAAGTGTCCTTCGCTTGTGCTGACCACGACATCGCCGAGGCGCGCTTACAGTCGATCCGACGTCGATATGTACCGCGAACGCTTGCCGCAGGCGGAGATCGCCGCTTTGCCGGGTGATGGTTATCACGTGGGCGCGACGGATCCCGACGAGTGCGCGCGAGTTACACTCGCGTTTCTCGCCCGCTACAGCGCAAACACGACGAGACCTCATGAGCAGTCTCGATGAGCTTGAACACCCTTCGTGCTGAGCGCCGTCGAACCATGAACGACCGGCGTGCAAGCACGATGCTGTTCGCAATCGTGTCGTTACTGTGCGCAGCCTCATCACATGGCCAGGCGTTTCCTCAACGACCGTTGCGCATCATCGTGGCGTTCAGTTCCGGAACGGCTGCCGACATCGTCGCGCGGCAGATCGCTATCAAGCTCTCGGAAAGCCTGGGTAAGCAGGTGGTGGTAGAAAATCGAGATGGGGCTTCGGGCACGATCGGCGCCGGAATGGCCGCCCAGTCGACGCCCGACGGTCACACGATGCTGATCGCCTCGCCTTCGATCGTGGTGAGCCCGATCCTGATCAAGAATCTGCCGTATGACGTTTTCCGCGACTTCGCGCCCATCATCGCGGTCGCAACGTTTCCGACAGTGCTGGTCGTGGGTGCACAGTTGAAGTCCGAGTCGGTGCCGGAATTGATCGAGTACGCGAAAGCGAACCCGGGCAAGCTCAACTACGCTACGGCGGGCCGCGGCTCGGCGAGTCACTTGAGCGCGGAGTTGATGCGCTCCATGACGGGGATCAACATCGTCGAAGTGCCGTACCGGGTCACCAACCAGGCGCTCGCCGACACGATCTCCGGGCAGGTGACGATGTACTTTCCGAACCTCGCTTCCGCGCTGCCCAACATCAGGGCCGGACGCCTGAAGGCGCTGGCCGTAACCGGCGCGAAACGCACGCAGGCCGCACCGGACATCCCTGCGCTTGCGGAAACTCTGCCCGGTTACGAAGCTGCGAGTTGGTACGGTATCGTTG
>JAQGNH010000277.1 GCA_028291945.1 Betaproteobacteria bacterium
CGGAGGGCCGCGCTTACGAACACGGAGAAGGCGTTACCAAAGACGCGCATAAGGCGGTGCAGCTCTACTGCCAAGCTGCCCGGCTGGGAGACGCCGAAGCTCAGTTCAGCCTCGGCTGGATGTACGCGAACGGCCGCGGAATTCCTCGCGACGACCGCCTGGCCGCCTTTTTTTTCACGCTGGCAGCGCGGCAGGGCCATGAATACGCAGCTCGCATGCAGCGCTACGTCGGTGACGCTCCACCCGAAAAACCCGAATGTCTTCGTAGCAAACCCGCGCTCGCGGCGCGAACGTCTCAGGACGGTTCGGACATCACTCAGAGCGCACAAGAATTCGTCCCGGTGACGGTCTCTCAGAAGAAAGCGCTCGAGCTTGTCAATAAGCTGGCACCGGAGTTCGGCGTTGATCCCCGTTTAGCGCTTGCAGTGATCCGCGCGGAATCGAATTTCAATCCGACTGCTCGCTCGCAAAAGAACGCGCAGGGCTTGATGCAGCTGATTCCGGAAACGTCAGAGCGCTTCAATGTTTCGAGGCCTTTCGACCCCGTACAGAATGTGCGGGGCGGATTGGCGTACTTGCGCTGGCTGCTTGCCTATTTCGAAGGTAACGTGCTGCTTGTAGCAGCCGCGTACAATGCTGGCGAAGGCGCGGTCAATCGGTACGGCGGAATACCGCCATTCGCGGAAACGCGAGGCTACGTGAAGCGCATCATGCAGTTCTTCGGTAAGAGCGAACATCCCTACGACGCTCGCGTGACCCCTCCTTCAGCGGAGCTCAAACGCATTCGCGCTGCACCAACCCGGTAGACGCAACGCGCGGCCTTTTCACTGCTCAATCAGGGCACGCATACACCGGTCAAGCTTGCCATGCGCCAGGTGCTGCTATCGTCTATATCGAGGCTACGCCTAACAACGCCAAGGGTGACTCGCACTCCTGCGCGGCGCACGCTAAGGCACCAGCACGATCTTCCCCAACGTGCGTCCCGCCTCCATCATCTCGTGAGCACGCGCGGCGTCTGCGAGCGGCACCACGGTCGGCGGCCGCGGACGTAAGCGCCCGGTCGCCATGAGCTCGATCGCGCGCTCCATCAGCGCACGCCGCAGCTCACGGTCGTGATCGAGCGTGTGGATCGAGTAGCAGCGCACGCCCAGGCTTTTGCCCAACCGTTTTCTCAGCTCTCCGAAAACGTCTGCATCCGGCATAAGGCCGCCAAGGATTGCGAACGAAAGGACAGTGCCTAGAGGCGTGAGCAGGTCGAGATTGCCGATGAACGCCGCGCTCGGCCCCGCCATTGCGTATACCACATCGACGCCTCGGTTTCCCGTCAGCGCCATGACACGCTCGCGAAGATCGTCTTTGCCGCGTATAAGCACGTGCTCGATTCCCGCACGCTGAACGAAAGCGCGCTTCTCCTCGGTGCTTACTATCCCGATTGTCGCGATGCCATCGGCCTTCGCGAGTTGAAGCAGTGCCATCCCGACGCCTCCGCTCGCGCCGTACGCGACGATGCTCCGCGGCTTGCGCACGCCGGACTCGTACAGCAGCGCACCGGCGAGCTGGTAGTTGGGCAGACAGACGGCATCGTTCGGCGCGATCGTTTGCGGGAGCAGGAACAAGGAGGCTGCGGGAACGCAGATCGCTTGCGCGTAGCAGCCGCCGCGGAACGAAAGCTCACGCGAGCTCACGAGCACCCGCTGCCCGACACGAACGTCCGTCACATCGCGTCCGAGCGCATCCACGATGCCCGCCATCTCGTTACCGGGAATCGCCGGCAGTGGCGGCATCCAGCTGTAGATGCCTTTGCGCACGAGCATATCGGCGCTGCTGATGCCAATCGCCTCGGCGCGAACGCGCGCCTCACCGGCCGTGGGCTCTGGTAGTGGCTTTTCCGCGAGCTCGAGGACTTCCGGCCCACCGCCTTTCTGCATCTGTATGACGTTCATGTGGCGTATTATGGCCCGCGGGAAGGACGGAGACATGAGAACACGCATTCGAATTGCGGGCTCGTTCGTCGCGCTGCTGCTCGCCTCGCCCGGTCTCGTCTCAGCACAAGCGTTTCCGGCGAAGCCGCTGCGGATCATCATTCCTTTCCCGCCGGGCGGCGCCACTGACATTGCCGGCCGCTATATCGCTCAGAAGCTCGGCGAATCCTTCGGACAACAGGCGATTCCCGACAACCGTCCTGGCGCGAACGGAACGATCGCGCTCGAGCTCACCGCGAAGGCGCCACCGGATGGCCATACTCTTGTCATCGGCCAGACCGGTAATCTTGCGATCAGCCCAGGCCTCACGAAGGTGAACTACGATCCAGCGCGCGACTTTGCGCCGATCAGTCTCGTGATTGCGTCGCCGCACGCGCTCGCTGTTCATCCTTCATTGCCGGTGCATTCGCTCAAAGATTTGATCTCGCTTGCGCGCTCGAAACCCGGAAAACTCAACTATGCGTCGACAGGCAGCGGCAGCGCGGGGCACCTCGGCATGGAGCTGCTGAAGAAAGCCACGCGCACGGATGTGCTGCACGTGCCGTACAAAGGCGCAAACCAGGGGCTTACGGATCTTGTCGCCGGTCACGTCGCGCTGATGTTCACGTCAGTGCTGTCCACGGCGCAATTCCAGAAAAGCGGAAAGGTGCGCGTGATCGCGGTCGGCAGCTTGGAGCGTTCCCCATCATTGCCGGATGTGCCGACGATCGTCGAGTCCGGTTACCCGGGCTTCGAAGTGATCTCGTGGTGGGGCATGCTGGCACCGGCTGCGACGCCGAAGGAGATCGTTGCGCGGCTTAACAGTGAAATTGTGAAGGTGATGGCAGCGTCCGACGCACGCGACCGCATCGGTGCGCTTGGCGCCGACATCATGACGAGCACACCGGAGCGATTCGCCGCGTACATCAAGAGCGAGCAGGCGAAATGGGGACAGGCGATCAAGGATAGCGGCGCGCGGGTGGATTGAGGTTTGCGTGCGCCACGAGATCGCCACGCACGGTGTGCTCGCGATGACTTTCTTAAGGGAGTGATGATGTTCGATATCCGTTTGTCGGAGGAGCAACGCGAGTTTCGGGACCTCGCGCGCAAGTTCGCGCAGGAGGAGATCAAACCCAAGGCGATGGCGCTCGATCGCGAGCCCGATTGGGAAAAGCGCATTCCGTGGGATCTTCTCAAGAGAGGCTCGCAACTCGGTTTCCGCACCTTCGTGCTGCAGGAAGAGAACGGCGGCTCGGGTATGTCCGATCACCTTACGTCGTGCCTTGTCGCCGAGGAACTCGCTGCGGGCGAGCTCGGCACGGCCTACTACTTCATGCTGACGGCGCGCCGCGCGCGCGACTGGATCGAGCTCCGCATGACGCCCGAGCAGAAGGCGTACTTCCTCCCGAAATTCCTGGACGATGACCTCTACTTTACGACCGTCGCGATACACGAACCCGACACGGATGTCGGTTTCGATTACTTCACCGAAACGCCCGACAACGTTCGCCTGAAAACGCGCGCCGTCGAGCAGCCTGATGGCTCGTGGATCATCAATGGCGCGAAGAACTTCCAGACCGTCGGCTACCTCGCCAAGCTGCTCGTCGTCATGGCGCAGACGCCTGATGGCGCGAAGCCGTTTCTCGTCGAGGGTAGTTCACCCGGCCTCGTGCGCCGTCCACTGCCGAAGATGGGACGACGCGTCGGCGATAATGCGGAAATTTTCTTCGACGACGTGCGCGTTCCGAAAGGCCGCATCCTGCCGCCGTCACCCAAAGGTCGCACCGACATAGGTACTCATCCGACGATTGCCGCGCTCACGCTGGGTCTCGGGCGCGCAGCGTTGGAGGAAACGCTCAAGTACACGCAGGAGCGTGTCTCCGGCGGCAAGCTCATTATCAAGCATCAGGCGGTGGGTCTGACGCTCGCCGAGATGGCGATGAACCTGGAGGCGGCGCGGCGGCTCATCTGGACGGCGGCGTGGGTCAAAGACCATCCCGAAGCGATCGAGGACGGCACTGTCGAAAATCGGCCGTACGAGCACATGGCGACGGCCTTCACCGGAACGGCGGTCCAGCGTCTGACTGAGCAGGGCGTCGAGCTCTTCGGCGGTATGGGCATCGTCCAAGGTATGCCGATCGAGAAGTACGTGCGCGACGCACACATCCAGAAACATATTTCGTTTCCATTTCCGTCGCGATTCAAGATCGCCGAAGCGCTGGCGGGCTTCAAACGAAAGGTTCCGCCGTTCGTGGGGGTCAACTGAACGGGGTCGACGAAGCGCGCGCAAGCGCATGAGGTCCCTTCCTCCGCTTGCGGAGGAAGGTTAGGATGGGGGGAGCGATGCTACGTCCGCATATCTAAAGGGCGCGGCGATTGCTCAACACGCAGTGCTCTTAAGATTGCCGTGAGTGAAAAAGGCTCTGCCGGTCGGGCGAAGATCCCGCGGAACCGATGCGACTTCGGCCCCGCGCCTACTGCGTCTGCTCCTGCAACTCCCGCGCGGCCTCATCGATGCTCGAGCTCACTTGATCCGGGTCGGGAAGCTGCCCGTGCGGCGTGAGGTGATCGACGACCTGCGGCAGCAACTGGGACAAGCCCGTGCGCGCCTCGTCCTCGGTTACGCCTGCTTGCGATGCGATCTTCGATAACTCATCACTACCGAAAACCTGTGAGAGCGCCTCCGGCTCGATCGGCTGGTTCGCGCCCGTGCCAACCCAGGACTGCACCTGATCGCCAAACCCCTTCTCCTGAAAGCGGTGAAGCAATGCGCCGAGACCACCCAGGCCGGCCAACGCACCCAGTCCACCAAGCCCGCCCAAGCCGCCAGCACCGGTACCGAGCCCAACACCCGGCATAGCATTGCGACCCATCGTCGCGTTGGCCCTGCGATTGGCGAGCATGCTGAGCACGACCGGCAAAAGCGCCAGGAGAATGCTGCTCCGTCCGCCGCCGCGACCCAGTCCCCGCAAACCGCCCATACCGCTGGAGCGACCAAGCGCGTTACCCGCGATGCCGCCGAGAATTGAACTGAGGAGGCCCATAGCAGAAGTCCCTTGAGGTGTGGATAGTCGTGAAAAGCTCAGCAAGCGGTATACCGGGTCCACTTACCGGCCTTGGAGCAAATTCAGCGCTTCGGTATTGCGGGGATTCAGCTCGAGAACTCTGGCAAACGTGCTCAACGCATCCCTCATAGCGCCAGACTCCCAGTATGCTTTGCCCAGCGTCAGGTAGGCGGACCAGTCTGATGCGTTGAACTTCACGTACTCGCGCAGCAAATTGATCGCGCTGCCGTAGTCGCGCGCGTCGAACGCCTGTTTCCCGGCGGCAAGCAGCGACTGGAGGGTCTCCGTACGCTCAGCGCCGCCGGGTCCTGTTTCAAGCGCTCTCCGTAACGCACCGAGCGCCTCGATAAACTGACGATTCCCCGCATATGCCTTGGCAACATTGAGCCACGCCCTGAAATTGCCGGGCTGGTGCCCCACGTATTCACCGAAGTAGCCGATCGAGTCGACGAACGCGCCCCTCGCCAGCGCGTCGGTGCCGCCGCCGTAGAGCGCATCCAGAAGTACAGGCAGAACGTCCGGCGCGCCGCGGCTGAGCTCCATCGCTCTACGCGCATTAACGACCGCGTCAGCCCAGGCGCCCTTCGCCATGAACGACCTCGCGAGCCCTACGTATGCCGGGTAAAAGCCGGGGGCCGTTGCGGTAACTGCGCGGAACCGGGCGATCGCCTCGTCGTATCGTTGTGCCGAATAGAGTTGCTGACCTTCCGCCATCAGCGCGTTCGTTTCTCCATGTGGGTCGATCGCGGCGCAACTGGCGAGCGTCATCACGACAACGATGATCAACGAGCGGCAGCGAGCGAGAACATTCTTTCGGATGTGCACTTCCGTCACCTTCCGTGATGTACTAGCACTCGCATGTTATCCGATAGCAGGAGGAACGTGACGGACGCGTGGGCATCGTGGGTAGGTCTGTTTACCGTTTGCCTCCTCGCCGCCAGCACTGCCGCCGATGCCGCGGTCGTCGAGGACGTGTTCGAGGTACCGGTCACCGTGAGAACCATCTACGACCAGGTCTCGACCCAGAACATACAGGTGACGAGCTGGCGCGACGACAGCAGAGAAAAAGCGCCTTTCCTGATTCTCAACCATGGCAGGCCCGCATCGGCGGCTAACTTCGCGAAGATGGGGCGACAGCGATATACGGAGAATTCTCGATACTTCGTTTCGCTCGGGTTCGTTGTGCTCATCCCGACGCGTGTCGGTTATGGCCCGAGCGGTGGCCAAGACGTCGAGTATTCCGGCACTTGCCAAGGCAAGATCTATGAGCCGGTATTCAGGGCTGCCGCCACGCAGACGCTTGCCGTGCTCGATCATGCGAAGACGCTTTCGTACGTGGACGTGTCGCGCGGCGTCGTGGTCGGACAGTCGTTCGGCGGAGCGACCGCCGTCGCCATTGCCGCGATGAATCCTCCGGGCGTTGTTGCCGCAGTCAATTTCGCGGGCGGTAGTGGCGGAGACCCCGACAACAGACCGGAAAACCCGTGCCGGCCCGATCTTCTGCAAAAGGTCTTCGCCGCGTACGGCAAGACAGCGAAGGTGCCGATGCTCTGGTTCTACAGTGAGAACGATCGCTACTGGGGCAAGTTCTTGCCGAGCAAGTGGTTCGACGCATTCGTGAGTGCTGGCGGCCAGGCGAGCTTAGTGCAGCTGCCGCGGTACAAGGATGACGGACATCCCAGCTTCACGGGCAATCACGCCGCGTGGAGCGCTGCATTCGAAGAGTTTCTAAAAAAAGCCGGCTTCTGATGATGCAAGTGGTCTTGAGGACCCGGGCCGGCAAAGCGTCGATTAAACTCAGCACGCGTGCTCTAAAGTTCTGACACGCGTCGCTACACGATTTCGACCGAGTGCCTTCGCATCGTATAGTGCCTGATCGGCGCGCTGAATCAGGTCGTGTGCAGACACTGGCCCCTGATCCATGGCTGCCGCACCGATGCTCGCGGTGATCGCTATCTTTCCAGCGGATGTGTCTATTGGCGTTTTGGAAACGGACAAGCGTACGCGTTCTGCTACCTCCGCAGTTCGCTCGAGATCACATCGGGGCAGGACGATGAGAAACTCCTCACCACCATAACGCCCCAGAGCATCGTAGCGCCGCAACGGCGCGGCAAGGCGCTTCGCCGTCTCCGTCAAGACATCATCGCCGGTGGTATGCCCATGGCTATCATTCACCTTTTTGAAATGGTCGAGGTCCAGCAGCAGGATGCCTACTTGAGAAGGGTGCCGAGTGGCTTGCGCCGCCTGTCGCTCGAGCAGACTCAGGATAGCTCGACGGTTCAGCGTTCCCGTAAGCACATCGTGGGTGGCTTCGATGCGAAGCTGTTCCTGCAGCTTCAGAATGCGCTCACCGGCGCGTAACCGCGCATGGAGCTCATCGAAAGCGCAGTTCTTGCTGATGTAATCGTCGGCTCCTGCACGCATGCCGGCGACGATGTCGGGCGTGTCCTTCTGCACCGTGAGCATCACCATATAGATGTAGCGTTCGTTGCTCCATTGCCGCACTGTGCGACACAGCTCCAAGCCATCGAGCCCCGGCATGTGGCGACCGATGAGCGCGAGTGAAGGCGCGTCATCGTGCTGCAAGAGTCGGCACGCTTCCGCGCCATTGGTTGCGATCATCACCTCATACCCGCGCTGACTGAGCAGGGCGAAGAGCCTGAGCCTGGTCTGTTCGTCCGCTTCTGCGATTAATATTTTCACAATGTCCCGTTATTACTTGGTTCAGACAGCATGCGAATGGGGGCTCGGAACATAGCGGGTCGGCGCGCGCGTCGTCATACGGAGACGAAACCCGCTTCGCCTTGCGCCGAGCGGCGACAACTTAATATTCCGCGGCCACGCTTCTCATGCACGTGTTTCGCAGTGAGTCAGAGCGAGACAGTCAACAATTCGTGTCAATGCTCCGATCTGCCACGCACCGCAGCACGCAAGTTCCAGACCAGCGGGCAGTATGCCGCTGTGCTAGTGCTGACTCACTTTGAGAGCGAGCGTTTGGGAGTGGCGAAAAAAACTAGCGCTCACGCACTCGACGTCGGCACGAGCGGGGTAAGTACTGCCGAATGCTCACTCTTCCAGCCTCGCTCAGACCTCCGAGCATGGGGGCGTAAAGTTTCGGAGCCGCCGCCTGTTCCCGAGAGGTGGCGGTTGTTCGAGGCGTTCTCGTTTCCACGCACATCGCGTAGAGTGGATACCGTGGGGTGCTGAAAGCAGCGGCAGAAAATCCCGCGCTCGCAACGATAGGAATGGCATGACCGATAAGATCAAGCAACGCATACTCGCGAAGAAAATCATCACGGTCTGCAACCCCGATTTCCCGACGCCGCAGATGGTCGAGTTCATCGGCGGGACGGGATTCGACGTGGTGTTCATCGATTGCGAGCACAGCAGCACCGATTTCAAGCTCGTCGACGAGCTCACGCGCGCTGCGCGAGTTGCCAACATGGGATCCGTCGTACGCCCGTGGACGAACGACCCGGGGCTCATCAACCGCTATCTGAGCTGCGGCGCCGGCGGCGTCCAGGTCCCGCACGTACACACGCCTGCCGATGCAACCGCGATCATCGAGGGCTTGCGCCGCTGGGGCGACGGTAACCACGAAGACAAGATCCTCCTCGTGATGGTGGAATCGCAATCCGCGATCGACAATCTGCCCGCGTTCCTGAAGATGAAGGAGATCGATGCGTACTACTTCGGGCAGAACGATCTCGCGGAGTCGATGGGGTTCAAAGGCCAGCGCAAGCATCCGAAAGTGCAGGCTACGGTCGAGGATGCGATCAAACGCGTCGCTGACGCGGGGCGCATAGCGGGCATGAACGTGCAGGAGGACCTCGAAGCCGTTACTCACTTCATGCATCTGGGTCTACGCTGGATCAACGTGCACCAGAAACAGTTCATGGCGCGAGGCGCGAAGGCCTTTCTGCAAGCGATACACGGCGGGTGAGAAACTTGGGCGGAAGTGCGCATGAGACCGCAGCAACGATTCAACTCAGCATCGGCGGCGCTCCTCATCTGCGCGTCTCTGTTCGTCTTCATGTTCGCGCGCGATGCGGGATCGGCAACGCAGGCCATTAGCGCTGGGTTTCACAGAACCAGCTATTGGCAAGAACTTGTGGCGTTCAGCCAAGAGCCTGGAAGTCCGGAAAGCGCGATCGCCTTGCTCATCTCGGACCTGCACGATTCGACAAGGATCCAACGAACGCACGAGCGCCAATCTGCTGTCGGCGCAGCGGTCATCATATCGAGGTGCCATGCCCTTACAAACCGGCATCTGGCTTTCGAGAAGCCGCACCTGTCGCGTCCGGAACTGCGCAATGCGGCTCCTACGACCAGGCTGGTGCTAGTGGCAGGACGGGGACCCGCTGGTCGACCGCTTCTCAAAAGAGCGCGGCCTATCCAATTCGGAGATCCGGGTGCTGACGGACTTTCCAATATCAAGCGCGATTGGGCCCTTCTCGAGCTGGATGATTGTTTCAGACCGGACGAGGTGCAACCTGCAGCGTTGTTGGCCGCAACGGCCCCGACATACGAAGCGCTGAGCGGGAAACTGAAGTGCGCCGCTTTCCCGATCGAGGACATCTCAGCGGACGTGGTCGCACGCGGCGATCACAAGCTCGTCGGCACAACGGGAGCCTCCATCATCGGAGAGATCGACGTAGGAGGTTACTTGCACAATTGTGGTTCGAAACCCGGATTTTCGGGGATGCCAATCTATACCGTTCGCGAAGGCCGTATGCTCGTCATCGCGCTGAATGTAGGAACGGTGCGCAATCAACCCGACTATTCACGTCCTATGGACGCATGGGACCCGGAGTACGCGAACACCGCAGTACCTGTGAGCGACATCATCGGCGCGATACACGCTCTTATCCTCGAGCGGTTGAAGCTGAAGCGGATTCAGGAGGCGTGGTGAGCGGGAGCGAGTGCGCTGTGGTCAACACGGGAGCCGTCCTGGAATAACTTGCCGTTCGTGGTGAGCCCTCCGGCAACCCGAGGACAAGCTTCGACGAGCTCCGCCCGAACGGAAAACCGGCAAGTTATTTCGGGAACACCTGCTCAGCACCCGGCGACGCATTTTCCGCCGCCGTCGAACTCCATTGTCTTGCCGCTGAGTGGAACATGCGCCGGCACCTTGACGGCTTTCATGAAAGTGTCGGTCTTGGTCCCCGGCACCACTTTGCCGCCTTTGGTCCCCACTTCATTCGCGTGGGACGGGATCACCGAATTGGGCTTGACCAGGTCGTTGATCACATAGGCCGCTTCCGTCGGACCTGTGGTGAAGACATCGCCGATATTCATGACGGCGAGTTTCGCCGCGTAATAGCCGCGCACGACTCTCTCCTGCTCGGCCGTGATACCGGTATCGCCGGAAAGATAGGCCACCAGGCCGTTGCTGAACTTCAGCACATAGCCGGTAGCCTGGCCGACATCCCCGGCGATTCCCGCTTCCTTCATGCCCTTGCCCAGCTCGCCGCCGATGTAGTCGGGATCGAGGCCATTGCTGTGCCACGCGGGCACTGTCGCAATTCTCACGCCGCCGATGGTGACGCTTCCACCGAAGCGCGCGAGGATCGAATCGCTCGGGTCGCCACCATTCGCCTTCAGCTTGTTGGCGAAGAACGGCGGCATTTCGCTGCCCGTCACGATCTTTGCCTTCTTCGCGAGCGCAATGTTCACTGTGCTCGAGTTCGGCACCGCCGACACCGACATATCGGGCTTTTCGCAGCTGCCCGAGTTGGGCGCCTTATTGTGCGCGTTGCCCACGTGGTCGCCATGCATGTGGCTGACGAGGATGATGTCGATCTTACCCAA
>JAQGNH010000284.1 GCA_028291945.1 Betaproteobacteria bacterium
AGCCAGGCCCGCAGTGCGCCAGCGCAGATAGTCTTCGATGGCTTTGCGCAGCGCCCAGCGGCCCACTTCATAGATCAATCCGGTTTCTTCCAGCACGGGGATAAAGCGGCCCGGTGGCACCAGGCCCGTGCGCGGATCGTTCCAGCGGATCAGCGCCTCGGCGCTGGTCAGTTTGCCGCTCGCGAGGTTTACCTTGGGTTGGTAATGGAGCACGAACTCTTCATTGTCGAGCGCCTGCCGCAGCTGATTTTCCAGGGTGAGTTTGGTCGCCACTGAGTCGTTCATCTTCTGCGTGTAAAACAGGTATCGTTCGCCGCTCGCCTTGGCCTTTTTGAGCGCGGCCTCGGCATTCTTGAACAAAGCATCGGCTTCGGCGCCGTCGTCCGGGAATAGCGCTACGCCGACCTTGGCGGCGATGCGGAACACGGTGTCGTTCAGGCGGAACGGATGCTCCAGAAAAGCTTCCACCAGTTTTTCCACCAGCCGGGCGACGTCGCCTTCCTTCCTTATTTCCGGCAGGACCACGGCAAAATGGTCCGCACCCACTCGCGCCGACAAGTTGGGGTCGCCCAGGTTGCGCGTTAGCCACTCCGCCACCTGCTTTAACAGCGCGTCGCCGCCCGCCTGGCCGAGGCTGTCGTTGATGTTCTTGAACCGCTCCAGATCGATCAGGCCCACGGCAAGCTTGTGCCCGCCGCTGACAGCACTGCGCATGTACTGTCCGACCCGCTCGAGAAACAGACTGCGATTCGCAAGCCCGGTGAGCACATCGTAGTAGGCGAGGTAATCGACCCGCTCGTTCTTGTCGATGGCGTGCAGCGCGAACGAGATATTGCTGGCCACCTCATTGAGGAGTGTGAGTTCTTCTTCGTCAAAAAATCCCACTCCCGGCGCAAAGAGCACAATGAGGGCCACGACGTTGTCATCCACCATTAGCGGAAGACATACTGAAGAACCACAGCCCTTCTGCAATGCCTCCTGCCTCAGGCTACCCACCGGCATATCCTGGATATCATTGCGCACCGCAGGTTTGCGGGTCAGAATCGCCTCGCGCATCGTTCCCCGCGCACTCATGCTCGCCCAGCTAACCGCATTCGCCGCCTCCGGAGCGAATCCTTTCCACGCAAGCGGCTGGAGTTTCTGCTTTTCCAGGTCGAGCGTCGCGACCCATACCAGCTTGAAGTTCCCGTACGTCTCGGCGATACGGCATGTCTCGCGCAGCAGCGCCTCGCGCTCATGAATGCGAATGATGGCGGCGTTGGTCTCGCTCGATACAGCGCGGATCCGAGCCAGCTTCTCAAGCTTCTGCTGCCTGCTGATATTTTCGAGAGCAAACGAGATGTCGCCGGAGAGCTCGGTCAGCAGTCTGAGCTCCTCGTCGTCGAAGAAGTTGGGCTCTCCGGCATACATCGTGAGGGTCGCTACGACTGCCTGCTCCTCGAACAAGGGCAGCGTAATTTGCGACCTGAAGCCCACTTTCAAAATTTCCTGCAGACGCGGTCCGCCAAAACTATGGGCGGTGATGTCATTATTGAATACGAGGCGCCGCTCCCGGATCGCCCGCCCGACCGCTCCTTGTCCCCGCGGTGTGTCGTTCTGGGCGGAAGACTTGGCTCTGGTGATCTCTTCAGCGCTTTCACCCGCCCAGGCAACAGGTGTCACGTCCTGCGTCGCCGGATCGAACGCGCCTATCCACGCCATTCCGAAATTGCCATGTTCGACTGCGATCCGGCACGCCTCCGTGAAAAGCTCGTCGCGGTCGCAAACGCGCACGATCAGTGCATTGATGCTGCCCTTGACCGCCTGGATGCGGCTGAGGCGACCGATCTTTTCCTCTTTTTGGATATGCTCTAGCGCGAACGAAATATTGCCGGCCATCTCGTTGAGCAGCGCGATTTCCTCGTCGTCGAAGAATTCCCGTCGGGTGGTGAACAGGACGATGAGGGCTGTCACCTTGTCGTCCACCACCACGGGCAGGCACATCGACGAGCGGCAGCCCTGCTTCAGCGCTTCCTGCCGCAGCTCGCCCCCCGAAAGCTGTGCTTCGATGTCGTTGCGCACCGAGGGCTTACGCGTTTGAATGGCCTCGCCGAGCGTACCTTGCGTGGCGTTGATGTTGGCCCCGGTCACCGCCCGCGCGGTCTCCTCTGAAAATCCCCTCCAGGCGATCGCCCGGACCTCTTGCCCATCCTGATCGATCGCGCCGATCCAGACCATTTCGAACTTCCCATGCTCGGACACGATGCGGCAGGTCTCCTCGAGCAGGGGCTTGCGTTCGCGGATGCGGATGATCGCCGCGTTGATCTCGCTCGATACGGCGCGGATTCGCGCCAGCTCGTCGAGCCTCTGCTGCCTGCTGATATTTTCGATGGCGAACGAGATGGCCCCCGCGAGCTCCGTCAGCAACCTCAGTTCTTCATCGTCGAAGAAGTTTGACTCTCTGGCATACATCGTGAGGGTCCCCACTACCACCTGATCCTCGAACAAGGGCAGCGCGATTTGCGATCGGAAGCCCGCCCTCAGGATTTCCTGCAGACGCGGTCCGCGAAAAGTAAGGGCGGTGATGTCATTATTGAATACCGGGCGCCGCTCCCGGATAGCCCGCCCAACCGCTCCTTGTCCCCGCGGTGGATTGTCGCGGGCCGAAGCCTTGTCTTTGGTAATCTCTTCTGCGCTTTCACCCGCCCAGGCGACGGGTGTCACGTCCCCCGTCACCGGATCGAATAGGCCAATCCAGGCCATTCCGAAATTGCCATGCTCGACGGCGATGCGGCACGCCCCATTAAAAAGTTCCCGGCGTTCGTGCACGCGGACGGTGAGCGTACTGATTCCGCTCAGAACCGCGTGTACCCGGTTAAGGCGTTTGATTTTTCCATCTGCTTCTTTGCGCGGCGTGATGTCCCGAATAAAGCCGGTAAACATCGGTCTCGATGTCGCTCCAATCGCCGTGATGGCCAGCTCGATTGGAAATTCCGTGCCGTCGGCGCGAATCGCTTCGAGCTCGAGCCGCTTGCCGAGGATAGGGCCTTCGCCCGTAGCGAGGTAATGGGCGAACCCTCGACGGTGCGCGTCCCGCAAGCGAGGCGGAACGATCAATTCCACCATGTCCTTGCCGAGTGCTTGGTCCCGGGTCAATCGGAACGCAGCTTCCGCGGCGGGATTGAATTCGACGATCTTTCCCTCATGGTCTATGGTCAGGACGCAGTCCAGCGACGATTCAAAGATCGCGCTCTTGAGGCTTTCACTGCGGCGCAGTTCTTCCGCTGCGCGCCGACTCTCGGTGATGTCCTCCGCGAGGCCCGCGATGCGGTAGACCTCGCGCTCGTTGCGAAACACCGGAAACGCGCGGTCGCGTATCCATCGGATCGCGCCGTCGGGGCGCACGATGCGGT
>JAQGNH010000295.1 GCA_028291945.1 Betaproteobacteria bacterium
GCCGGCGCGCTCGAGCAGGCGCTCAAGAACGGGCGTCCTGGGAGAGCCGCGATCGACGTATACGATAGCGAGCCGGTCTACGACGCAAACTACCCGCTGCTAAAAATGAAAAACGCGATCTGCACGCCCCACCTGGGTTACGTCGAAGAGCGCGTCTATGAAGGCATTTACGGTGTGGCGATCGACCAGATCGTTGCGTTCGCACAAGGCAAGCCGATCAACGTGGCGAATCCGGAAGCGCTCAACACAAAATAATTCACCGGACTGGCATCGCCGTGTAAAACAAAAAAGGCTGCCTCGAGCAGCCCTTTAGTTCACGGCGTACCGTCTGCGGCTCACGTTCTTTAATGCAAATGCTTATTCCGCGGATGCAGCGGAATTACCGTCGATGAGCTCGGGGTCTCTTCGCCGGTTTCTGGACGCGTTCCACGCGATGCGTCGAAAAGCTGATTGATGAGCGCAGCAACCTGCTCCGTCTCCTGTTGGCCGAGATGGCGCGCGAGCAGGCTGCTCACGTCTTCAGCGACACACTGGCGACGAAAGTCGTGAATTGCCTCGGGGCTCGGTCCGATGAACATCTGATAGAACTCGTCTTCGCCGCCTTCAGGGTAGTACGTGACTTCGACTTCCGAGGCGTATTCAGACAATGGACCGAGGTTGTGAAACGCCTCGGTCAAACGGCTTTGAAAGCTGCGGCCGACTTCGCCTGTCCAGCAGACATTCACGACGCGCTCTTTCGGGTCGAAGCTCAAGCCGGGCTCTTCGCGTTCGAGACTGTGCGCATCCGCTATCGTGTCGACATCAAGGTAGTCGAGCCACGGCCGCAGCGCCTGGTCGACCTGCGACAGTCTCACGCCTTTGCATAGGAATATGCTGCCGTGCACGTGTACTTCGGTTCGCATGTCGGAGCTCCAGTGTGCGCGAATCCGGATCGGGACCCGCATCCGGCGGAAGAGCCCAAGAATAGCACAACAGCCACGGCGGCATCGCGCTGAGTCGCAACCGAAGGAAGAGGGTAACGGGGGGAACCTTGGGTTCCCCCTGTTCGTGTACCGGCCCGAGTGAAATCCATTCGCGATTTCACTCCCGGATGCCGAGCGAAACCGCGAGTTGCTCGTAAAGCTCGTACTGATCGCGCACGAACTTCTCTGTTTCTGCCGCAGATCGGATTGCGGGGATTCCGGCCAGTTTCGCGTTGCCCGCGATCCACTCGGGATCGGATGCGAGCTTGCCCAGCACCTCCGTCCACTTTTCTGTGGCTTCCTTCGCCATTGCCGGCGGTCCCATCAATGCGGTCCAGCCGGTGATGCGCTCCATCGCAGACCAGCCGAGCTCCCGCGATGTCGGCACGTCGGGAAGATCAGCGAGTCGCTCAGGCGTCGTGACCATCAGCGCACGCAGGGCTCCGGCTTTTACATGCGACAGGATGGTCGTGAGGTTATTGCACGCGAACTCGACCTGCCCGCCGAGCAGAGACGTCGTCACTTCGCCGCCGCCTTTGTAATGAATGCCTATTGCGTGGTCTTTGGTGAGACCTGCAAGCGTGAACAGATACTGCGGCCCGAAGTTCTGTATCGTTCCGACCCCGGAGGTGGCGAAATTCAGACGTCCCGGCATCTTGCGAATCTGGGCGACGAGCTGCGGCATCGACCGCAACGGCGAATCCCCTTTCACGACACACACATAGGGATTCAGCTCGAGAAGCGACAGCATCGTGAAGTCGTTCCACTTGTATGGCGTCTTGCTGTCGATTGCCGGCAGGATCGCGTGCGACCCGATGCGCGCGATGAGCAGCGTATAACCATCGCGCGCTGCGTTCTTCACGGCGTTCGACCCGATCGCGCCGGACGCGCCCACGCGATTGATGATCACTATCGGCTGCTTGCCGAGATATTTCTGCGCGTGCTGCGCGAGATTGCGGCCGGAGAGATCCGAATCGCCGCCTGCGGCGAATGGCACGACGAAGGTAATGGGCTTCGCGGGATACTGCGCAAATGCGGCGCTCGCGCCGAGTGCCAGTGTGACGAGAGCAGCCACGAAACGCATGAGCGACATGTAATCCTCCTTCCGCTCGTCTATCCGTCTGAAGTCAGCGGCGTCAACGCTCTGCGGTGCCACGCAACTACCTATTACGCGGAGCTATAAACTCAACCCGCTGTAGCCGGAGCAACCTTCAGCTTTTCATCAGGTATGAAGAAGACCAGCGCATTCGCACAGATGATGACGCCAGCGAGGAAGTAGAAGCCCGCGTAAAGGCCGTAGCTGTCGGCGATCATTCCGAAGAGGAAAGGCGCCACGCTCGCGCCGAGTGTGGTGATGCCGAACTGCACGCCCACCGCGGTACCCGCCAGATTCTTGGGCGCCGATTCGATGGCCCACGCCTGCAGCACGGCACGCATCGCATAGAGGAAGAAACCCACCAGGGCGATGAACACGATGAACAGCGGACTCTTGCCCACGGCGACCATGCCGATCACCATGACGCCGCTCAACACCATGCTCGACATCACGACGCGCCTGCGGCCCATCTTGTCCGACAAATGGCCGCCAATCGGGCCCGCAATGAATCCGGCCACCTGAATGACAGTCATGCATACGCCCACTATGAAGGTGGAGTATCCGAGCTCGTAAGCGAGATAAACCGGCAGAAAGGTGAGCAGCCCCGCCTGCGTCATCGTCCGAAACGAGGCGCTGACCGAAACGATCATCAGCGCTTTGTTCTTCAGAAGGCTTGTGAGATCGTTGAGATACTCGCGCGCGCCGCGCTTGTCGCCGCCCGCATTGATGTCCGCGCCTGCTCCTGACTTGGAGGTTGTGAGCGCACCGAGCATGATCAGTATGAGCGCCGCCATGGTGATGCCTGGAACGACGTTGATGACAACGACCTCTCGCCAGGTGAACCAGCCGAGCAGCGCCCCCACTACGACGGGCGCGAACGCTTCACCCAGATTTCCACCCATGCCGTGGAACGACAGCACCAGCCCTTTGCGCTGCGGATAACGGTAGGCGAGGGTCGGGATTGCGGCGGGGTGCCAGAGGTTATTGCCTATACCCACCAGAGTCACGCACACGAGCAGCATCCAGAAATCGTGGGAGACACTCATCAGTGCGTAAGGAACGCCGACCCAGAACAACGACGCGGCCATGAGGTAGCCCTTCTGGCCAACCGTATCGACGATCATGCCACCCGGCAGGTTGGAAATGGCACCGGCCAAATGCTGGATCGTCATGATGAGGCCGATCTCAGTGTAGGTGAGACCGAGCTCTTTGCCGATCAGCGGGAGCAGCAGATAGAAAGTCGCGGTGTACCAATGCGTAAGGCCGTGGCCCGCGGAGATCAGCCAGACCTCTTTGAATGTCCGAGGGGCGGTGCCCGCTGTAGTGGCGGTGCTCATCGTGCGTGACCTTCGGGGGTGAAAACCTGATGATAGCAGTTGAGCCGGGCACGTCGGTCCGCATATGATGGACG
>JAQGNH010000315.1 GCA_028291945.1 Betaproteobacteria bacterium
TCATGAAGCCGGTTTCTCATGAGCCCTCGCCTTCTCTTCGTCGCGGGCCTGAGCCCTGCTCGCCCATTCAAGATAAAGTCTTGCGCGCACATCAACGGGAACGTCGATCATCTTGCCGTCGATCGGCACGGACGCCATTCCACGCTTCAATCCCTCGGCAAAGACCTCTCTTACTTTCACGTAATAGGCACTCTCTTCGGGACTGGGACGGAACCCTTCGTTACACGCTTTGATCCACGATGGATGTTGGCAGACCGCGCCTTTGAAGCCGGTGTCCCGCGCACGCCGCACCGCTTTCCTCAACTCGACTTCTCCGACACTTTCGTGAGTCAGACTCAGTGGGTAACTCATACCCTGCGCCTGGCCGCCGACAGAGGTCGCTACCGTTATCAGCTGCAACTTGATGTACTCGAGGGGTTCTAATTCTCGGACCGGCTCGGAAGACATCCCGAGTTTTCTGGACAACTCACGTTCGTTCACCGTGAAGGTGCCGAACCGCTCGCTCGCACGGGCAATCTCCAGTGAATTCCAGACGCCGGCAGCGGTCGCGACCTCGACATCGATTTCGAGAGATCCACCGGGGATGCCGCGGCTTTCTTCGAGCACATCCAGCCTCTCGCTCGCTTTCTTGATCTCCGCGGCCTCGTTGACGTTCTTCAACACGACGCCGGCGATGCCCGTAAATACGATTGATTCGAGCTCGGCTGCGGCGGTGTCGCTGTTGATCCTGACAAAAACTTCTGCTCCGCCCCTCGCTGCCTGGTGTATCGCTGCAGGCATGTTCGACTTCAAGTCGTCCTGCCAGTCGCGGCCACGTGCTTTGACGACATCCAGGATGATCGCATCGGCCCACGAGGCGTAGGCTTTCTCCCCCAGTTGCGGATCGTCGATCGAGAGGCACAACAACGAGCGTCGTATGTGCTTGGGGATCGATCTCTCGCCCGTTGTCTGTTCTTTCCTCTGCATGGGTTCGCTGTCCATCAGGCTGAGGTGAAGCCTTGGTTGATCGAAGCGACCTGTTCCGGTGTCGCGCACAAACATCCCGTAAAGCCCAGGAGCCTGCCTTCTCTCGCGGCTTTCATCGTCATCTCCCTGGAAGCGACGCCGCCTCGCGAACCGGGTCGCCAGAGAGCACCCAGCGGCTGTTTAGCCAGCATCCTCGCGGCAACGAGTAATCGCGTCATGAGGAAGCGGTAGAGTCGGAACTCTTCTTGAGGTACAGGGCCAAGCCTCATGGTGAGATCGATCCGCCCGACGCCGAGAGTTGTGACTCGCGCACTCGCCGCGGCGAGCTCCGACGCATTCCAGAATCCCTTCGCGGATTCCAGCATCAGGACAAGCTCCGTGGTCCCCGGGTCGACGCCCCTTTCCTTTTCTTTCGCGCTGATGAGCTCTCCCAGCTCGGCTACTTCGGCGGATTCTTCCGGCCCTGGAAAAATGATTCCCTTGATACCGCGCTGCACTGCTGCGCCGACATCAGCCCACCTCGTGTCGCGGTCAACACGCACAAAGACTTCGGCCTGACTTGCGCCCAGCGACTTAACCAGATCCTTCAGACTGGAACGTGCAAGCTCCTTGTATCTTGGCGGGACCGAGTACTCGAGATCGAGGACTGCCACGTCCGGTTTGAATTCCTGAAAGCGCATGACCTCTGCGGGCTTGTGCGCGGGGAGAATCATCCAGGAGCGTCTTCGGTTCATAGTTTCAGTCATCGTCACTGCCTCTCGAATTACTCCAGCTTTATGTTCGCGTCCTTGATGAGCTTGCCATATCTGACCAGATCGACCTTGATCAGCGCGGCGAATTGCTGCGGCGTACTGACGAGCGGGTCGGCTCCCATCGTCAGCAGCGTCTCCCTGACATCAGGTATCTGAAGTATTCGCGCGATCTCCTGCGACAGCTTGTCGATGATCGGCTTCGGAGTTTTCGCCGGCGCAAGCATTCCCTGCCACGACTTTACCTCGTAACCGGGCAAGCCGCCTTGAGTGAACGTGGGCACATCGGGCAGCGACCGCAAGCGCGTCTCGCCAGAGACAGCGATCGCGCGAATCTTTCCACTCTTCACGAAAGGAGTCAGCGGCAGCGCATTGTTCGTGAAAATCTGTATCTGACCGCCCATCAGATCGATCACGGCCGGGCCGGCGCCTTTATAGGGGATATGCTGCATTTTGATCTTAGCGAGGATGGCGAACAACTCCATCGCAAGGTGATTCGTCGTTCCGCTGCCTGACGAACCGAAGTTGAGCTGGCCGGGTTTCGCTTTCGCGAGCGCGATGAGCTCCTGCAGGCTGTTCGCCGGCACCGCCGGATTCACCACCATCAGCGTCTCTGTCGCTACCAAATTCCCTACAGGCGCGAAATCCTTGACGGCGTCGTAGGGCGTCGCGAGAAGGCTCGGATTGATCACGTGTGAGCTCGTCACCTGCAGGATCGTGTAGCCGTCGGGCGCGGCTCTCACCAATGCTTCCGAGCCGATGATGGTGTTGCCGCCACCGCGGTTATCGACCACGACCTGCTGACCCCAGCTCTCGGTCAACTTCTGGCCGAGCAGGCGCGCGATGATGGTCGTGCTGCCGCCCGGCGGGAAGGGAACGATCCAGCGGATCGGCTTCGTCGGGTACGGTGCCTGGGCGAACGCCATAAACGGCCATGCCAGAAGCATTAGAGCCAGAATTTTCGAAGACACCGCCTTGCCCGTCATGGGTCCCCCTCATTCGCCTTTGACCGCGCCCGAGCTCACGAGCTTAGCGTTCTTTTCCATTTCGACGCGGGCGTGTCACACGTAAGTTATGATGCGCAATACAGTCCGCTGCACGCGGCGAAATGAGATCGCACATCGAGCTCGCGTCGATTTCCGTACGCCGCCGAGAAAACATGATGAACTGCCGTCTCGCGATGCTGTGTCTCGCATTGTGCGCAGGTTTTGGCGGCGTTGCACGTGCCGACGCACAGAGCTACCCGAGCAAACCCGTGCGAGTGGTGTCGACTTTCTCTCCCGGCGGCACCAACGACCTGCTTTCACGGCTCGTGGCCCAGAAACTGACCGAGCGGTTCGGCAAACCCGTAGTCGTCGAAAACCGCATCGGAGCCAACGGCATCGTCGGGACCCAGGCGGTCGCCAAGGCTGCGCCCGACGGCTACACGCTGATGATGGGCAATTCCGCCACGCACGGTATCAATCCCAGCGTTTACCGGAAGCTCCCTTACGATGCCATCACGGACTTCGTACCGATCGTCCTGGTCGCGTCGAATTCACTCATCCTCGTAGTGAATCCCGCGCTTCCGGTGAAGAGCGTGCGTGAGCTGGTCGCGCTCGGCAAAGCGAACCCTGGCGCATTGAGCTTCGGGTCGTCCGGACCCGGTTCATCGCAGCACCTGGCCGGCGAGCGTCTCAAGCTTGCGGCCGGGATCGACATGACGCACATCGCGTACAAGGGCGGAGCGCCTGCGCTGGCGGACGTCATCGCCGGGCAAATACCACTGATGTTCGTCGACATGCCGACAGGTCTGCCGCAGGCGCAAGCCGGGAAGCTGCGCGCTCTCGCCATGACCGGGGCAGCGCGAATTCTCGCGGCGCCCGATCTGCCCACCATGGCGGAAGCCGGGATTCCGGACTTCCAGGTCACCGCGTGGTACGGAATCGTCGCACCGGCCAACACCCCAGTCGACGTTGTGATGCTGCTCAACAAGGAGATCAATTCGATGCTGCAGGCGCCAGACGTGCAGGAGCGCATCCGGCAGCTCGGAGCAGAACCGGGAGGCGCCACGCCCGAACAATTCCTCGCGTTCGTTCGGGCGGAAATCGCGCGCTATGCCCAGGTGGTGAAGGCATCAGGCTTCAAGGTCGAATGAAGCCCATAATTCGATCCCTCGGCACGCATGGGACAAGCGGAAGCGTCCAAGTGAAACGAATTGTGCTGACGGCATGGGCGTCGATCTGCGCCGCGTGCACGTTGAGCATGCCGTGCAACGCGGTCGCTGCCGAAGCGTACCCGAACAAACTCGTTCGCATCATCGTTCCGGCGACGCCCGGTGGAGGCGGTGACGTGCTCATGCGTCCGTTCTCGCAGAAGCTCGGCGCAGCGTGGGGCCAGTCCGTGATCCTCGATTATCGTCCCGGCGGTGGCACGGTACTTGGCACCGCGATCGCAGCAAAGTCCCCGCCCGACGGCTACACGATGGTGCTCGTTCAGACGAGCTTCAGCATCAACGCGACGATGCGCAAGGCTCTTCCATTCGACCCGGTGAAGGACTTCGCGCCGATCACCCAGATGACCTCGCAGGCGCACCTGGTGGTTGTGCATCCGTCTTTGCCGGTAAAAACGATCCGGCAACTCATCGCGCTCTCGAAAGAGAGACCGGGTCAGCTCAACTACGGCTCCTCGTACTCGGGGAGCGGCGGCCATCTCGCAGGCGAGCTGTTCAAGAGCATGGCAGGCGTGAACATGGTATACGTGCCGTACAAAGGCGGCGCACCCGCACTCAGCGATCTGCTGGGCGGTCAGATCGATCTCATGTTCTCCACGATGCTCAACGCCATGCCGCACGTGAAAGCAGGTCGAGTGCGCGCGCTCGCCGTGACGACCGCGAAGCGGATGCCGCTGATGCCCGATGTGCCGACGATTGCGGAGTCGGGCGTCGCGGGTTATGAATCGAGCTCGTGGGCCGGGTTGCTCGCGCCCGGCGGGACGCCCGGCGCGATCATCACGCGAATCAACGCGGACATGCGGCAGGTTCTGCTCGGTGCAGAAACGCGCGAGCTGATTGCACGCGATGGCGGCGAGGCCGTCGGCGGCACACCTGAAGTATTCGGTGCGCTGATCCGTTCCGAGATCGACAAGTGGGCGAAAGTGATCAAAGCGCACGGTATCAAGGATGATTGAGCCGCGCGCCTCAAGAATCGTATGTGAATGGTGATCAACGTTTCGAAAACGCTCTGCGCACTCGCACTCACGATGAGTGCACTGGGCTCGCATGCGCCTGCTGCCGCGCAAAACTATCCCTCCAGGCCGCTGCGGATCGTCGTCCCCTACCCTGCTGGCGGCGGCACCGACATGCTCGCACGCGCTGTTGCCGAGAAGCTCACCCTGCGCCTCGGTACGACCGTCATCGTGGACAACCGCCCCGGCGCGGGCACGAATCTCGGAATCGGGCTCGTCGCCAAGGCGGCGCCCGATGGCTACACGCTGCTGATTGCAAGCGTGCCTCTTGTGATCAATCCCAGCCTCTATGAGAAGACGGGATGGGATCCCAAAGAGCTGGACGCGATCACGCTCGTCGCCGCGTCGCCGCTCGTGCTGGTCGCGCATCCGTCGGTCAAGTCGAGCTCGATACGCGAGCTGATCGACTTCGCGAAGGCCAATCCCGGCAAGCTGAATTACGCGTCGATCGGGACGGGCACGTCGTCACATCTCACCGGCGAGCTGTTCAAGGCGATGGCGGGCGTGGACATGACGCACATTCCATACAAGGGCAGCGCCCCTGCGCTCACCGACGTGCTCGGCGGCCAGGTGCAGCTCATGTTCTCGACGATGATCGCCGGCATGCCGCACATCCAGTCCGGCAAGTTGAAAGCGCTTGGGGTCACCTCGAAGCAGCGCGCACCTGTGCTGCCAAACGTGCCGGCCCTCGCGGAGACGGTCACGGGTTTCGAAACGATCGTCTGGTACGGCTTTCTCGCGCCTGCCGGCACGCCGAAGCCGATCAGGGCCCGGCTATATTCGGAGATCGTGAACGCACTCAAGGCGCCGGACGTCGTGCAGCGCTTCAAGGCCGAAGGCGCGGACATCGTGGCAAACACGCCGGAGGAGTTTGCGGCGTTTCTCGCGAAGGAACGCGTGATGTGGGCGAAGGTGATCAAACAGTCAGGCGCTAAAACCGACTGAGCGCGATCGGCACTCGCCGACGTGAAATGTCGCAGTACGCGATAGACTGAACGCGCGCACTGCAAAGCGGAGACTCGCAACATGGATGGCCCCTACACTCGAGCACTGGCGGAATACATTTCAGGAAGCGCATTCAAGGATCTTCCCGCACCTCTCGTCGAGCACGCCAAGCTCCTCGTGCTCGATACGATCGGCGTGGGCGTCTACGGCGCAACGCTGCCGTGGTCCGAGCGCCTGCGCGCCACGGCGCAGGCCATGGAAGCGCCGGGCCGCGTATCCGTGTGGTGCACGCCGCTGCAGTTCTCCGCGCCGACCGCCGCAATGATCAACGCAACGGCTGTTCACGCCTTCGAGCTTGACGACATCGGCCCCGGCGGACACAACGGCTCGGTGACGCTGAGCTCGGCGCTCGCCATGGCGCAGCACACGGGCGAGCTCAGCGGAGCCGAGCTCATCAATGCGATCGTGATCGGCATCGAAACCGCTGCGCGCGTGAACCAGTGCGTCGGCAGAATCCCGCACGAAGGCCTGGGATTCCATAACCCGGGCTTGATGGGGACCTTCGCCTCGGTGGCAAGCGCCTCGCGCGCATTGGGTCTTGATGCTGACGATGTGGTGCATGCGCTCGGGCATGCGGGCCAGCAGGCGGCGAGTCTCATGTTCACGCATCACGGTGGAATGGGAAAGCGATTGCTTGCAGGTCAGGCCGCGCGCGCGGGCACGTTCGGGGCGCTGCTCGCTGCGAACGGCTTTACGAATGCTGCGAACGTGTTCGAAGCGGAGTACGGCGGCTTCTGCGCCGCTCACACGGGAAACCGCGAGCCGCCGGCTTACGATCTCACGCAGCTTACGAAGGATCTGGGCCGCACCTATCACACCGCGAAGGTGCGATTCAAGATGTGGGCTGCGCGCGTGCCGAATCATAGCTCGCTCGAAGGAATCAGGCAGCTTCGCAAGAAACACCCGATACCGGTCGAGCAGGTGAAGCAGGTGCGTATTCGCCTCGGCCGCGGATATCTACAGAACGTAGGCTGGGCGTACACGCCGACGACGATCACTTCGGCGCAGCTCAATCTCTACTACGTCACCGCAATCATGCTGCTCGAGAACGATGTATTCACCGAGCAGTTCACCGAAGATAAAATCCGCAACCCGAGGGTGCTCGAGCTGATCAAACGCATTTCGATCACTCACGACGCCAGCATGGACGCGATGGGTTATGCGGAAGGCAACCCGATCGAGATCGAGCTTGCCGACGGCACGGTTCTTTCAGCGTGGGGCAAGGTGCATGGCGACGCGGAGAATCCGATTCATCGCGAAGATGTGGTCGACAAATTCAGGAAGTTGACCGCACACCGGCTTCAGCCCGAGAAGCAAGCAGAGATCATCACGCTTTGCGAACGACTGGAGCGCGTCGAAGACGTATCCACGCTGATCGGCGCGCTTCACGTCTGATAAACGTGCGCCACGGGATTGCTTCCCATGCCCAACCTCAGCGCGGTGGGCGTGCATCGTGTTCCTCGCAATGAGTACGAGGATGTCCACCCCGAGCTAGTCTGGTGTCCCGCAAACACGATGCACAACGTGGGATCGTCCTTCTGGACAAGCCGGCAAAGGCGCGCATCCAGAATCCATTATTTTAATTTCGAACTGGCTTCAACATGGATCCTGGTGTGCACCAGGTGACCTTGTGCACCGGATCAGCGGGAAACCACACCAGCAAGCTCTACTCGCCTTCCTTCGTCCTTACGACGCCTTGCGTTTTCAGTCGCGCGATCTCCTGCTCCGTAATCCCGATCTCGCGCAGGATCTCGGCGCTATGCTCGCCGGCAGTGGGCGGCTGCATTCTCAAAGGCATGTGCTCCCCGCCGATCTCGATGGGGATACCCGGCAGGTTCGCGTAGCGGCCTTCACTGATAAACGTGCGGTGCATGCGGCCCGCGTGATTCAGGTGAGGATCGTCGAAGAGATCCCCCGGCCGGGCGACGGGCGCATATGGGATCTGCAGTTGTTCGAGACGCCGCGTGATTTCCGCAAGCGGTTGCGACTTGATCACGCCAGCCACAATGGGGACGAGCTTCGGACGCGCTTCGACGCGCTGCTCGTTCGTCTTTAGCGCAGGATCGGCGAGCAGCTCATTCAGACCGAACGATTCGCAAAAGCGCTGCCAGTGGTTGTTGCTCGTGATGCCCACGAAGAGCATGTGCTCGTCCGCAGTCGGAAATGTTTCGTAGATCATCCATGCACTGCGGCGCGCCGGCATCGGCGGCACGGGCTCCCCCGCTGCGACTTCGGCCGCCATGTGTTGGGACACGAGAAACGCCGTGCTTTCGAAAAGCGCGCTCTTGACGAGCTTCCCCTGCCCTGTGCGATGCCGCTCTTCGATCGCGGAGAGAATTCCGATCACCCCGAACGTGCCGCCTAGAATATCGACGATCGAAGCGCCAGCCCTGAGCGGGCGCCCGGGTGGGCCCGTCATGTAGGCGAGTCCCGCCATGAACTGAACGACTTCGTCCAGCGCGGGACGATGCTCATAGGGGCCGCTCAGGAAACCCTTGAGCGCGCAGTAGATCAGACGCGGATTGAGCGGCTTCAGGTCTTCGTAGCCGCAGCCAAGCTTCTCCATGGTTCCCACGGCGAAATTTTCGACGACGACATCCGCGGTCGATGCAAGCTTGTGAATCAAACGCCGCCCTTCATCCGTCTTCATGTCGATCGCAAGGCTGCGCTTGTTGCGGTTGAAGCCCGCGAAAAAACCCGCGGCAAAACCGGCGAGACGGCGCGTGCGATCTCCGTCGGTCGGCTCGATCTTGATCACGTCGGCGCCGAGATCAGCCAACACCAGCCCGCACGTCGGACCCATGATCGTATGGCAGAACTCGAGCACCTTCATTCCCGAGAGTGGGAGATTCTTTGTATCCATTTCATGAAACGATTGAGACGGATTCTGGATCGTGCAGTTGCCGGCTCGTCCAGAATGACGTTCCGCGTTGTGCACCATGTTTACCGGACACCATCTAGCCTAGAGTCCGAGCGTCGAACTCGTTATGCTATCACTGCATTCAAAAAACCATACGCAGTCCATTATCCGGAGGATCGCGATGCCCGAAATTCTCAAGAAACCCGTCGCCACGGCGTCTGCGTGGCGCGGCGCGGACTTCAAGAACGACACGTCGTGGATCGTGCGTATGACGCCGTCCGACATCGACGAGATCGATTCAGCCCTGAAAGCCGCAAAAGCGACAGGCAAGGAAGTCACTCAGCTCACGCGCAACGAATTTCCGATCCAGTCGCTCGCGAAGCGCTTCCGCGCATGGCGCGACGAAGTGACCGATGGCCGCGGCTTCGTGCTCGTGCGCGGGCTACCCGTGGAGCGCTACAGCGACGTCGAAGTGCGCACGATCTTCTGGGGCATCGGGCTGCACTGGGGCACTGCGCTCTCGCAGAATTCGTACGGCGACCTGCTCGGTGACGTGTACGACGAAGGCGTGAAGATGGGTACGGGCAAGGTTCGCGGCTATCGCACCAACTCGTTTCTCATGTTTCACACCGATCGCTGCGACATCGTCGGACTGCTCTGTTTGCACAAGGCGATGGCCGGCGGCATCAGCACGATCACCAGCACGATCGCAATGCACAACGAGATCCTCAGGAATCATCCCGAGTATCTCGAGCCGCTTTACAACGGACTGCTCTACGCCAACATCGAGGAAGGCGGCGATTACACGACCTGGCGCGTGCCGATCTACAGCGTGACTAATGGTGTGCTGAGCTGCCGCTGCTCGCGCAACACGATCGAGTCCGCGCGCAAGATGGGAATCGCGAAATACACCGATCTCGAAGTGGCAGCGATCGAGTACTTCGATGAGATCGCAGCGCGCGAAGACCTGCGTCTCGACATGGATCTCGAGCGCGGCGACATGCAGTTGATCAACAACTATACGACGGTGCACTCGCGAACCGAGTATCAGGATTTCCCGGACAAGTCGCTGCGCCGGCACATGGTGCGGCTGTGGCTAAAGCTCGACGAAAGACGGCCGGTCGCTCCGCACTACGAGAAAGAGTACAACGGCGTGAAGAAGACGCTGACACGGGAGCCCGTCGAAGCGTGAGGCGGCATGGCCTGCGTTGTAATGAGGAGGAGTCATGAACAAACGACATTCCCTCAAGGCCTTGCCCTGCGATCTTTGCGCGTGCAACCACGCGCTGGGCTCCTGGGCTGCCGTTCTCGCAGTCGCCCTGTTCACCTGCGCGAGCGCGTCGTTGGCGGCTCAGTTTCCTGTGAAGCCGGTGCGCCTCGTCACCCCGTATCCGCCGGGCGGCGGCACGGATGCGGTGGCGAGACCGGTGGCGGCGAGTTTCTCCAAGGCATGGGGACAGCCGATCGTCGTCGACAACCGCGGCGGGGGCGGCGGCGTGATCGCTGCGCAGATGGTCGCCAATGCGCCGCCCGACGGATACACGCTGTTTCTCTCGACCGGCGCCGTGATGGTAAGCGCGCCCCTGGTGATGGGTTCGGTGGGGTACGACTCGTATAAGGACTTCAAGCCTGTGGGCATGGCGGCGCTCCTGCCCGCGATATTAGTGGCGCAGTCCTCGCTACCGGCTAACTCGGTACAGGACGTGATTGCCCTCGCGCGCAAGATGCCGGGCAAGCTCGCCTTCTCCTCGAGCGGCACCGGAGGCGGACACCACTTCGCTGTAGAGATGCTCAAGTCGATGGCCGGGGTCGACGTGATCCACGTGCCATACAGGGGTGGAGGCCCCGCCATCACCGGCTTGCTCGGCGGCGAAGTTCAATTGTGCTTCGGCAACATTCCGGCAGCGCGGCCCCATCTGAATTCCGGCAGGCTCAAGGCGCTTGCGGTAGCCAGCGCGAAGCGAACATCGATGCTGCCGGAGGTGCCGACGCTGATCGAATCGGGATTGCCGGAATTCCAGTATACGACGTGGTACGCCTTCTTCGTTCCGGCCCGCACACCCAGCGCGATCGCTGGTTTTATCAACGCCGAGCTTCACCGGGCGCTCGCGGATCGCAGCATATCCGAACCGCTGCTCGCGCAAGGCGCCGAAGCCACTCCGTCTTCACCGGAAGAGCTCAGTCGTGTCATGCGTGAGGAGAACGCGGGGTGGACGAAGGTGATCAAGACCCAGAATCTCAAGTTCTGAGATCGAAACAGGTGCTCAGCATTGGCGAATGGACAAACCTGAAGCGCGCACGACGACAGTTCTTGACACAACACAATTCATAACAATATGCGCCTCACTAAGAACCTGGCCTGTGCGCTCGTCATCGCGCCGTTTGTACACATAGCTTTCGCCGCTATGCCGGCGTATCCCACAAAACCGCTGCGCCTGATCGTCACGTTTGCTGCAGGCGGCACTGCTGACTTGCTCGGGCGAGTCGTCGGGCAGGAGTTGTCGTCGCAGCTTGGCCAGGCTGTGGTGGTCGATAACCGCGCCGGCGCCGGAGGTACGCTCGGTGCGGACATCGTCGCCAAGGCGCCGAGCGACGGCTACAACCTGGTGCTGTCGAATGCCGCTTCGCACGGCGTTGCGCCGAGCCTGCACCGCAAGCTTCCCTATGACGCGGTAAAGGACTTCTCCCACATTGGTTTGATCACCGTGATTCCACAGTTCTTCGTGGGCAGCAAAGGTTTTGCGCCTGCGACGTTAAAGGCATTTCTCGCCGAAGCGAAACGCGCGCCGGGAACGATTCATTTCGGCACCGCAGGCCCGGGCAGCATCGGCCATTTTGCTGGAGAACTCCTGAAGCAGACGGCGAAGGTCGACATCGTCCATATACCTTACAAGGGCACCGCGCCTGCGACGACCGATCTCATCGCAAATCGCGTGCAGGTGATGTTCCAGAATGCACCTGAGGCGGGACCGCATATACGATCGGGTGCGCTGCGCCTGCTTGCGGTGACGTCCGAGCGGCGCCATCCGCAGTTTCCGGATGCGCCCACGATGCTCGAAGAAGGCATGGAAGGATTCGTGAGCGCAACCTGGTACGGCCTCTCCTCGGCGCCCGGCACGCCTGCCGAAATCGTGAAGGTCCTTTCGGACGCGCTCGCAAAAGCGCTGGCGCAGCCCGCGACGAAAACACGTCTCACGCAAGGGGGCTTCGAGCTCAGATCATCGAGCCCGGCGGATTATCGGCGATTCATCGAAGCGGAAGTGAAGAAGTTCAAAACGATCGCCGAGCGTGCGGGGATCAAGCCTGAGGATTAACGCACTTTCATCTGCGCCAGAGCCGCACCCACTTCCGACAGCGGCGTGTCGCTGTCCAGCGCCTGCAGGCGCGTGAAGGCGCGCTGGGCCTGATCTGGAGCGCCTGTGGCCGCACAGCAGTCCATGAACTTGCGCTCGAGCTGGTCGCGTGTGAACCAGCGCTGAGGTTTGCCAGGCGCAACGTGCACGAGCTCCTCTGCACTCTTGCCGTCCTGCGTTTCGACTGTCACCACCGCCGCGAACTCGTGATCGTCGCGCACGCGGTCGTCGATGTAGGTTTCGATCTTGTCGATAAACCCGAGCGTCGCGGGATCAGCTATCGCTTCCGGCGTAAATGACTTGAGCGTGACTTCGCCGCGCGTGAACGCAGCGGCGACACAATAATGCATGCTGAACTTCGCCTCCAGTGGAGTACGCGGCACCACGTAGATGAGCGGCTCGGTTGCGAACGACGACATGCCCACCCGGATCCTGCGTACTCGATTCAGCATGCCGTCGAGCTTGCGGCGGTGAATCGTGGCCGCTTCGATCGCCGGATGCGTGGCTGCACAAGAGGGGTAGAGCTTGAGCCCGATGCCGGTTTCAGTGAGGATCTCGAACGGTGAACCCCAACCCGAGAATTGCTCCTGCCGCACGCCAGCGCCCGCATTGAAGGTCTGAAAGAAACCATACCTGTGCGTGATCGCCTCTGCGCTCGCATCGCAGCCGTTTTTCGCGAGCAGCGCCGCGAGCACACCATTACGCGCGGCGTAGCCCGCATGGAGCGGTTTTGCCATCGTCCCGAAGTTGCAGCGCAAGCCTCCGGAAGCCGATGCCGCAAGCCCGAGCGCATGCAGCAACTGTGTCTTCGATAGCTCGAGCACGCGCGCTGCAGTGGCGGCCGCTGCGATCGATCCGAAAGTCGAAGTCGCGTGCCAGCCTTTCTTGTAATGCTCGAGGTTGAGCGCGCGTCCGAGCTTGCCAAACACTTCGAGCCCGATCACGTAAGCAGTCACAGCCTCGCGCCCGGTGACGGAGCTGCTCGGCGAACACGCAAGCAGAGTCGGTAACAGCACGGCCGAAGGATGCGAATACGCAGGATGGCTGATGTCGTCGTAGTCGAGGGCGTGCGCGGCTGCGCCGTTGTAGAGCGCCGCATCCGGAGCTGGAGCGCGCTTCGCAGAACCTATGAGCACCCCGTCGCAGTCGGCTGCGGTATGCACCGTCTTCAGCAGGCTCGCTGCGAGCGTCGTCGATGCGCCGAGGACAGCACAGCCCGCGCAATCCGTGATGGCATCGACCGCGCGCTTACGTGCTTCGGTGGGAACAGCATCGTGTGTGAGCGTGAGACAGAAATCCGCGAGATCTCTTTCGATCTGCATGTGATGCTCACCTTCGCACGTGGACTCGATTGATGGCGGCAAAATTATAATCCAGCCCCCGCAATGAGGTAGCTTGGAGAATGATCTTGCTGGATCATTCGACCTTCGCGCCGGATTTTTTGATCACCTTCGCCCACTTCGGGATCTCGGATCGCACCCACATCATCAGTTCTTCGGGCGTAGATGTCTCGGCGGTCGCACCATCGGCGAGCAGCCGCTCGCGGTACTCAGTGCTCGTAAGGATGGTTGAAAGCGCAGCGTGTAGTTGATTCACGATCGCTTTTGGCATGCCGCGGGGTCCGACAACACAGTACCAGACCGTGGCTTCGAATCCCGGGAAGCCGGCTTCGGCGATTGTTGGAACGTCCGGCATCGCAGGCGAGCGTTTCGCACTCGAGACCGCAATCAACCGCACGCGGCCTGCCTTGGCCATGGGTATGAGTATCGGCGGCGGCGTGACGAGTATCTCCACCTCACGCGCGAGCAGCGCAACCAGTCCTGGCCCGCCTCCCGAGTACGCGACGTGTACCAGATCGATGCCCGCCTCGGCCTTCAGCATTTCACCCATCAGATGGTTGCCGCTGCCCGTGCCTGAAGAGGCGTAGTTGAGCTTGCCGGGGTTTGCCCTGGCCAATGCGATCAGCTCCTTCAGATTTTTCACGGGCACCGATGGATGCACGGCGAGAACCGACGGCGCCTTGGCAACCATCGTGATCGGCGTGAAATCCTTCTCCGGGTCGTAAGGCATCTTGCCGGCATACAAGGTGACGTTGATCGCCATCGTGGGCGTTGCGCCCATCAGCAGCGTGTAACCGTCGGGCGCAGACTTCGCGACGATATCGGCGCCAATGATGCCGTTCGCGCCGGCGCGATTGTCGACGAGGACGGTTTGTCCGAGCGACTCCGTGAGCTTCTGGGCGATCAAGCGCGTGTATTGATTCAGCGAGCCGCCCGGGGCGACTGGGACAACCAGGCGAATGGGCTTGTCCGGATATTTTGGGGCGGCGGCGTAGGTTGGAAATGCCAGGGTGGTGGTTAGCAGGAGGAAGAATCTGAGCGTCATGTCAGGCAGCGAGTTTGGATGTTCATGCTTCGACGACATTCAAGACTGCTCCTCCGTCACGATCAGCGAGCCGAACTTATGAACCTCCGCGACCTGGCTTGCCAGAAGCAGCGTCGTCGAATCGAGCTGCGTGATAACCGCAGGACCCTTTACGCGCACACCGGCGCCGAGCTTGCCTCGGTCGTAGATGGGCACGTCGACCGCTCCGCTCGCAAACGAGATCCGTTGCGATCCGACGATAGCGGCGGCGGCTTTCCCGCCAGCGCTCAATTCGCGCATCGTTACCTTCGGCAGCATGCCGACCGCATCCACGCGCAGCGTGACGATCTCGACCGGCATGTCGCGCAGCGCGAAGCTGTATATCCGCTCGTGCGCGTCGTGAAAACCATCGATCACGCCCGCAAGCGCAGCAGCGTCGACGTTCCCGCTCCACGGAACGTCGAGCTCGAAGCCCTGATCCTTGTAGCGCAGGCTGGCCTGCTTGAGCAGCACGCGCGATCGAGTGGGGACCTCTTCGGCGTCGAGCCACGCGACGGCCTCGGCCGTGAGCTCGTCGAATACGCTCGCGAGCTGCTTCGAATCGTAATGGCCCGCGCGCTGCACGCACGTTCTTGCGAACTCGGCCCGCAGGTTGGACACCAGCAGTCCCAATGCCGAGAGCACGCCCGGCGCGGGTGGAATGAGGATCGTCTTGCAGCCGATCAACCGCGCGAGTGACGAACCGTGCAGCGGACCTGCGCCGCCAAAAGGGAGGAACACGAGCTCCGCGGGATCGACTCCGCGCTCGACGGACACGACGCGCATCGCACCGACCATGTTGTTGTCGAGCACGTCGAGTATGCCGCGCGCTGCCGCTTCGACACTCATCCCGAGCGGCCGGGCGATGCGCTGCACGATCGCCTCGCGCGCGGCTTGGACATCGAGCGTGAAGCTTCCGCCCAGCAGATACGGCGGCAGATGCCCGAGCACGACGTGCGCATCGGTCACGGTGGGCTCGGTACCGCCGCGCAGATAGCAGACCGGGCCGGGTTGCGCGCCGGCGCTTTCGGGCCCGACGACGAGCCCGCCGGCTTTCGAGACACGCGCGATCGAGCCGCCGCCCGCGCCGATCGTCATGATGTCGACCATCGGAAGCCCGACTCGCCAGCCGCCGATCGCAGAGGTCGTGGTGAGGCGCGGCACACCGTTCCGGATCAGTGCGATGTCGGCGGAGGTGCCGCCGATGTCGTTCGTGAGCAGATTGCCGAACCCGGCGCTCGCGCCCACGAATGCAGCACCCACCGCGCCCGCAGCCGGTCCCGACAGCGCAGTCTCCACGGGCTTGCGCCTCGCTCCGAGCGTGCTGGTCACGCCGCCGCTCGACTTCATCAGCATCAGCGGGGCGGCGATACCGCACGCGCGCGTGCGCTGCTCGAGGCGCTCGACGTAGGTCGAGACCGCAGGCATGACGTACGCGTTGAGCAGCGTCGTCACACAGCGCTCGTATTCACGGAAAACGGGCAGCACTTCGCTCGACACCGACACGAGCGCTTCGGGATGCTCGCGGCTGACAATCTCGGCCACGCGGCGCTCGTGCGCAGAATTCGCGTAGCTGTTTATCAGAACGATGGCGACGGTCCTGATGCCCTCGGCAGCGATTTCGCGCGCGGCGGCGCGCACCGCCTCTTCATCGAGTGTCTCGACGATGTTTCCGCTCGCGTCGATGCGGCCCGGGATCTCCCAGATATGTTGCGGCGGAACCGGCCGCGGCGGTTTCACCCACGTGAACAGGTTCGACTTGCGCGGAATGTCGTGCCGGCCGATTTCCAGGATATACCTGAAGCCGCTGGTCACGAGGATCGCCGCAGCCGGTCCCTTGCGCTCGAGGATCAGGTTCGTCGCGACAGTCGTTCCGTGCAGCACGCGGCCGACGCGTTTACCATCAACGCCGCCCGCAGCGAGCCCGTCCGACACGCCCTTTCCGAAACCGAGCGACGGGTCCGCGGGAGTCGAAGCGGTCTTGGTAACCCACAGGCGGCCGTCCGCCGGATCAAGCAGTGCGACGTCGGTGAAGGTGCCGCCGGTGTCGACACCGATGAGCATGCCGGGTGTGGATGAACTGGATCGTGTCTCGCTCATTCAAACGAATCGCAGTATTCGTGGCGGTGGAAGAGCTTCGTCGCCGGGCGCTGCTTGCGCCGTTTCTGCGTCGCTTCGATGTCGATGTGCCGACCATCAGCTGAGACCACCACGCCGTAGTCGCGCTCTGCACGATCGCGGCTCACGAATCCGCCCCGGACATCTTCGAGCACGCGCTCGGGCTCGCGGTCGAACGGATGGCCCCATCCTCCTCCGCCGCCAGTCTCGATGCGCACGATCTCGCCGCGCTTGAGCACGTGCCCGTCGCTCAGCGGTGGGAGCACGCGTTCGTCGGCGCGGCCGGGATTGACGATGCAGCGGCCGGAGCCGGCACAGCGGCCGCCCGCGACACCCCACGGCGGATTCACATCACCTTCGATGCGCAGCGCGACGATGACTTCATCAGCGAGGATTTCCATTTCGCGCACGACGCCGCAGCCGCCGCGCCAGCGTCCGGCACCGCCGGTATCGCGATTGATCGCATAGCTGCGGACGCGCAACGGGTACGATGCCTCGACGAACTCGGCCGGATAGTTCTCCTGCGCGACCAGATAGATCGCGTCGTGACCATCTGCTGTCGGCCGCGCACCGTATCCGACTGCAACACCATCGGACATGAGGAAACGCTCGCCATCTGCGTTGAGGCCGCGCACATTCCAGATCACGTAGCCCGTGTGTGCGGCGGGCATCTTCCCACCCGTAGCGACGCCGAGGAGGCCGAGGTAGGCGCCGAGGTTGCGCATCTTCGTGATGCTCCGCTGGCCGAGCGGCGCAGGAAAGCGCGGCTGCAGGATCGAGCCTTCACGCACTTGCACTTCGTCGAAAAGGCTTTCGGCGCCGGCGTTCAGCGTGTGCTCCCTCGAGTCGCCGAGAAGGAACGAGCCGAACGTCATCGCGGGCTCGGTGATGCTCATCAGGTAATTGACGGGACCGCGCACCTGGTCGCCGCTCTCCGTCGCGTCGAGAGTGATGCGTTCGGGTGTGACTTCGAGCTTCCAGCGCAGCTTGACCGGGCCGCTGCCGTGTCCGTCCGAATCGATCGCGTCGGTGAAACGATAGGTGCCGTTCGGCACGAGCGCGCGAAAGCGCTCCTGCACGGCGCGCTTCACGCGCTCGATGAGCGCGTCGAAGACCGCGAGCATCGTTGCAGTTCCAAACCGCTTGAAGAGCTCCTCGAAACGCTTTTCTCCGAGCCACACGGAGGCCATGAGCGCACGCATGTCGCCGCGTACCGCATCGGGAAAGCGCGAATTGCGGAGAAACAAGCGCATGAGCTCGTCATTGATGCGACCTTCGGCTGCGAGGCGCACGACCGGCACGATGATCCCTTCCTGGTAGTACTCCGTGCAGTTCGGTGAGATCGAGCCGGCGTGCATGCCGCCGATGTCGCTGAAGTGCGCCCACGCTTGCGCGAAAGCGACGAGCTGCCCCGCATGAAAAACGGGGGCCGCGAGGACCTGATCGGGCGAGTGCGACACCGCGCCGCGCGCTGCATAACAGTCGTTGTACCAGTAGAGATCTCCGGGCTTTATCGTGTGCGCGGGATACTGTTCGAGGATGGGACCGATGAGGTCGGATGAGCCGGGCCTCGACTTGCCTGCGAGGAAGCGCCCGCGCGCATCGAAAATGCCCGCGTAGAAATCCTTCTTCTCGCGGATGAACGCCGACATCGCGGTCCGCTCGATGAGCGCTTCCATCTCGTTCTGCACCGATTTCATCGCGCCGCGGACGAGCTCGATGGTGACCGGGTCGATTGCCGCAGACTCGAGCGGGGTTACATAGTCAGCACTGTCGTTCATTACGTACGACTCCGAAGCATTGCTAATCCACCTTCACCGGCGCGACAGTCGCCGCAAGCCATCGCGCGATACCGGTAACCCGCGCGTCGTGGTGTGGCTGCCCCATGATCTGCACGCCGACCGGCATGCCGGCCACGGAGATGAGCGGCACGGTTACCGCGGGTGCGCCGAGCGACGATGATGGGTAATTGAAAATCGCATCGCCGGTGGGACGCGGCCCGTTCACGTCGTTGAGCGGTGCAGGCCCCGGTGACGAGAGGCTGATCAATGCGTCGCCAAAAGGCGCGATCGCAGCAAGACGCCGCCGCGCGTCGTCACGCTCAAGCAGCCGTTTACGAAAGTCTTCGAGGCTCATCTTGCGGCCTTGCTCGAGCTTCTTCATCGCATGCTTGCTCAGCTTGCCGGGATAGTGCTCGACCAGATTCTCGAGGCTCCAGCGCAGCTCGAAGGCGCAGATCTCGCTGTTGATCGCTTTCACCTGTGCGATGCCGTGCTCGAAAGCTTCCACGAGCGGCGAGGTGCTGCGGCGAACGATCGCCACGTCTTGTTCACGCACAACCTGGAGCACGCGCTCGAAAGCTTTGCGCGTCGCTGCGTCGAGGCCTTCCCAGCCCGGCGTCTCCATCATCACCAGCTGCTGCGGTTTCAAAGCCGGGGGCGTTTCATTTGGACCGAACAGGCCTGGATGCCCGGGATCACCGCCCGCGCGTTGCGCAATCTCCATTGCGACCTGCCACATGTCGATCGGCGAGTTTGCGTGTACACCGATCGCACTCTGGCTGTAACCCTGGCGCTCGCCGCGGTTGAGTGCCCCATACGTGGGCTTGATCGCCCAGTTGCCGCAATAACTTGCAGGACGGATCACCGAGCCGCCGACCTGGGTGCCGATTGCGACAGGAACCATTCCGCACGCCACCGCCGCGGCCGATCCGCTCGACGAGCCGCCAGGCGTACGCTGTGGATCGAATGGATTTGTCGTCGGCCCCGGATGCGCACCGCCCAACTCCGTGGTAACCGCTTTGCCAACGATGACGGCGCCGGCATCGCGCAGCGCGCGCACGAGTGCGCTATCGCGCTTCGGGAAGTTGCCTTCCATCGCGGCACAGCCCATCTGCGTGGGCATGTCTTTCGTTTCGATGAGATCCTTGATGCCGATCGGCATGCCATCGATCGGCGACAGCGGCTTCCCGCTGCGCCATCGCGCTGCGGATGCATCGGCGGCTTCGCGCGCGCCGCGCTCGTTCAGCACCACCCACGCCTTAACCACCGGCTCGCGCGCTGCAATGACTTCGAGGCAGCGCTCGAGATATTTCCTCGGATCGTCTTCGCCGGAGCGGAAACGCGGCAGCGCGTCGAAGAAAGTGGCGCCGTGGAACGTAGCGGCATCGTACACAGGCTCCGTTTCTACAGATGCCCTGGCGTTGCTTCTCATGCCTTCTGTAACGATTGCCATGTCCTTACCTCCAGATCGTAAATCGTTCATCGCGACCGGCGTGGCACACGATGCGTATCAATCCACGCGTATGTTCGCCGAGCGCACGACTCTCGCGTACTTCGCGATCTCCGCCTTCACGAAGTCCCCGAGGCCCTGCGGGGTCGACGTTTCGATTTCGAGGCCAAGATCGATGAGCTTTTGCCGGACATCCGATTGCCTGAGTGTACTCACGATGTCGCTATTGAGCCCGGCCGTAATATTTCCTGGCGTGCCTGCGGGTGCGAGCAGCCCGTACCAGCCCGTAACGATCAGCGCCGGCAATCCGGATTCGGCCATCGTCGGCAGCTCGGGCATAGCGGCCACGCGCTTGGCGGTCGTCACCGCGAGCGCTCTTAACCTGTGGGTCCTCACTTGCGGCATGACCGACGGCGAGCTCGAGAAGACAAGGTGGACGTGACCTGCGACGAGATCGACGAGCGACGGGGCTGCACCTTTGTACGGCACGTGAACCATGTCGACGCGCGCCATCATCTTGAACATTTCTCCGGCGAGATGAGCGAGGCTCCCGCTGCCGGAAGATGCGAAGTTCAGCTTACCGGGCTGCGCCTGCGCAAGCGCGATCAGCTCCTTGACCGACCTGGCAGGAACAGACGGATGCACGACCAGCACGTGCGGCTGCAACACGACGAGACTGATCGGCGCGAAATCGCGCACAGGATCGTATGGGAGCTTCTCATACAGGCTCGGATTGATTGCGAGTGTGCCGCTACCATTGAAGAGCAGTGTGTAGCCGTCCGGGGCAGAGCGTGCGACGATCTCGGTACCCACATTGCCATTTGCGCCGGAACGGTTGTCGACGAGCACCTGCTGGCCTAATGCCTCGGCAAACTTCGGCACGAAGATCCTGGCGATCACATCGGAGCCGCCGCTCGGCGGAAATGGAATGACTAACCGAACGATCTTCGCGGGATACGCCTGTGCGGCCGCCTCGCAGATCGTGAATAGCAGAACGAACAAAAGCGCGCTGACACGCACCGCCGGGTCCTTCGTCGTGGGGATAAGGGTGCTCGGCATGCGCTCGCTCTCGAAACTGCAGACGAGCTACGCGTGATCTTCGAGGGACGCCACAAGACGATTCGCACACCGTGTTTCTTGTGGATCTGATGATAACCGACTACCGGCGACCGGCGGAGTAGTCCGCCGGGTGGAGCGCGGTCCTTCAGGGAGCGCTCAGCTCAAAGGATGAGCTGCTGTGAGCAGGTGATCAGTCGGGACGGCGTCGCGAGCCGACCATAGCGTCTTCACCCGAGGCGCCTTCAAGCTCATCCCGCACATACGCATCGTACCGGCGTTGAGCTTCATCGATCCACGGCTGGTCGGCATGCGCGAGAAGCGAAGTATCGTTCAGATCTTCGATGAGAATGCGTGCCAGAGCAGCCTTTTCTTCCGGGCTCAGATTTCGCGCCTGCTTTTCCAATTCGTCAAAAAGAGTATTCATGTCTAAGATTATATTAGTAGCGCTAAGTGAAGGCTAATGTCATCCGAGCAGCACGCGCATTAGTCGGGCCATGACGACAAATGACAGCCGCCTATCCCGGATTGCGGTATCGGCGGCCGCAAATCACATCAACGCATACTCGTAGCGTTCACACGGAGCTGACACGCCCCGGCTCGCATCGGGGACGCCCACCGCGTGACGAACGTTGAACGCGCTTCGTGTCAGTCCATCCTGATATTCGCCTCACGCGCGACTTTGCGCCATTTGTCGAACTCGGTCGCGAGATAGACGGCAAATTTCTCCTCGCTGCCGCCACCGGGTTCTATACCGACTTCAAGGAAGCGCTCGCGCAATGCCGGATCTTTGAACACTCGATTGAAGTCATCGTTGATCTTCCTGATGACTGCGTCAGGCGTTTTTGCGGGTACCCACAGGCCATACCATCCGCTGTATTCGTACCCGGGAAGCCCTGACTCTTTAACAGTGGGCAACTCCGGCAAAACCCGGGATCGCGTCGTGCTGGTTACGGCGAGGCCTCTCAATTTGCCCGATCTCGTATGCGGCAGCAGCGCTGCGATGTTCGCGATGAGCATGTGGATTTCGCCCGAGATGATCGCGGTGATGCCTGGCCCCGTGCCCTTGTAAGGCACATGCAGCAGCTTGATGTTCGCAAGCGAGCGAAAGAGCTCCGTCGATAAGTGGCCCACGGTTCCGTTCCCACCTGAGGCGTAACTGATCTCTCCGGGGCGATGCTTCGCAAGCGCAATCAGCTCAGCGATCGATCTGGCGGGTACGCTCGGGTGCACGGTCACCATGCTCGATTGCGTCGCCACCATGATCACGGGCGCAAAATCGTTTTTGGGGTCATACGGGAGCTTGGGATAGATCGCGGGAATAAACGCGAAGTTAACGGTGGTCAGCAGCATCGTGTGCCCGTCCGGCGCCGAGCGCGCAACGGCGTTCGTGCCGATCGTCGTCGCGCCGCCGCTGTTGTTCTCCACGAGGACCGTGTGTCCCCACGATTCAGTCAGGCGTTGAGCCGCGACCCTCGCAATGAGATCAGTACCGCCGCCGGGCGCGCTGGGAATGATGAGCCGTACCGATCTCCTGGGAAAATCGGTGGCTGGATCCGATCGAGACGTCTGCGCAGCGTGAAGGCCCCGCGCGCAAAGCAGGATCGCGCAAGTGAGGAGCAGGAAAATCGCCGTCCGCGTCATTCGCATCAGTGTTGCAAGTGAACCCAGTGCCCTGCGCTATGATCGGGAAACTCGAAAACCCGTTCGTGCTGAGCAGGGCACGGTGGCCCGCAGTCGAAGTATGTACGCCAAAGCGTTTTTGAGATGGCTTCTACAGGTTTTCCGGCGTGACCTTCGCGTCCCGGATCACCGTGCCCCACTTGCGAATCTCCGCGGCGAGAAACTTCGCAAACTGATCGGGCGTAGTGCCGACCGGCTCTGCGCCTTCGCTCGCAAGACGCGAGTGCACAGCCGATACGCGCAGGGCGCCGGCAACATCGGCCTGCACTTTGTTCACGATCTCGCGCGGCGTGCCGGCAGGAGCAAGCAGCGCATACCAGCCGGTCACATCGAACCCGGGCAGTCCTGATTCGGCCAGCGTCGGGAGCTCAGGCATGACGGGCGAGCGCTTGTCGCTCGTGACGGCAAGCACGCGCAACCTTCCCGCTTTGATCTGCGGCATCGCCGCGAGGAAATTATTGAACATCGCCTGCACTTGCCCGGAGATGAGATCGACGTTGGCGGGCCCGGCGCCTTTGTAGGGCACATGCACGACATCGATCCTCGCCACGCTTTTGAGAAGCTCGAAACCGAGATGCGGTCCGCTGCCATTGCCCGATGACGCGTAACTCAACTGTCCGGGCTTCGTTTTCGCAAGCGCGATGAACTCGCGCACCGTCTTCGCGGGCAATGAGGGATGAATCGTAAGAATGAAAGGGTACTGCGCCATAAGCGTGATCGGCGCGAAATCGGCGGCGGTGTCGTACGGAAGCTTCCTGTAAAGAGACGGATTGATCGCGTGCGTAGCGATTACGACGAGCAGCGTGTAGCCGTCAGCTTTCGCTTTTGCACCGAGATCGGTGCCGATGATTCCGTTCGCGCCGCCGCGGTTGTCGATGATGACAGGCTGTCCCCAAGTCTCACTCAGCCTTTGCGCGACCGTGCGCGAGATGATGTCCGTGCCGCCGCCCGGTGGAAAAGGTACGACCACGCGTACTGCACGGTTCGGATACACCACCTGCGCCACCGCGTTGTCTACGGTACCTATAAATCCAGCGGCGGTCATCGCAATGACTGCTACGACACGGTGATCCCAAGCGTTCCGGAGACAGGCTGCGACTTCGTCTAAGCAATCCCAGCGCAGCGCGCCTCGCAATGACATTCGCGCGCTCGGCGGTCGGTGGCACTTAAGCTTCATGGCACGCGATGCCATCGTACGTGCCCATGAAATGCAGAAGCGCAGTGGCGCACGCAGCGGGCGCGATGTGATGGACCATGTGATAGCGCGTCGGTAAATGCACGATTTTAAAATCGCGGAGATTTTCGACGAGCATTTGCTCCTGCTCCGCGCTCGTGATCGGCCCGTCTGTGGGGTAGAGGCCGAGAACCGGCGCCTTCACCCGCGGCAGGAAGCCCGCCGCATTTGCGCCATTGACCAGCTTTGCATAGGCGAGTTGCACATCCGAGCGGCTTTTCGCGAACTCGGCTTCGTACCAGTCGAGCAGTCCGGGATCGCTTTCGGGAGGAAAGCGCGTGCTGCGGTTCGTCGCCTTGAGCCACGCTTCACGTCCCATTTCCTTCATCGCGTCCACGCGCGACGCGTGTCCCATCGAATACGTTTCCTTCATCTTGTCGCTGATGTAAACGGGCGTGGAGACGAGCGTCAGCGTGCGTACCCTGTCCGGATGCATCGCAGCGAATGCGAGACCGAGGATGCCGCCCATCGATTCGCCGCAGAAGTGCACCGTGCGTGCGCCAAGCGCGTCGCATATTGCGGCGAGATCGTCGACGAGTGTATCCACCCTCACGTCATGCTCGAGGTCGAAATCGGCGCCCGATGAGCCGAGACCCCGGGCGTCCGGCCTCACCACCTTGTAATAGCGGCTGAGATACGGCACCCAGCTGTACCAGAACCGCGACGAGCGTCCATTGCCGTGCTGGAGCACGAGATACGGCGCGTCTTTCCAGGGATCGGTGTGGTCATCGACGAGGTAGTGCAATCGCGGTTTGCCGGTTCGCTGCAGGTCAGGCATGAACGCCCTTTCTATGTGTGTACGTCGGCATCGATTGTAACTACCGGGTTCGTGGCCCTGCTCAGGCTATGTATTCAGGCTGTCGACGAATTTCGGATGCTCGGTACCGACCTCCTGTCCCGTGCATCGGCCGATCTGCAGCGAGCGCCCCGTCGCAACGAAGGGCGGCACGATTCATGCTGCATGCTGTACCCAACTCACTTGAAGGAGCGCCCTTATGGCTATGGACGACGACGATCTCATCGATACGCTGAACAACCTCATCGAAACGTGCAAGGATGGCGAGAACGGCTTTCGCACGTGCGCGGAGGATATCAAGAATACCGTGCTGCAACCGATGTTTATCGCGGCGGCTGAACATTGCGCGGAAGCGGCCGCGGAGCTCAGGCAGGAAGTCGAGCGCCTGGGCGGAAAACCCGAAAAATCCGGTTCGCTGGCCGGCTCGGCGCACCGTCGCTGGGTCGACATCAAGTCGGCGATCACGGGCAAGGACGACGCCGCAGTGCTGGCCGAATGTGAGCGCGGCGAGGATGTCGCCAAAGCGAGCTACGAGAAAGCGTTGGCCAAGGACCTGCCGCCATCGATCAGAGTGATCGTTCAGGCGCAGTATGAAGGTGTCCTGCAGAATCACGATCGCGTGCGCAGCCTGGAAAAAGCGGCAAAAGCAAAAGCGTGATCACGACGGCCTGCCGCAAGGCAGGCCGTTCCTCTCCCTTCCTTTGTATCGAGCTCGCTCGTCTTCGTCCTACCCTGCTGACGCAGCAGAGCGCGAAACTCCGACGAGTTCGCACCGCTTTACTGGAAGCGCTTTTTACTTGCGGTAAGTGAGACGCTGCAAGCATTGGGGCGCGTGCCTTTCGACGCGCGCCCCAACTCACACAACGAACCGCAGTAACTCAGCTATCTCTCTGCTGCACCGAATGGCGGGAACTTTACGGTGCTGCCGGATTGCATTTGCCGCCGTCTCCGGGCTGATTGCAGACATTGCTCCCTCCCGCTTGCGCAACCAGCGCGTCACGGTCCGCCATGAGGAGGTAGCCCTGCTTGACCGCGTTGTCGGCAGCGACCGTCACTGCAGCGACGTAGCCTGCATGCGTGCCGTAGCGCTCTTCGAGCGAAAGCCGCGGATCGCCGTTGGAGAGACGCTGCGCCTTGGTCTTGGCAAACGGCACCATGCCGCCGACGTAATCGCATTGCTGGCCTACATGGAATCCTGCAGCAGTAATGTTCCAGCCCAGGTACGTGCCCAGCGGAGCATCGCGCAACACGGTCGGCACGCCGCCGATCTCATTGCCATCGGCATCGACACGGGGCACCTTCATCTTGATCACCTGCTTGATGAGCGGGGGTGCATTCGTCGGGTTGCCGGTTGCATTGCTGTGGTCGAACTCGGGCCCGAAGTCGTAATCGAACACGGGATTGACGAAGTTCTCGGGCAGGAAAATCGAATCCGGTATGCCCGGGATCCCGCTCGGAAATCCCATCGCTGCCATGGTCGGATCAGCCAGGTTCTTGCCTGCGAGCGTCGGATAACGGCTCAAGGGTGGAGGCGTGCCGACGGTAACCCAGTCCCGCAACGCGACTCGCATGCGATTGACGAGCCCCGTCGCCGGGACCGGGTTGGCTCTTAACGTACCTGTGCCCCAGTTGTTGCCAGGGCAACTCGCGCCGACAGCGAGCGGATTCTCGTCCATCGCGCCATTGCCTCCGCCGTGCGTCGAGCTCGGCAGATAGTACCTACGCACGTTGCGCGGCACCGGGATGTCGGTATCGGCCGACGTGCCGACCCAGGACGTCGTCATCTTCAGAGCAAACACCTCTGCGCCACCGAAAGTCTCGATGATCTTGGGACACGTACTGCTGGCCATGCAGCGATCGAGAATGCCGGCGGTAGGCAGGCCGCGCACGACATCGGGCCACGCCGTCCACCACTGCGGTCCTTCGCTGCCCATCTGATAGAGCTCGAGCACACCGTCCGGTTGCCCCCAACGGGAGTTGTTCGC
>JAQGNH010000325.1 GCA_028291945.1 Betaproteobacteria bacterium
GCGCTCGCCGGGGCGAGCTTCATCTACATCGCGGTCGCAGATCTGATTCCGAATCTGCATCGGGCCACGGACAGCCGCAGCACCTTGTGGCAGATCGCGCTGATTGCAGCCGGTATCGCAACGATCGCTCTACCGCACGCGCTGCTGCACTCACACTGAAAGGAGAACGACGATGGAAAAACTTGAGAATGCAGCATCACCGGTTCCGGTCACGATACTCACGGGCTTTCTCGGCGCTGGCAAGACGACGCTGCTCAATCGCATCCTGCGAGAACAGCACGGCTACAGGATTGCGGTGATCGAGAACGAATTCGGCGAAATCGGCGTGGACCAGGATCTGGTGATCGGCGCCGAGGAAGAGATTTTCGAGATGAACAATGGGTGCATCTGCTGCACTGTGCGCGGCGACCTGATTCGCATACTGGGAAGCCTGATGAAACGCAAGGACCGCTTCGATCACATTCTTGTGGAGACGACAGGTCTCGCTGATCCGGGGCCCGTCGCCCAGACGTTCTTCGTCGACGATGAGATCCGCGAGAAGACGAGGCTGGATGGCATTGTCACGTTGGTCGACGCGAAGCACATCTGGGAGCACATCGACGATGCGGCGGAAGCGCGCGAGCAGATCGCGTTCGCCGACGTGATCGTGCTCAACAAGACCGATCTGGTTGCGCCGGTCGACCTTCAACGGCTCGAGAGGCGCATTCACTCGATGAATGGCGCCGCCAAGCTATACCGCGCGCAAGACGCCAACGTACCCATCGACCGCGTTCTCGACATCGGCGGCTTCAATCTCAGTCGCGCCATGGACGTCGATCCGCAATTCATGGACGCGGAATATCCGTTCGAGTGGTCGGGTGTATACCAGCTCGACGAGGGCGCTTATCGCTGGAGCTTTGAGCCGGGACCCGATCCCGAAATCGAGCTTGCCCTGTTTGCAGTCGAAGACGGTGGTCCTGAAGCGATTGCGGGCGCCGAAAAGCACGCGCTTCTCCTGTTTTCTGCGGAGGCGCGCACTCTCGCGGGTCTAGAGATCAAGCCTGGCGCTCGTTTGTGGCGGGTCGGCGTCAAGCAGGCCGGCGAGCTCGTCGTGTCTATCGAGCACAAGGGGCAGTATGTTTTTTTTACGCAACACCATCCGGACGAATTCAGCGCGCGCCTCATGAGCAATGGCGCTGTCGTCGCCCCGCGCATCGTTCGCGAATACAAGCCCGACCACGAGCACGATGAAGCCGTGACCTCAGTCGGGATCTCAGTCCAAGGCGATCTCGATCGAAAACGCTTCGAGGCGTGGATAGGGGGTCTGCTGCGCACGCAGGGAACCGATATTTTCCGCATGAAAGGCGTGCTCAGCATGAAAGGCTCAGACGAGCGCTTCGTGTTTCAGGGCGTGCACATGCTGTTCGACGGACGCGAGGACCGCGCGTGGGGTTCGGACCCACGCACGAACAAGCTCATCTTCATCGGCCGCAATCTCGATCGCGAGCTGCTGAACCGAGGGTTTCGCAAATGTCTCGCGTAGCGGTGCGGGCGCGCGCGCCCGATTCGTTTCAGCCCGGCTGGACTGCTGACATTGGCGATCATGTGAGCGCACTGGCCTGGTCGCCCAACGGTCAGATACTCGCTGCTGCCGCGATCAGCGGCCCGGTCTATTTATTCAATGCAGACGGCAGCCGGATCGCTGAGTTACACGGCCATGCATTCGCTACAGTGGCCGCGGCATGGGGCTCGCCGATGCTGGCGACCGCAGGGCAGGACGCGAAAGTCCGCTTGTGGAATCCGCAAACATGGAATTGCGAAGCCGAGCTCGGTGCGGGCGCGCCGTGGGTCGAATGCATCGGCTGGTCGCGCAACGGCGCATGCCTCGCGTCCGGAGCCGGGCGCGCACTGAGCTTCTGGAGCGATGCTGGGGATCTGATTCGGGAGTGCCCGCCGCACGCATCCACCATAACGGACATTGCGTGGCACCCGCTGCGACAGGTGCTTGCTGCGGCGTGTTACGGCGGCATCACGCTGTGGCGGCCTGACGCGACCGAAGCGATCCGGCGTTTCGAATACAAAGGCTCGCTACTCGCGATCGCGTGGAGCCCGGATGGCAGGATGCTCGCGAGTGGTAATCAGGACGATAGCGTGCATCTCTGGTTCGTGGACAGCGCTAAGGATCTGCACATGTCCGGTTTTGCCCGCAAGGTTCGCGAGCTTGCGTGGAGCGCTGACTCGCGCTTTCTCGCCAGCGGCGGCACTCAGGACGTGATCGTCTGGGATTGCTCCGGCAAGGGCCCCGACGGCAGGCGGCCGCTCCAACTCGAGCACCACAGCGCGCCCGTGTCGTCGCTCGCATTTCAGCCGAGTGGGAGTGTGCTCGCGTCCGGATGCGACAGCGGACGCGTTGTACTCTGGCGACCGCGCAGCTCATCGAAGGCGCTGCGTGCCACCCGTCTAGAGGGCGCTATCTCCCGCCTCGCCTGGACACCTGACGGCAGCTGCCTCGCGGTCGGCACTGGCGCGGGCGTCGTCGCAACCTTCGCGCCACCGCATGCCGATGCGATGGGCGGCCAGCAGCTGTAGCATTTACAGGGCCTGAGCTGCCGTTGCGCGCCGGAAATCGCCACCGCACACGTTGTCGGTGCTCCGCGCCTGGGACAGATCTTGAACAACCTTATGTCTAATGCCATCAAGTTCACCGCAACGGCCTCTGTTGGACTGAAGGCTTGGCGTATTGCTATCACCATGGGACCTTACTGTGACGCTGAATACGGCGAGCGCTTGATGGCGGCCCGGGGGAAGGCTACGGTTGGGAAAACAGGGAAGCGGTATTCGACAAGTTCAAGATGCTTGCGGGCGCCGTGTTGAAGCCGCCGCAAGTCGATACCGCGCTCAATGCCATCATGAGCATGGGGCAGACCGCCGACGTGCGGAAGATCGTCGATACGGTTATTCCGGCGCGCTGACGAGTGTTGGCGGTTGAGGTCAGTCAAAAAGATCAGAAGGGTACAAATAAGTGAGTACGAAAATCACGATTACCGCGAGCGTGATGACCCAAAGCGCCCATAGCCCTAGACGCGAGCTCGGTTGTCGCTTCACTGGTAACCTGTTCCGATGCGGTCGCCGCGACGGACGATGAGGCGCGCTCACGGCAGGCGCGCTTTATCGGTTCCTGCAGGGAGAGAGCTGTACGCTAACGCGAGGGACCAACGGTGCGCGTAGGCTCTCTATAAGGGAGCACGGTAACGCTCTCGATCTCATACCCTGCAGCCCCGACACCCATCGGCGTCTGTTTTGTATAGCGTGCCGCCTTGAGCTCGCCGGCGACCCAGACTGCATCCATCACGTGCAGGTTCTTGATGGGCCTCTTGGTAACGACGTGAATGATCTGATTCGCAGGTGGGGGCGGAACGTGAATGCAGGCGCCGAAATAGGGCACCAGGAGAAACTCCGTCACCGTTCTTGCGTGCTCCTCTATGGGCACCACGAACCCGGGGATCCTGATCTTTCTGCCGTTGAGCGACGGATCTATGGGCGCGTTATCCCATTCCTGCTTGATCGTCTCGAGCAACTGCATCGCTTTGGGATCGCCATCTTGCAATGCGGAGAGATCCATATTCTTGAACCGTTTTGCAGGATCCCAATTTTTGGGAACGAGGTCGTCCCATGCCATCTCCTTGTACGCGGGGTCCACCGCGGGGGCGGTGGTAGTTTGCGGCGTCTGGGCAGACTTCTTCGGTTGTGCCGCGAGCGGTCCTGCCACGAGCATAGCGATGACGATCACGATGTATTTCATACGGTGCTCCTTCATATACGAGGTGTAAGGCCGTCTGTCAGAGTCTGCCGATACGCTTTCACTGCAGGGATCGCGCTCGCGATCGCGGCAGCGATCAGGATTGCTGCCAGCAGCTTTAGCTCGTCTGTGGATAACGCGCTGTTCGATAATGTTATGCCGTAGTTCGACTGGATCCAGCCACTGCTGGCCCACGTGACGATGTCGAGCGCGATCAGACCCGACACGCAGGCCGCAAGCGTCACGAATATGCTTTCGCCCATGATCAGCAGCAGGATCTGCCACGGCCCCGCGCCCACAGACCTCAATATGGCCAGTTCGCGGCGGCGCTCGGCAAGGCCCGCGAGCAGCACCGCAACCAGCCCCGCAACACTGGCGGCCACGACCATCGCCGAAGTAAACAGAAGCGATTGCTCGGCGATGCTCATCACCTGCCATAGCTGATCCAGTGCGACGCCTGGGAGCACGGCCATGAGCGGCTCGGATTTGAACTCGTTGACATAACGCTGGACGCGAAATACGGCGATCCTGCTTTTCAGGCCGAGCAGGGCTGCGGTGATCGTCTTCGGTGTCAGATCGAATTTGGTGACGTACTTTTCCGGTATCGACACGCCGGGGATCGGTGCGCCTCCGCTCCAGTCCAGGTGTATTGCTTCGATCGCCGCGAGGCTTATGTGTACGGTCTTGTCGACCGGCGTGCCTGTCTGCTCGAGAATGCCGACGATGGTGAAAGGTTTATCGGCATGGCTCGGGAGGTTCAGTCCGGAGGCGCCGTGGCTCAGGACGACCTCATCACCGAGGCCGTAATGCAGTGTTCTCGCGACGTCGGCACCGACGACCGCTTCGAAGATGTCGCCAAAAGCGCGGCCCTCGGTGAACTGAAGCGCTTCTTTTGCTCCGTACCTGAAGTATCTGAAATAGTCCGGCGTCGTGCCCAGCACCGGAAAGCCGCGGTGAGAATCCCCGAGCGATATGGGGATCGCCCATGCGACGTCCGGATGACCGGCGATGGCCTGGTAACTTTTCCAGTCGACGTTGTTCGTGACCTCGCCGAGATGAAACACCGAATACAGCAACAGCTGAATAGCGCCCGTACGCGCGCCGACGATCAGGTCGGTGGCCGAAACGGTTTGCGAAAAACTCTCGCGCGCGCTGATCCGCGCCCGCTCGACGCCCAGCAGCAGCATGGTGCTGAGCGCCACGGAAATCAGAATCAGGCTGAGGGTAAAGCGCCGGTTCCAGGCGCTCCGGACCGCGAGCGCGGCAAGATAGGACATCAGGCGGCATCCGCCTGCGAGCTCCGATTGAGCTCGGACATGGAAATACAGCGCGTAAAGTGAGCCGTGAGCGAGAGGTCATGGCTCACGTAGAGCAGCGTGCTGCCGCGAGCACCACATTCACGGAGCAGGAGATCCAGGAATTGATCGCGCCGGGCAGTATCCAGCGCCGAAGTTGGCTCATCGGCAATGATCAGCTCGGGTTTGCCAATCAGGGCACGCGCAACGGCGACGCGCTGCTGTTGCCCCACTGACAACTGCACGACCTTGCGCCTGCCGATATGTCCTGCAAGCCCGAGCTGATCCAACAAGTGCCGTGCTTCCTTCGCGGCCAGTCGGCCGCCGGCGTTCTCCCGGCGGCGCGTGGAGAAGTGACAGGGCAGCAACACGTTTTCGAGCATCGAGAGGTAAGGCACAAGATTGAACTGCTGAAATATCATTCCGATGTGATCGGCGCGAAAGCGATCGCGTTCGCGGGATCCGAGGGTGCTGATCTCCCGTCCCAGGCACTGCACGCTGCCACGTTCCGGAGCGAGCACGGCGGACACGATATTGAGCAGCGTGCTCTTTCCGCTGCCGCTCGCGCCAT
>JAQGNH010000338.1 GCA_028291945.1 Betaproteobacteria bacterium
CTCGGCGGGTGCGAGCGGCGGCACCGGCGACGAAGACGAAGCATGCGGTGTATACGGCGTCGAACAGGCCGATCTCGTAGCCGACGCGAAAGAGTGAAAGGCGTTAGCGCCATTCACTCCTTCGCGAGCGCTCGCACCGCGAGGCGGGCCGGTACACGCACAGAGGGGAACCAAGTTTCCCCTCCCTCTCCTTCGGCGATCTCTCGATCGCTCCATTGCATTTAGCTAAGGCAGCGCAGCCGAAGGAATGGGGTAACGGGGAGAACCTTGGGTTCTCCCTGTTCGTTTACCGGCTCGCGAAAGAGTGACGGCTCGCTACGCGGCCGTCACTCTTTCGCGTCAGCTACGAGATCGGCCTGTTCGACGCCGTATACACAGCATGCTTCGTCTTCGTCGCCGGTGCCGCCGCTCGCACCCGCCGAGCCGAGTATCGTTCCGTCTTTGGCTTTGATCAGCACGCCGCCGGTCTGCGGCAGGAACTTACCTTCCGCGGTCGCAGCCAGGGTCACGAAAAAATTCGGATTGTCTTTTGCGCGCTTGGCGAGAGCGCGGCTCGAGGCGCCCATGGCAACGGCGGCCCATGCCTTGCCTTTCGCGACGTCGAGACGAAACATGCTTGCCCCGTCGTCGCGCTGAGCCGAGATGATGTGACCTGCATCGTCGAGCACGACGACGCCGAGCGGTTTCACTTTCGTCTCACGTCCTTTAGCGAACGCTTTCTCGATGATGCGGTTGGCCTGCTGCAATGTCAGTTTGGGCATGTTCGACTCCGTTGTGGGCTGGTTGGAAGTGTCGCAGAGGACCACCGCGGCTGCGCTGGTGGAGCGCGTCGACTATACGAGCGCACGTTTGCGCGTGTCAATGTGGCGCAAGGTGCTGCGCCAGGCTGCGCCGCAGCTGTCGCGCCAGCGCGGCACCGGTTTTCGCGTTACGGCTTACGGCTACGACTTTAAAGCGGTGTTTTTATCACCTGTCCATTCGACTGCACGAACCAGCGCTCGCTTTCGAATGACTTTCCCGCGAGCCGCGCGTTCATCCAGTCCGCAGCCATCACTTGGGGCGTAGGTCCAAGATTTGTAGCAGGAACGTTGCCGACCGAATGCCGCGAGTCCTGGTACACGACGAGACGTTTCGGACATTTCAGAGCCGAGATGAAACGCTCGGTGTGCTCTGCAGGCGACAGCTCGTCCATTTCCCCCGCGATGCAAAGATAAGGCACACGTATTTTCCCGGCGTGGCCTTCCCAGGTCAGCGTCCTCACGAACTCATCGAATGCATCTTCGTCGGTGTAGCCCGACATGTACATGAACCGTTGTTTGAAGGTCGGCGAGGCCTCCTCGAAGATCGTGTTAAACCCCGGCTCGAGGCAGGTTGCTGCGACCGCGCACGCTTTGTAGCGCATCTCGCTGGCACACGCGATCGTCGCGAAGAACGAGCCGAAGCTCTGCCCGGTAATGCCGATGCGGTCCGGATCGATCTCCGAACGCAGGCGCAGCCATCCCATGACAGCAGGACCTGCTTCAATCCAGTTCTGCATACTGAGGTGTATACCAAGCACTGCGCTTTCATATTGTCCGGGGCCGTCCATCGCCAGCACCGCAATGCCGCGTGAAAGCCACCGGTCTCCATACATGGCGACATTCGCTTCCTTGAAGCTATCCATACCCGGGAACGATACGACAGCGGGAATACGGCCGCCGCTATAGCCCGGCGGAAGGTGAAACCAGCCAGGCAGCGCATCGCCCTTGAACGGCACCCAGACCGCCTCTACCTTGTGATCCGCTAGATGGGAGTAACGCGTATAGCACTCACGCTTGCGCTGATTGAGCGCAAGGTTTTTCGCGTTGTTCTCATCGTGCGGCCATTGTGAAGCTGCGTATTGAATCGCGGCGATGAAATAGTTCTGGCGTGCAGTGACCTGCTCGTCGGCATCTTCGGCAGCCTTTGCTTTCGCTTCACGCCGTCTTGCTGCAGCTTCAAAAGCCGGCGAAATGTCTGCGTACTTTTTTACCCGCTCGCGTATCGAAGCAAAATCGGCGTTGGCTTCGGGGCCGCAGGGCGCGTTGTAGTTGATGCTGCGCGGCTGATCCCAGTCGATGCCGACGGAACGAATGACGTTATCGACGAGCCAGCGCTGCGCGACCCAGCGTCTCGTGTGCGGGGTGCGATCACCATTCGGACTCATCACTGTCCTCCTTCATAGCGAAGCGGTTATTCTATCGCCGTAAAAGACCAATTCATCTCGAGCCATGGGGCCGAAGACGAATCAAATCGACAAAGGACGGCAATGACTTCAGAGCTGCACTATCTGACGATCGCACAAGCCGCTGAGCTCATACGCACGGGCAAGCTCTCGCCGGTGGAGCTCACTGATGCGCTGCTGAAGCGAATCGAAGCGCTCGAGCCGCAAGTAAATGCGTTCATCACACTCGCGGCCGGCCTCGCCCGGCGGCAGGCACAGGAAGCCGAGCGCGAAATCGTGCAGGGCCGTTACCGCGGACCGCTGCACGGTATTCCATTCGCGCTCAAAGATATTTACGACACCAAAGGCATACTGACGTCGGGAGGCTCTAAAGTCGCGATCGACAACGTGCCTCAGCAGGACGCGACGACCACCCGCAAGCTCCTCGACAGCGGCGCGATTCTCCTGGGCAAGCTTCAGACGCACGAGTTCGCGCACGGCGGGCCTTCCTTCGATTTGCCATGGCCGCCTGCGCGTAATCCATGGAACCTCGAGCACTTCACGGGAGGATCGTCCAGCGGCTCGGGCGCCGCACTCGCGGCGGGTTTCGTCCCTGCTTCACTGGGTTCCGACACGGGCGGTTCCATTCGCGGGCCCGCTTCCTTCTGTGGCATCACCGGCTTCATGCCGACCTACGGTCTCGTGAGCCGCGCCGGGGTCATTCCGAATTCCTTTACGTTCGACCACTGCGGGCCGATGGCGCGCACCGTGCGCGACTGCGCCATCCTGTTGCAGGCAATCGCGGGCTACGATTCGCGCGACTCGGGCAGCATCGAGCAGAAGATTCCGGACTATCAGGCCGCGCTGACCGGTGACATCACGGACCTGCGCATCGGCGTCCTGCGCCATTACTGGGAAGAAGACCTACCAGGTCCGGAGGATCAGCGGCGCGCGATGGACGAGGCGGTTGCCGTGTTTCGCGGGCTTGGCGCCAAAGTGGAAGACGCACGCGCACGACCGATGATGGACGGAATGGATATCAAGGTCATCATTGCCGAGAGCGAGCTGTTCGCGATCCATCACAAGGATCTCGTGTCGCGTCCGGGTGATTTCGGGCGCGATTTCCTGGGACGTGTCCTGCCGGCATGCCTCTTTCAGTCGGCGGACTACGTTCAGGCGCTGCGCGAGCATCGGCGCTACATGGCCGACATGGAGCCGCTCTTTCAGAAATACGATGTGCTGCTCACCTGCGGCTTCGGCCCCGCGCCGCGCCTCAACGCGCACCGCACGGTCAACTTCTGGCAGCGCTCGAACGTCTTTACACCTTCGAATGTCGCGCGCAGCCCCGCGCTGGTCGTGTGCGGCGGTTTCTCGAAGACGGGCCTCCCGCTCGGACTGCAGATCGTCGGCCGATCATTGGACGATGCGCGCGTGCTGAAAGCGGGCCACGCGTACCAGGCGGCCACTGACTGGCACAATCAGCATCCCAAGCTCGAGCTGGGCACGCCGCAGCCGATATTGGACCAGGGCAACGAGCCGGAACGTCCCGATCTGAACGCTACGATGTTCGGCTTCGTCGTGCAGACGGCTCATCGCGCGGGACTCAAGTTGAACGAGCGGCAGATGAGCATCCTGCTCGAAGGCGCGCCCTATGCCCTCGCGATGGCGGAACGCATCCGTAAGCCGCGCGATCGCATGGAGGCCCCATCGCTCGTGTTTCGCTTCGACAGGAGCAGCGATTGAGCGCACCACTGTGGTCCGAACAGAAGGAAGGCCGGTTTTTCACACGTATCGACGTCACGACGATGCTGAATGGCGCGACACTGAGTGTGCCGCTGCACGTTGTCACCGGTGCGCAAGCGGGACCTACATTTGGAATCGTCACTAACACGCACGGCGACGAATTTCTCCCGACCGTCGCGATCAGGGAATTTCTTGGCGCTCTCGCTACCGCACAGCTCCGAGGCCGCCTCGTCGTGGTCCCGGTTGCGAACCCGATGGCAACCGCAGGGTTCGGGCGTCTCACGCCGGAACAGCACGGCCGTACGGATTTGCACGAGGTCTATCCCGGCAACGCTCGCGGGAATACCACGCAAATGATCGCCGCGGCGATTACCGAAAACGTGCTCCACCACGTCGATGCGCTCATCGACTTCCATTCCGGCGGCAGCGGTGGGCGTCTGCAGGCGCGCGTCGATTACAACACCAGCACGCCCGAGGACCTCAAAACGAGGAATCTCGCGCTGGCGCGCGCATTCGGCGCGCCATTCGTCCACGAGAACGAGTTTGCCGGCGCAGCGGCGCACTACTTGAATGGACGCGGAATCCCGGCAGTGAATCCCGAAGTCGGCGGATCGTATCTGGGGCCCGAGACGACTCGCTACTACACGCGTGCCATGATCGAAGGCCTGAAAGGCATCATGGGCCATCTCGGCATGATCGAAGCGGTTGCGAAACCCCGGCGTCAGCTTCAGTTCGATCAAAAGGCCCGGCGCGAGATCAGGCCCAAGCACAGCGGCTATCTTGTCTCGTACTACGAGAAGGCGGAGGAGCTCGGACAGCTCATCAAAGGCGGGACGAAGCTGGGTGAAGTCGTCGACATCTACAGTTACAAGGTGCTTGAAGAGCTCGTAGCACCTTTCGACGGTTTTCTTTTCTTTTCGCGTTACTCAGGCGTGGTGGGCGGCGGTACGCAAGCATTCGCGCTCGCTGAAGCGGCGCGCTCAACGTGGCTCGATTGAAACGGACGAACAAGCACAAATAGCATCGCCATGCGGCGCGGAAGACCAGGGAAACACACTTTAACGCACGGCCAGATTCGATCCTGATCTACTTTGTCTCTCTCGCGTCCCTGCCCGTCAATTTCTTCTTCATCGAACCGAGCACGGAGCCGAGATGGGTATGGTCCGCGATCAGCTTGCCGCACTCCTCGCCCGGCACGGGTTTTGAAAAGAGGAACCCCTGCACTTCGTCGCACGCATAACGGGCAAGAAAGGCGAGCTGCGCCTCTGTCTCCACACCTTCAGCGACGACCTTCAATCCGAGGCTGTGCGCCATCGAGATCACGGCCTGCGTAATGGCGGCGTCATCCGGGTCGGTCGTAATGTCGCGAACGAACGATCGGTCGATCTTGAGCGCCCGCAGCGGGAAGCGCTTGAGATGACTCAGACTCGAATATCCCGTGCCGAAGTCGTCGATCGCGGCCTGCACACCCAGTGACCCGAGATACTCGAGCGTGCGGATCGCCTCTTCGGGGTTGGTCATCACCGAGCTCTCGGTGATCTCGACTTCGAGCAGCTCCGCCTCGACCTGGTGTTCTTCGAGTATGTGACGGATGTTCTGACCAAGGTCGGGTGCGAGGAACTGCCGCGCCGACAGGTTGATCGCCACTGGTAAAGGCCGGATGCCGGTCTGCCGCCACTGATTGACCTGCCGGCACACGGCGCGCAGCACCCAATCCCCGGTTTGTACGATCAGTCCGGTTTCCTCGAGCAAAGGGATGAATTCCCCGGGAGGCACCAATCCGCGCTCCGGGTGCCGCCACCGCAGCAGCGCTTCCACGCCCGATATATGACCCGTAGTCAGGCTCACTTTCGGCTGAAAATGAAGCACGAACTCCTCCCTGCCGAGCGCGCGCCGCAGCTCGCCTTCCATGCTGAGCATCTCGCGCGTGCGGCGGTTCATCTCAGGCGTGTAGAACTGATAGTTGTTGCGGCCGCGATCCTTGGCGCGATACATCGCAACGTCTGCATTTCTGATGAGCGTGTCCTGCTCGGGGCTGTCGCTCGGGAAAACCGTGATGCCGATACTTGCCGTGACGAAGAGCTCCGCGCCTTCCAGCTGAAACGGCGTGTTCAACACCTCCACGACTTTTTTAGCAACGGTTGCAGCATCCTCGGCTGCAGTCAAACGAGTCAGCACGACGGCAAATTCATCGCCGCTAAGGCGGCCGACCGTATCGTCGCTGCGCACACACTCGGACAAGCGCTGCGAAACCTGCTTGAGCAACTGGTCTCCCGCCGCATGACCAAACGTATCGTTGACATTCTTGAACCGATCGACGTCGATGAACAGGACTGCGAGGATCCAATGGTTGCGCTTCGCCAGAGCCAGACTGTGCGCAAGCCGATCGTAAAAGAGCGCACGATTCGGAAGCCCTGTGAGTATGTCGTAGTGAGCGAGCTGGCGGAATTGCTCCTCGCTTTGCTTCAGCGCCGCGGCTGCCCGCTTGCTTTCCGAAATGTCCTGAATGACAGCCATGAAATAGCGGGGCGAGCCGTCGCTCGCACGCACGAGCGACACCGCCATCGACACCCACACGAAAGTTTGATCCTTTCGGACGAGCTGCTTCTCTATCGCAGCACTGGTAAGCTGATCGCCCACCATTCGACGCCGCGTTTTTTTCATCTGCTCGACGTTCTCGTTCAGATTGACATCCGACGTGAACATCTGCAGCAGCTCTTCTCGAGAGTATCCGACGATTCCGCAAAACTTGTCGTTCACACGCAGATAGCGCATGTCGACACTGGTGATTGCGATTCCCACCTCGGCGTTTTCGAACATCGCCCGCAGCTGCTGCTCACTTTCCTGCAGCGAGTCCTCCGCCTGCTTGCGTCGTATGTACTGACCGATTTGATTGGCGATCGCGCCGGTAACCTGGAGCATCGCGTCGTCGGGCTCGCGCCGGTCTCGCCCGAAAAACTCCATCAGGCCGATGCGCTCCTCGTGCGCGAGAATGGGGAATGCGTACGCGCTTCTGAAACCGAGCTTCAGACAGCTCGCCTTACGCCGGAAACTGTCCACTTCATCGATGTTGCTCAGCCACGTGGGTATTTTTTCGATCCACGCGCGCCGTAACAGCCCGCCGGACTGGGCCCCTCCGAACTCCATCCAGTACTGGCTATCGGTAGGCTCGAAATCCGGCTCAACTTCGCACCACCATTCGGCGCGCCTCATATTGTCCAGCTGCACGTCCCATTTCCACCACGCGCCATAAGCCCACCCCATCGCCTCGCATATGGTTCGGATGAGACGGGCCATGGTCTCTTCAACGCTGCGCGATTCAGACAGCACGCGCGCAACCACGTGCTCCATCGCGCGCTCGCGCTCCATCCGGCGCCGCGCGGTGACGTCGCGGCTGATCCCGACGACGCCGACGATGTTGCCGTCGTCATCGCGCATGGGAACTTTGGTGGCGGACGACCAGCCTTGCTCTTCCACGCCCATGTCACTCAGCAGGAGAATGGGCTGCTCGTGCTCGAGCACGGGCGTGCCATGTTGCAGCACAATCTGATCCTGTGCGTCCAGACGCTGTGCCACCGACGCGGGAAATATGTCGTAGACGGATTTGCCGATCAACTCATCAGGCTTGACGCGCCTCGCCTTGAACCACGCGGTGTTTGCCAGCTGATACCGTCCGTTGACGTCCTTCACATAGATGTAGTCCGGTAGCGCGTCGATGATGGTTCTGAGCAGCACACGCTCGCGCCGCAAACCTTCTTCCGCGCGCTTGCGCTCCGAAATGTCCATCATCGCGCCGACCATGCGAACTGCGTTACCGTGCTCGTCCCGCATGATGTAGGAGCGGTCGTACACGTCAACGTAGGTGCCGTCCGCCCGCATGAATCGGTAATCGGCACTCCACGAGGTCGCGCCCTGCTCGAGTGCCTCGTGTATCCCGGCCTGCACGGCTTCAGCCTCCGCGGGATGTATGCGAGAGGTCCAGGATTCGATATTCCCTTCGATCTCACTGCGCTTGTAATGGAACAGTTTTTCGATACCCTCGCCCCACCAGAGCGTGTTTGCCTTCAGATCCCAGTCCCACATGGCGTCGCTGGTCGCACGCGCTGCCAATTCAAAGCGCTCGATATAGTCGCGAAGCGCTTTTTCGGTCCATTTGGAATCGGTGATATCGCGGCTGATGCCGACGAGGCCAATGATGTTCTCTGCAGAATCCCGCAGCGCCACCTTGGTTGTAGAGGACCAGCGCTCGATCTGCGTGCCACCATCCGGCGCGCGCATGAGCATGTGCTGTTCTACATCGAATATGGGAATTCCGCTCGTGAGGATGGGCCTGTCCTGCTCCTCGATCTGGTGCGCGAGCGCCGTGGGAAACAGGTCGTGAACGGTCTTGCCCTGGACCTGCTCCATGGCCAACCCGCGCGCATCGAGCCACGCTTTGTTGGCGAGAGTGAACCGTCCGTGGCGGTCCTTCACGTAGATGTACTGCGGCACCGCATCGATAATCGTACGCAGTACCGTGCGCTCGCTTTTCGCTGCCTGTTCAGCGTCCTTGCGTTCGGTGATGTCCTCAACGACGCTGATGGCGCCGTGCACCGTTCCATCGTCCCGGTAGCCCGGATACATCGTGCGGCGTACCCAGACGTGACTGCCGTTCTTGTGAATGTACCGCTTCTCGGCAATCGAAAACGTCGCTTGACCACTTAACGCAGCAGCGCGAAATGCAGCGCCAGGACAATAATCTTCGGGAACGGTGATGTCGCGGGTCGCGCGGCCTACGAGCTCTTCGCGGCTGTAGCCGACCATTTCACAGAACTTCTGATTGACCTCGACGAAATGGCCGCTTGGGTCGATCCGGGTGATGCCGACACCGGCATGCTCGACGGTTTCGCGCAGGCCCCTTTCTGCCTTCCCGTCAGGGGTTTGACGAGCGTCGCTGCGCAGACGGTCTATCGCGTA
>JAQGNH010000350.1 GCA_028291945.1 Betaproteobacteria bacterium
TTCCCCGATTTTCTCGTTCTTATCATTCGTAACATTGGTGCCTTTGAGCTTGCTTGTCCGATAGCCGCGCGCGACGGCTTTTACGTCGACCACGACGAGTTCGACCGCCTGAGAGAACGCGAATTGCATGGGCATTGCAAGCATCAAACCTGCCGATATCACCACTCCGGCCACGGATTTGTATACGGTCCTCATGCGACCTCCCGCAACGGACATAAGCGCACAGGGAAATCCTGCCCGCATACGAAGATGATGAGGCGATAGGCGAGCAGTTCAAGACGCGAACGTGCGCACTTATGTCGGGTTCTTGCGCGAGGCGGCTAAAGCGCGGTCCGCTGTGCTTGCACGCAAGGCTGCACACGAACGGAATATCCAAGAGATACCCGCTCGCACCGACGACATGCGGTGTTGATTACTTCCTCCGAAGCGTAGTGGCGCGACTTTATACTTGCTTCCAGCTCAGCAAATAAACGAGCTTAATTTCTTCCCGCCCGCTAGGGCACATCGATCATCCGCGCTCTTCCATCTGTTATAAAAAGTATGCATCCGTTGCATCACTGCAGCTGCATTGTGTCGCGTCTGCGCGACCGCATCGCTTTGCCACCGCGTCGACAACATTCTCGGTACGGAGTTTTTAATTTTCAATACTTGTCGCGTGTGCACGATCGAAATCACGCCCGCATGGGTCACGTGTAGTCAACTACGATGCGTCAAGTGGCGAACTTCCTATGTAGAGCACAGCCGCGCTTGTAACCTTGCTCCTCCGACGCGAGCCGCACATCCGAACGTGCTTCGAACAAAGCCCGCCGCCACTGTCTAGCGACATACAACGATCAGCACGACTAGCGAGGACGCAAAGAATGGAAATCATCATCGTAGATGATGAGCCCGTGAGCAGGACAGCGCTCGAGCAATTGGTGGAGAAACAGCCGGAGTGTAGCGTGCGAAGCTTCACTCAAGCGTCCGCAGCACTTGCCTGGTGCAACCAGAACGATCCCGATGTCGTGATCGTCGGTTACGTCATGCCCGAGTTGAACGGCATCGAGTTCATAGAGCACTTCCGCGCGCTTCCGGGTAAACGCGAGACGCCGGTCCTCATGGTGACAGCCAACGCAGACCTGCAGATTCGCGCGAGAGCGTTGCGCGCCGGCATCAATGACTTTCTGAACAAGCCATACGATTTCAGCGAGTTGCAGGTTCGGGTAAGTAATATGCTCCTGCTTCGCTCGAGGCAAAACAATCTACCCGATCGCGGCTCGTTTCTGCCTCAGGAAGTCTCGCGCCCACCCGCCTCAGACAAAGTATCGCGCAAGAACGTCGACACACTGTTGGATCTCGCCATGACGCTGACGCGGCTCGGCGACGACGAGACGCTGCTCGGTCACGTCGCACGGGTGTTTACTCGTACGGCCCCCGCGCTGTTGGAATCTATTGGTGCGGCGCTCGCTGGTAATGACATCGAGCGCGCATCCGGCGAAGCCCACTCGTTGAAGGGTGCGGTCGCAGTATTCGAGGCGCCTGACGTTTTCAATTCGATTGTCGCGGTGGAGACCCACGCGATCAATTACAACGCCGCCGCCGCTTTGGCTGCATTCCGCAATGCCCGACCTCTCGTACAACGGCTCGTGGATGAGCTTGCGCCGATCGTCGCGAGCGGGGTTGGCGGCGCGGCGAAAGCCTGATCAACGCTGCTCGGGCAGCCGATCGCAATACCAAACTTAACCCAACTGCAGAGTAAACATCGCATGGACATTATCATCGTAGATGACGAGCCGGTGAGCTTGACGATCGCGAAGCAAGTCGTAATGAAACTGCCCGAGTGCAACACACGCGGGTTCGCTGAGGCCGCGTCAGCGCTCTCCTGGTGTGAAGCGAACGAGCCTGACCTCGTGATCGTCGACTATGTGATGCCAGAGATGAATGGAGTCGAGTTCACGCGCAGACTGCGTGCGCTCCCGGGCCGCAAGCATACGCCTGTCGTGATGGTGACGGTCCGAGGCGAACGCGACGTGCTCACGAGCGCGCTCGAGAATGGCGTGAACGACATTCTGAAGAAGCCTTTTGACTTCATGCAGCTTCAGACCTGCGTCAGCAACATGCTGGGCCTGCGTGCCATTCACAAACAACTTGAAAACCGCGTGCTGCTGCTCGATGCTCAACTACGTCCCGCGGCGTCGGCGATCGTGGAGCGCAAGAATGGCCTCGGATTGCTGGATGTTCGCATGACGCGCGCGCGACTCGGGGGAGATGAGAACCTCCTGAGCGAAGTTGCGCACCTGTTCAAGTGCACGGTGCCCCAGGTAATGAGCTCCATCCGTGCGGCACTCACCGATCGCGATCTCGAACGCGTTATAGCCCAGGTGAGCTCCCTGAAGGGTGCGGTGGCGGCTCTCGAGGCGCCGGATGTGCTGGACTTCCTCGGTAAAGTCGAAATGCACGCGAAAAGCAACGATATTGCGACGACGGTTGCCGCATTCGCGATGGCACAGACGCTGGTCGAGCGTTTACTCAGGGAGCTTGGCGCCAGTATGTCCTGTGGTGCCGTCCTGAACGCGCGGGCGTAAAGGGCTTGCAACAGCGAATTTGTGATTGCGGCGCTGCGCCGCCCTTGCTTTTAAGCCGGACCCAACCATTGCGGTAAAGCAGCTCACGCTGGCATCATGTCGGGCCCAGGATCACAAGGGGAGGCGGTATGCGGCGGCGCAGGTTCATGACCGCATGCGCAGGGTGCGCCGCGTTCGGTGCAGCGCAGGCGCTCAGGGCTGGCGAGCTACGGTCGAGGTACTATTCACGCACACGACTCGTCGACAAGCGCGGGCAGGCCCTGCGCGCCGCGAACATTACGGCTCGCAATAACTACATTTTTCATTATCCTTTCGAAGGCACGCCTTGCTTTCTGATCAAGCTTGGTGAGCCGACGGACGAGCGCGTGAGCTTGCGCAGCGGGGATGGAAGCGTTTACCAGTGGCCGGCGGAGTCGGGCCTCAGCGATCTATTGTCGCGTATTCCGCCATTTGCATGCATCGCATGACCTACCCCGCGCCTCAGATCAGCTTCATCAGCTATCGCGCGCAGTCGACGGCGTCGGCTGTGGCTCGGCAGCAAACGATTCACTGCTGTTCCGAGCGTGGCGAGTACGATCCGGCAGCGGGTGCGCGCGTTGTGAACGGCCCCGCGCCGCAGCCCCTGCTCGCAATCCTCCTCGAATACGACTCGACGAGCGACGGCTTATACGCTAAGGGTACGCTGGGCGGAGATATGTACGGTGCATTTTTCGCGAAGTATGAACTGAAGCTCGAACTCGATTACGGTAGCGGCCGCGCGACGACACGTCACGGCATCGAGTATAGTCACCGAGCTTTCCAGCTTCTCGAAGCAGCAAGTCCGATGCTCATCGTTCAGCATCGCCCTCATCACAGGAGCCATGAAGTGAACAAAACTCTCAGCATCGCAGCAGCGATTCTATTGCTCTCATCGTGTGCGGCGCCACAGCAGAGCAGTGGCCCGACGGCGACGTCCACATTGCGGCCGGCAAGTGGCTCACAAGTGCAGGGCCAGGTGACATTTACACAGATCTCACCGAACCGCATCCGCATAGCTGGCGAAGTTTCAGGACATCAGCCGGGGCCGAAAGGTTTCCACATCCATGACAAAGGCGACTGTAGCGCGCCTGACGCGATGAGCGCCGGCGGACATTTCAATCCTTTGAAAGCGAAACATGGTCCCTCGCCGACGGCAGGACACGCCGGCGACATGGGGAACATCATGTTCGACGATAGCGGTAAAGCCGTGATCAGCATAATCGTCGAAGGCCTATCTCTCAGCAGGGACACACCGAATGGCATCGTCGGCCGCGCCGTTGTGGTCCATGCGCAGCCCGACGATCTTCAAACCGATCCCACAGGCAATGCAGGGGGCCGCGTAGCGTGTGGCGTGATCAGCTAGCAGATTCCAGCTGACGACACCTGCCGGAACAATCGACGCTTTCACCGCGGGCGACGATCTGAAAGATCGTGACCTTCGTTCGCGTCGCGGTGACACTGTTTTCGGTTACTTTTAGCCGCCGCGCGTCACGGGTCACTTCGTCACAAGCTCGGCGTTGCTCCGCGTGCGTATGTGCGTTCGTACTTCTCCTGGTCTGCGATGCAGCGCAGCGCCGTAGGTTGCGCGTTCAAGCGCGGATAGCCAATCTCCTGCCCGCACTCGTCGCAGATGCCATAGCTGCCCTCTTCCATGCGGCGAAGTGCGGCATCGATATCGTTCAATTCCTGGACGTCCCTGCCCGCTTCCTGCAGGTCGAGATCCGTTGCCACGCGCAAGACTGACTCATCGCCGGCGTCGCCGACCGCGCCGATCGCATCCTCATTGCCCTCTGCCGCGGCTTGCTCACGTTTTTCGCGCACCTCAGCAATCAACACGCGTTGACGATCGAGCAGCTTTTGCCTGAGCTGCTGTATCTGGGCTTCCATGAGGTCTGCCATTCGTCTTCCCTTTCAAAGATGAACTTGTTTGATTGCTGCCTCGCTGCGCGCCGGTCTGCGCGTCGTCCGCCGAGCACGTCAACAAGATACGTGCCTGCTTTCGTGCGTGGTTGCCATAGGTGCGCCGTGATCCGTTACGTGGGGCTGCCTTTAAACCCGTGAGTACTGCACGGTAGGCGTTTTTAGTCGGCCGACGGTTTACGCTCGGCTGGACTGGCGACGTGTAACAGACGTATTTCCGGGCTCACACTTTGTTGCACTTTACTAATCGACATCCTTTGTCGTGGGGCGTTTAATGAATTACGCGGATTCGAATCCGTTCACGGAGCAACGAAAGGAGACTGCCATGTTTCGTAATACTATACACGTGCTTGCCGCAGGTGCCCTGCTCGCGGCGTCACTGCCGGCACTGGCCGATCACGGACGCTCAGATGACCGTTGGGAGCGCGGATACCGTAACGAGCGCACGGTCGACAATCGTTATCCCACGCATCAAATCGCCGGACGGTCCGTTTACGTGCAGCGCCAAGTCGTAGTCGATCGGCCGGTATATGTCGATCGCCCGGTTTATGTGGATCGCCCGGTGTACGTCGAGCGTCCTGCACCCGCGTACTACCCGCCCGTTTACGAGCCGGCGCCGGTCGCCTACCCCGCGCCGGTAGCGTACCCAGGGCCCGTCGGCTACCCAGCCCGCCGCGAACCCAATGTTCTCGGCGCCGGCGTGGGCGCAGCTGTCGGGGCGGTGATCGGCAGCCAGCTTGGTCACGGGCACTCGCGGGGCGCGACAGCCGCCGTTGCCGCTGTTATTGGCGGCGTGCTAGGCAGTCAATTCTAAAGAGGAAGACTTGCGGTCCCCGGGCGGCCTTCGGGCCGCTTTTTTTTCGCCTGCACCCGAAGCTGCCGACTCGGGGTACTAGAGCGCAAGGCCAATCAGACTCCATTGAGCCAAACGACGCGCGGTCAGCGCCCTCTCTTAATTCGCACCAAGGCACGCGGCGACTCGGCAGATCGCGGAGCGCCATGCCACCCGCTGCATTACATCGACCGAGTTCGATGCGACACGTGACCTCAGTACTGAGTCTGCACGGACTATTGAATCTCTATGCGTGGTGGCAGCGGTGTCGCTCAAGCGCGCCGCTCAAAAGCGTGCTTCGGCAACGTTTACCGCTTGTCGCCGACGAGCGGTGACCATTGATGCGCGTCCGATGTAGTTTTGCTCAGCATGATCGCTGCGGTTCGTCATACTCTCGAAGCAACGTAAGCGCATAGAACTTCACGCAAAAATTCTCAGCTGTCGCCGGTTTGCAACACGCGGGTTGCGTGGCACAATCATTCACGCATTCATAACTACTTTGAAAATAATGCGCGGTTTCCTGGGGTGTCTCGCGTTGCTTGGCGTGCTGTTCGGCGCCGTTCCCGCCTCGGCGGCCGTCACTGATTACCCGTTCCGCCTGATCACAAAGCCCTCGGGGCAGGATCAACAACTGATCGCAGAAAACAACGGCCCGGCGCCGATTACCGTCCACGTTACGCTGACGGGCGAAAATTACGCGTCAGACCGTACCTGGCCGATCACCACTGTGGTAGCCCCTTACACCGCGCTGCCACTCGGGCGCGTCTACGCTGCGGAGAAGACCGCTGGCGGTTATAACTTCCTGTTTCGCTACAGCCACCACTTCGGGCGGATCGATGCTGTCCATAACCCGGACGCGGTTTACCGACTGCCCTACGAAGAAGGTCAGGCTTACGCTGTGAGCCAGGCGCATGGCGGCAAGCTCACCAGCCACAACAATCGGGAAAATCTATACGCGGTCGACTTCGCAATGCCGGCGGGTACCGCAGTCGTTGCGGCCCGAGCCGGCGTTGTCATCGACGCGACGCTGCGTCATACAGAAGGTGGATACGACATCAAGTTTCTGGATAAGGCGAATACGATCGCTATTGCACACGACGACGGCACCGTCGCGGAATACGCGCATCTCTCGCCTGGTCCCGATATTGTAAAACTTGGGCAGCGGGTAGCCGCAGGCGAGCTGCTAGGCTATTCCGGGAGTACGGGTTACTCCTCCGGACCGCATCTGCACTTCATCGTGTCGCGGCCGATCCTGAACGAAGGCAAAGTGACGCGTTTGTCGGTCCCGGTCCTTTTTTACGCGAACGATCCGGCGATACGCTTCAGCGCGCAAACCGGTGACATCCTGACCGCAAATTACCGGTCACCTGTCATCGCACAGGGTCAGAACACCCGCATGGATGGCACGACTACGGGCACGGGGCTGACCTCGCTGGATCCGCCCGATCAGCCCACGCGTTAGGCTTACTTCAGCGCCGGTTATATTGGCGCTTTCGAGCTGGCCCATTCTTTGCTCGGAATGGGGCATGAAGCGAATCTCGACCAAATATCAGCACCTCTTTAACGCCGACGGCACAAGGCGCTATGAGTCGTGCACGGGCTATCTGGAAATTGTCTCAGACACGACCGGCGTGTATGTCTGCTGCAACGAGTGCGGTGAAGGTTACCGATTTCAGTTCGTCATGCGACGCAGCGACGAGCTCACCAACGGAAGCGACGGCACGCTCTTCTAGCTGCGTTTCGTCGACGACCTGCATGGCGCAGCCTGAGACTCCCGATTGGCGGACGTGCCGCAATTCGGCTTGCACCTGCCACAGTGCAGCGCGAAGACACTTATTGCACGCCACTGTGAGACCCAGGCGAGCAGCGCCATACTCGGTGGACAAGGCTGTCGATGCCACGGCGAATGCACTCGCGACAAGCCCCGAGCGACATGACCCTATTCGGCAGCCGAGCGTAGAAAATCCAATACCAGCCGGTTGAATACCTCAGGGCGCGTCTTCGAAAGAGAGTGCCCTCCGCCTTCCACCATTTCCAATCTCGACCCCGGTATCTTTTGCGCGAGTGATTGCGCGTAGTAGCTCGGCGTGATGTAGTCATTGTTACTGGCGATAATCAACGTCGACGCTTTTATGCGGCTCAGTCCGGACCTCCGGTCAAACTTGAGCAGCGCATCGATACGGGCCATTGAAACTTCCACTGGCGGCGCGGAGGACACCGAGCGTTTGCGTTCCTCATCGATTTCCCTGTCGTGCTCGTTCACGTAGTCCGGCGGATACAGCCACAGCGGATGAAACATCGCGTGTAACTCCGGGCCGCATTGCCGGTACATGAGCCGCCGCGCTTCGAACAACCGCCTGAACCATGCATCACAATGGGTCCAGGTGCTAGACATGACGAGCCTGTCGACCCGGCCTGGTTGTTCGATGGCAAGCGTCTGCCCAATCGCGCCGCCTGTCGAGAGTCCGACGATGTGCGCACGTGCAATCTTGAGTGCATCCATCAGACCGGCAAGTTCGGTCGCCATCTGATCAACGGAGAACTCACGCTGCAGCTTATCGCTCGCTCCGGTCCCGCGTTGATCGTACGTGATCACTCGAAAACGGCCGCTGAAGAGCGGGATTTGCGGCTCCCAGTAGCGCCCGACACCGCTCAGGCCGCTCACGAAGATCAAAGGCGCGCCCGTCCCTATCTCTTCATAGTAGATCTCGCCGCCTTCGACGCTAACCTTCGGCATTTCAGTCCTCCCGTGACATTGCCTTATCCTAACATTGGATGCGCGCACTTCGAATTCGCGGCGTGCAATCCGCTTTGTCCTAATCGCGCTTGGTTCGTCCACCTTTTTTGAGTATCCTGCGCGCGCAACCAACCGGAGTCGAGGAGCTTCACATGCGCAATCCAGCGCACACCCCCGCCAATTCATGGACCCTTCTGTCAGCGTACGTGCTCGGCTTCGCCATCCTCATGCTCCCTCGTGGCGCCCACACCCAGACGTATCCGGTGAAGCCCGTACGAATTATCTCGCCCTACTCGCCAGGGGGACTGGGCGATTTGGTGCCGCGCGCGGTTGCAGCAGGACTCACCGAGACGCTAGGTCAACAGGTCATCGTCGACAATCGTCCGGGTGCGAGCCAGATCATCGGAATGCAGGCTGTGGCCAGGTCTTCGCCGGATGGCTACACGCTCATCTTCGGAAGCGTGACGAGCCTCGCCATCAATCCGAGCGTGCACAAGAACCTGCCTTACGATCCGGTCAAAGATTTCGCGCCCGTGGCGCTGTGTGTCACGACGCCGCTATACCTCGTCGTCCATCCATCGATACCTGCGAAATCAGTCAAAGAGCTGCTCGCGCTCGCCAACGCACAGCCTGGCAAGCTTACATATGCATCGGGAGGCAATGGCTCGTCGAATCATCTTGCGGGCGAGTTGTTCAAGTCGCTCGCACGCATCGACCTGCTGCACGTCCCGTACAAGGGAGCCGGTCCAGCCATGGTCGACGTCATGGCGGGGCACGTTGCACTGATGTTCGGCGCTGCGGGCCTGACGGAAGCAAAAGCCGGCAAGGTGCGCGTGCTCGGCGTGACGAGCGCCAAGCGCTCTGCCACTGCGCCTGAGTTGCCCACCCTGAGCGAGGCTGGCGTGCCAGGCTACGAAGCAACAATCTGGTTTGGATTACTCGCCCCGGCTGGCACGCCTACAGCGATCGTGACCCGCCTATCCCAGGATATCGCCAAAGTGCTCATGCAAGCGCGCGTGCGGGACCAGTTCAGCACCCTCGATGTAACGCCAAGCACCCCCGACGCATTCGCAGCCCTGATCAGGCACGAAATCCCGAAGTGGCGCAAAGTCATCGACGGCGCCAGGATCACGATGGACTGAAGGCTCGATGCTGGATCCGGTAACTCTAATACAAGGGGAGCGTTTGACAACAGAGTTTTGTAACCGCGCCCGGCGTACCTCGGCGTCGACGGATTACATTCAATGTTAAACATTGCAATTGTCGGTGCGGGCATCGGCGGTCTCGCGATCGCGGCGCTTCTCAAACGTGCCGGCCACGAGGTACAGGTCTACGAGCAGGCGCCGCGGTTTGCACGCGTCGGTGCCGGCATCCAGATGGCTCCGAATGCCATGAAGGTGTTACGCGGACTCGGCATCGAAGACGAGCTGCGTGGCATCGCCTTTCACTCGGGGGTGGCGCTGAGCCGCGAATGGAATACCGGCGAAATCACCAGTGAGCTCGTGCTCGGACGCGCAATCGAAAACCAATACGGTGCGCCTTATCTATTCCTGCATCGCGCTGACTTGCACGCCGCCATCTCGTCGATCGTCCCCGCAGAAATCGTGCATCTGAACAAAAAACTGATCGCTCTCGAGCAGGACAATAGCGGCGTCGTACTCGAATTCGCAAACGGGGTGCGGGCCAGGTTCGATGCAGTGATCGGAGCCGACGGCGTGCATTCGTCCGTGCGTGAAATGCTGTTCGGGCCCGAGCAGCCGCGCTTTACCGGCCGCGTCGCCTATCGAACCACTTATGCGGCATCGCGCCTGGGCTCCTCGCGAATCACGCCTGCGCGAACGAAGTGGTGGGGCCCTGACCGTCACATGGTCGTATATTACGTGACGGCCGCACGCGACGAGCTCTACTTCGTCACGAGCGTTCCGGAAAGCGCCGATTGGATGACGCCCGAATCATGGTCGGCTAAAGGCGACCTCGACGAGCTGCGCGCAGCGTACGTGGGCTTTCACCCCGAGGTGCAGGCCGTGCTAGACGCGTGCCCGGAGGTTTATAAATGGGCGCTGCTCGATCGTGACCCCCTGCCGCGCTGGTGCCAGGGACGCGTGGCGCTGATGGGCGATGCGTGTCACCCCATGACGCCGTACATGGCTCAAGGTGCCGCCGCTGCGCTCGAAGATGCTGCGGTGTTGTCGCGCTGCCTGGAGGGGATCGATCGCAGCGGCTTGCCGCACGCTTTTGCTCTTTACGAGCGCACGCGGAAGCCGCGAGCGTCTGCGATACAGACAAGCTCGAGCAACAACACCTGGCTGCGCGGCAACACGGACCCGGGCTGGGTTTACGGCTATGACGCGTGGACCACCCCGCTTGTCGCGCAACCGAACGGAGGGGAGTGAAGCGGGAATCTCCGAGTTAGAATGTTCAGTTGCCGCCGGAGGAAGTCTCGATGGATTCCTAGTCGATCTTCGCGCCCGACATCTTCACCACTTTTGCGTAGCGCTCGTACTCGCGACGAATCAGCATTGCGAATTGCTGTGCATTGCCCGATCCGGGTTCGGCCCCTTGCGCTTCGAGTTGGGCGCGCAGCTCGGGCGTGTTGATCACCTTCGCAAATGCGTCGCTGACGCGGGCGAGAATCGCTTTCGGCGTTTTAGCGGGCGCTAACATGCCGAACCAGGTTATCGCTTCGTAACCGGGCACCCCCGCCTCGGTAATCGTCGGCACATCGGGCAGCTGCAAAGAACGCTTGTTGCTGCCTACCCCGAGTGCACGCAAACGCTCGGCCTTTATTTGCGCGAGCACCGGCGGGATCGAATTGAACATCATGTTCATGTGTCCGGCGATCACATCGCTTACCGCCTGCGGTGCGCCTTTGTAAGGAACGTGCGTGATGTCAATGTTTGCCATACTCTTGAAAAGTTCCATGGCGAGATGGTTGGCGGCACCGTTTCCTGCGGAGGCGTAGTTCAGTTTTCCAGGCTGAGCTTTCGCAAGCGCGATCAGCTCTTTCAGCGTTCTTGCGGGAACCGAGGGGTGGGTGATAAGAAGGAATGGATTGCTCGCGATCAGTCCGATCGGAATGAAATCGTTGAGCGGGTCGTAGGCGATCTGCTTTTGCAGATGCGGCAGTATCGTCAATGGACCCGGGCTGCTCACGAGCAGGGTGTATCCGTCCGCAGCGGATTTTGCGGCCACTTCGGTCCCGATCAATCCGCCCGCTCCCCCGCGATTGTCCATGACGAGCGCTTGTCCAAGTATTTTCGACATGCCCGTGGTCACCGTACGCGCCATGACGTCCGGTGTACCGCCCGCAGGCACACCCACGATGACTCGGATCGGCCGCTCTGGATAGGTCTGCGCAGCAGCAGCCACCGAGAGCGTTGCGGCTGCAAGCGTTATTGCGAATTTGATAAGCATGCTGATGGATTTACCTTTTTGAGACGCAGGCATACGGCACTAACGCGCTATTTACTGCGGCGGCAGCTTCGCTGCGGTAATAACCTTCCGCCACTTGGCGATGTCATCGCGCAGATAAGCCGCAAACTCCTGCGGCGTGCTGCCGGAAGGTTCGAGACTGAGCGCGTGGTAACGCTCGCGCACTTCGCTCGTGCCCAACGCTTTCACGATTGCAGCCTGCAGTCTGTTAATTGTCGCGGCGGGCGTGCCTGCAGGTGCAAGGATGCCATAAAGCGTATCGACTTCGACACCCCGGTAACCTGCTTCTGCAAATGTGGGGACGTCCGGCAGCGAGGCCGCCCTCTTCGGGCTGGCGACCGCGAGCGCGCGCACTTTGCCGCTTCTGATCTGACCGATGGCGCCGGGTGCGGATATGAACATGCAGTCCACGTGGCCACCTATAACGTCCGTCAGCGCAAGCGCTGCTCCTTTGTATGGCACGTGCACCATGTCGATGTTCGCCGTAAGCTTTAGAAGCTCCCCACCCAGATGCAAAGACCCTCCACTGCCCGACGAGCCGTACGTGAGCTTGCCGGCGCGCGATTTTGCCAGAGCGACAAACTCCTTCACGGTGCGTGCGGGCACTGTGGGATTGGTGAGGAACACGATGTCGCTCACGGCAATCGAGCTTACCGGCGCGAAGTCGCGCACCGGATCGAACGGGAGTTTTGCGTACGCGCTCGCGTTGATCGTAAAGGATGAGGAGATGACCAGCAGGGCATAACCATCCGGAGGCGCTTTTGCGACGTACTCGGTCCCGATGATGCCATTCGCGCCGGCGCGGTAATCGATTACGAACGGCTGCCCGAGTATCTCCTGCAGCTTCTGTGCGATCGGACGCACTGAGAGATCGTTCGGCCCGCCGGGCGCGAAAGACACAATGATACGCACGGGTTTGGATGGGTATTCCTGCGCCGAAATTTCAACCGACGCGATCGCTAACGATAGAAACGCCAACCCGCAAAGACACCGCAGTACCATTCTCGCGATGAAAGCGCTGATTATTCGGCTTGCTTCCAAGCTAATGATCACCTATCTGCCCTGCCGCCGACAGCACTTGTCTCTACGCGTCCGCATAGACTCCCATCACACAGTGTTTCGACTAATGGGATCATCACAATAGATGATTACCGCGCAACGACTTCCGCGCGACCGTTATTCAGCACAACCTTACCGCGTTCGACGGTGGTGCACCGAAACGACACCGCATTGCCTTGCCGCCACATCTCGGTCCGCAGCGTTTCGCCCGGGTACACCGGCGCTGAAAAACGCACCTCCATACTTTTCAATCGCGGGGGATCGTAATCGCAACACGTTTTCAGAATGGCATGGCCCGCGATCCCAAGTGTGCGCAGGCCGTGCAGAATCGGACGCGGGAAGCGGACTTTTCGAGCATGCTCAGGATCGGCGTGCAGCGGGTTGTAATCTCCGCTCAGGCTGTAGACCAGCGCCGCCTGGGGAAGACTCGGTAAATCGCAGACCCACTCAGCCGCCGTCTCGGGTATTACATGCGGCGTGCGCACCGGCCCCGTCGGCCCGCCGAAACCACCGTCGCCGCGACAGAAGCTCGTTTGCTCCAGCGTGCACACGAGATCGCCTGTTTTCTTTTCATACACTTTGCGCGCCGTGGTTATCAGCACGCCTTTGTCGGCGCCTTTGTCGACCACGCGGGCGAGGTGCGGTACCCCCCGACGAGCTCGCCTTCGATTGGCAGCGGCTTATGGATTGCGAGTGTTTGTTCGCCATGCACGCTTTTCGAGGCAAACCCAGTGCCGCTTTTTCTGATCCACGCATGCGGCGCGGCCAGCACCACGGCCATGCTCGGCAATGCGAGCAGGTCTTTCTCATAGACGAAACGCAACTGGCGTTCGTCTACGGGATCTCCACCGAGCCCAACCCCAAGCGCGTACAGCATGGTGTCGCGTTTGGAGAGCGTGTGCTCGACTTCAGGAATCTTGTACTGCAGCAGGCGCTCGTAACTCGCGCGATCAACAGACATCGCTTTTCCTTTAACGGGGACGGGTGACGATCACCGTTATCGTTTTGGATGCCGTAGTATACCTTCGACACTGCTCGGCTCGTGCTAGAGAGCCGGTTGAGCGGAAATCGGCTATGCTCAGCGCCTGCGTAAGCAAATCGTCAAGAGGAGGTGAGGGTCATGTCGAATACCAGCACGCAGGAGCTTGCCGGGAAAGTAGCGCTCGTTACAGGTGCAGCCAAAAACATTGGGCGCTCGATTGCGCTGGAGCTCGCAGCCGCAGGCGCGGCCATCGCGGTCAACACGCGCGCATCGGTCGATGACGGCGAGCGTGTGGTGCAGGAGATCCGCAGTGCAGGCGGACAGGCCGAGCTTTATGCCGCCGATATCGCTGACGCGAACGCGTGCAAATCCATGGTCGCGAACGTGCTGAAGCGGTTCGGGCGCGTGGACATTCTCGTCCTCAATGCATCGGTGCGTACGGAAAAGCCTTTTCTTGAGCTCACGTACGATGAGTGGCGTACGCCGCTCTCGATCACACTCGACGGCGCGTTCTATCTCGCTCAAGGCTGCGTCCCGTCGATGTTGCAAAATGGCGGCGGAAGCATCGTTACGCTCGGCGGCATGCAATCGCTGTCGGGGGCGAAGAAACGCATACACGGCTCCGTCGCAAAGCACGGCCTCGTCGGATTCACGCGAGGAATTGCACGCGAGTTCGCAGACCAAGGCATTCGGGCGAACTGTATCGCCCCCGGACAAATGGACACCACGCGCGCAGCGGGACGTTCAGTGCGTACCGCAGAAGATCTGATCCCGATGAAACGCAAAGGCGCGCCGGAAGAAATCGCGACCACGGTTCGTTTTCTGTGCGGTCCGGCCGCGAGCTACATCACCGGCCAGACGTTCCACGTAAACGGCGGCCAGATGATGTTCTGATCCTGCATTCGCGATGAAGAGGCGGTAAAACACACAGAGGCGGATGTGCCGCGCCAGTCCATCGCGTGCGGCTAAGATCTCCCGATTGAGCTCGATCTCGATAGCGGATACGCGCCACGGCGTCTCGCTTGGCTTTCTGATCTTTGCTCTGACAGCAGGGCACACGGTCGGCTCGATGGCGATGCTTGTCATGCCGGCCACACGCAGCTATACGATTGGGTTCGCTTCGCTGTCAGTGCCGACCGCCGCTGCGCTCTATTTGCTTGCAGGCATGAATCCACGCGAGGCGCCGGCACAGGCGCTCGCACGCGCCAGAGCGATCGATGCTATTCCAGACGCGGATGCGCCCAGCCCAGCCACTCACATAAACCGCGTCCCATGATCCAGTTTTTGTCCGCCGCGGAAAGCCACGGCATTTCCTCCGTGAACATCGTCACTGCTTCGCGGTAGGTGCCCGGCTTCAGTTTCGTGAGATCAGTGCCCCAAAACACGCGCCTGGGGCCAAAAGCATCGATCACTTTCTTCAGTGCGCCATGCGCGGCGTGATGTGGATAGGGATCGGTCGTGTAATGCGAAAGCGAAGTCGCCTTAACTGCAACGTTCGGTGTGCTGGCAAGCTTAACGAGATCGTCAAAATGGGCGAAAGCCTCACCGTCTTTCTTGCCCTTGGGAATGCTCATGTGATCGAGCGTAAGCCGCAGCCCCGGATGCTCTTCCGCGACCTTGCGGATCGCGGGCAGCAGACGTGGAGGAACGAGCACCATGAGCGGCACGCCGTGCTTTTCTGCTTCACTCCACAGCCAATCGAGATGCCCCTCGGTCAGGAGAGGCTCCATCTGCGCGGTGTGAAACGTGAAGCGCAGGCCCAGCATACCGGGCTGCTTGCGCCATCTTGACACCATCGACCTCGATTCCGAGGTAGTCGGGTCGAGGCGCCCCATCACAGCGAAACGAGTCGGGTGAAGGCGTGCGGCTTCCAATCCGAGGTCGTTGCGGTCGCCCTCCCATCCGGGCGGAACGATGATCACAGCATCGACGCCTGCCGCGTTCATTTCCTTGAGAAGGTCATCGGCACCGAAAGGTTCGGGCCGATGCGGTGCATGCCGAGCGGGCCACGGCCGCTGAGGCGTGCTCGCGGCCCAGATGTGCACTTGAGAATCGACGATCAGCATGCTCGCCCCTGTCTGCTGGATATGCGCTAAGAACACACAAAAACGCTTTACCACAAAGGACACGAAGGGCACAAAGGAAAGCAAAAACATAAACCAAGACCACGCCTGTGCTCACGACAATTGGCGACCACGACGATGCAGGAAGCAGCCCCGTGACCCGCTTCCGGAACACGCATGAACGAGCAGCGGTTCGCTGCCGTGATCTCCTTTGTGTCCTCGTGTCCCTCGTGGTGAATGCTGTTAGAGCGCTTTAAGTGAATCAACGACCGTGCGCTCGAGCACGATCCCTTCCTTCCGCCGCCGCTCGCGCTCACGATACGCGCGCTCGGACGGTATGCGTATCTCGTCGACCCCCGGCTGACGCGGGGTATCCTTGATTTTGGCGACGAGCTCCGCCATCTGCTGCTCGAAGTCGCCGCCGGGAAGCATGATCTTGGGATCGACAACCCAGAACAGAAAACCGTAGTCCTGCACCTGCCCTCGCGCGAGCGCCGCACCCGCAAGGAGCCCCAGCGCTTGTACAGCAAAAGCTAAACCATAACCCTTGTAGCCGCCGAAGGTTGCAACCCCACCGCGCAGCGTTGCCGCGGCGTCGGTCGTCGGTCTTCCGCGCTCGTCGAAACCGATCCCCTCGGGCAGAGCTTGTCCGAGGTGCGCGTGCAGCATGATGTCGCCCCACATGAGCGCAGCAGTGCCCATATCGAAAATGACCGGCCCCTTCGCCGATGGGAATCCGAAGCACAACGGGTTGGTGCCGAGCGCCGGACGCGCCGCACCGGGAGGAACAGCGCGAGGCTTGGCGCTCGCGATATGCAGGCACACGAAACCTTCCTGCACGACTTTCTCGGCGAAGTAGGCGTTACGTCCGCTGTAGTAGCTGTTGTACGCGCCGACTGACGCCATACCGTGCTCACGGGCTTTCCTGATAGCGACTTCGGCCGCACGGTAAGCCACGATGTAACCCACGTTGTTGCCCCCGTCCATTAGTGCGGACAGCGGAGTTTCGTGCACGATCTTCACCGGTGCGCGCCCCGCAGTCGTCTTCTCATCACCTGCAATCGCGAGTATGCGCGGCAAGCCCGCGAACTTGTACCCACACAAGGCGTTGTCGATCAGCTGATCGACGATGATGCGTGCATCCTCACCGCTATAGCCCACGCGCTGCAGCGCGCGCGCGCCGATTTCCACTGCCTCAGCGACGCTCAGGCGCAGGGTATCGGGCGTGTCGGCGTCAATTAAATCTGCGGAGTTTTCCGCCATGATGTTGCTCTACCTTTCTGGAGTCACGTGCCTTTGATGCCAGCGTCCTTGATCACCTTCCCCCACTTACGGATTTCGGCCTTCAGGAACGTATCGAATTCCTGGGGCGTCGTCGGAACCGGCTCGGCACCTTGTGCAAGCAGCGCATCACGGGCCTCAGGCAGGTTCAGGCTGGCGACCACGTCGCGGTTGATCCTGTCGATGATCGGCTTGGGCGTCCCCGCCGGGGCGAGTAAACCGAACCACACGCTCGATTCCATGCCCGGAAAACCCGCTTCGGTGATGCTCGGAATATCCGGCGCTGCGGGGAAGCGCTTCGGGCTCATCACTGCGAGCGCCCTGAGTTTCCCCGCTTTGACTTGCCCGCTTGCGGTGGTCGTCGACAAGAAGGCTGCATGGGTTTCGCCGGTGAGGACTGCAGTCAACGCGAAGCCTGCCCCTTTATAAGGAATGTGCACGAGCTTCGCGCCCGTCATCTGATTGAAAAGCTCGCCCGAAAGCTGGCTGCTCGTGCCGCCACCGGCGGATGCATAGTTCAATGTGCCGGGCCGAGCCTTCGCGTAGGCGACGAATTCCTTCATTGTACTCACCGGCACCGACGAGTTGACCGTGAGCGCGATGCCGGAGTTGGTGAGCAAGGAGATGGGGGTGAAATCACGCACAGGATCGTACGCAAGATTTTTAAACAGAAACTGCGGACTCGCGTGCGTGCCGATCTGGCCCACGCTGAGCGTGTAGCCGTCCGGCGCCGATTTGGCGACGATCTCGGTTCCGATGATGCCGCCGGCGCCAGGCCGGTTATCGACGACGACAGTCCGACCCCAGCGCTCGCTCAGCTTCTGTGCGATGAACCGCGCGACGATGTCGGAGGTGCTGCCCGGCGAGCCCGTAACGAGACGAACGGGTCGGTTCGGATAGGTGTCGACCGTATCGGCCGATAGCGCGGCTGTGCTTGCAGTGCAGCCGATAGTGAATGCGGCGAGCACGTTGAGGGCACTGCGTAACAATATTTTCTCCTCTTTTTTAGTGGCGATCAGGAGTCAGTCTCAAAATGGGTCTGTTTACACCCGATGACGCCGCGCGAGTTTACCGTCCCAAACTTTACCCATTTCGTGCTTCAGGTTACGGCTCACCGCTCACGCCTGACGCTCGCCTGACCTCTGACCGGTCTTTAAGTGCTTGTCGAAATACGCCATGAATACATCGAACGCCTTCTGCTGAGTTGGATCCGGTTTGAACGAGCCGTCCGGCTGCCGATACAGGTATGGATAACCGTGCTCCGGATGATCCATGCTCACCCATGTGCTGTCCTTCCCCGCCTCGACCATCCATTCATGTGCAAGCTGAAAGATGCCCTGGAGGTGATCGTGATCGCGGCCCAGATGCAGAATCGCTGTCTTGATCCGATTGACGCGCTCCATCGCGCGAGCCTTGTTCGCGTTTTTCCGCACGAGCTCCTTGTCCTGATATTGCAGTACGCCGTTCTTGCGCGGCGCTTCAGGTCCCGTATTCACGCACAGGAATTCGTGCGAGGCGCCTTCGATCACGACGCCGCACGTAAAGCTCGTTTCTGCAGCGGCCTTGAGAATTATCTCACCGCTGTGGCTCACCCCGATGCAACCGAGCGCATCTTGTCGTACATACGGCAGCGCCTTGAGATAATTGAGGATCGAAATCATGTCGTCCGAGTCGAGCGACGGCGACGATTTCAGAGTGCGCCCTTCGCCGCTGACATCGTCTGCGACATTGTGAGCGCGGCTGATCTGGTTGTAGAGATGCGGGATCTCGTTGCGGTAGCTTACGTAAGCGACTGCGTACCCTCGCGCAAGCATCAGGTCCTGCATCGACGCCAGACGCTCCACCTGAGTTTCGACGTGCGGCAGTCCGCCGCGACCGTTACCGCGCCCAATCGTAATCATCGGAAATGGACCGGCGCCCTTCGGTTTACGTACCGCGATCGGCACATATATCTCGTCGCGCGTGAGCACGAACGTGTAGTCGGCCGGTATGTCCGAGCCGCGCACGGGCTTCGTGATGACAAAACCGTGCGCGGGCAGATCACGGGCAACGGGCGCGTAGCGATCGGCGCGCGCAGTCTGAGATTGATCCATGCGTACCCTCCTCTTAGACGACCGGTTATTCTCGGTGGCGTGTGCGCGGAAGGCAAGCGCGAAGGCACTCAGTTACCTGTTGCTCGCCGTGCGGCTACGTGCGCCGTGATCAGTTCTTCTGACTGCTTACGCACGGAGGTGCCGCGATCATCCAGCAGACACAGGCGCATCAGGCCCGCGAGGAACACAGTGGTTTCAAGGGCGGCGAGCTCTGGTCTAATTCCCGCACGAAGCACACCGCGGTCGCGCGCGTCGGTGTAAACGGCTGTGAGCTGCTCGCGCGCGCGCTCGATCTTGCGCGCGTATTCGTCGAGTTCCGCCTCCAGCTCGCCTACGTACTCGCATTTGAACGACATGATCGAAAACGTAAGACGCGTGCGGGCGTCTTCGTTGACCGCGCGAAAAACGTCGAGCAGGAAGCGCTCGATACGCTCGAGAGGATCACGTCCGTGATCGCTGAGCAGCGTAAAATCTGCACGATCGATGAGTGGCAGCGACACGTCTTCCCGTATTGCCGCTACCAGCGCCTGTTTGTCGGTGAAGTGCCAGTAAATGGCGCCACGGGTCACACCCGCTGCGGCGGCGATGTGCTCCATGGTTGTGCGCGAAATCCCGCGGCGGTCGAACGTACGCAGTGCAGCTGCCATTATCCGACGGCGCGTCTGCTCTGCTTCCTGCTTGGTACGGCGCATGCTGCTTCTCTCGCTTGCTACGCGGCGCGTTTACATACATCCGTGATTGTATATAATAGCGCCACCCCCGTCGACCCTGCCTCTCAATAACGATGAATGATCACTCCCAGAAAACAAAGCGCGTGGCCGCGCGGATGCTTCACGCCGTTCGCCTGTGCGCGTACGCGAGTGTTGCTCTCATCGTCCTTGCATGCAGCAAGCAGCCGGCCGGCCCCGCCGCAAAAGGCGCACCCGGCGCGGGTGCTCCCCCGCCCGCGCTTCCAGTGACCGTGCAGCGGGTGGAGTTACAACGCGTCCCGATCTCGATGGACGCGGTCGGGCAGGCTGAAGGCTCGCGCGAGGTCGAGGTACGCTCGCGTGTTTCCGGAATCATCGAAAAACGTCTCTACACTGAGGGCTCGCCGGTTGCTGCGAACGCAACACTGTTCGTCATCGAGCGCGCCCCTTACGAGATCGCAGTCGCGCAAGCCAGAGCCGCTCTTGCACAGGAGCGCGCCAGGCAGGAGCAAGCGCAGCGTGACGTCGAGCGCCTGAAAACGCTCGTGCAAAGCAGAGCCATCGCGCAAAAGGAATACGATGATGCGGTGTCGGCGGTCAAACAGTCGGCAGCCGCCATTCAGGGTGCGGAGGCGAAGGTTGCGGAAGCGCAACTCAATCTTTCGTGGACCAACGTGAAGGCACCGATCGGCGGCATAACAGGTCGCGCCACGAAGTCCGAAGGAAGTCTCGTCACTGCGAACACCGATCTGCTCACGACACTGACGCAGGTCAACCCGATCTGGGTGCGCTTCGCGCTCGCCGAATCCGACCACAATCGAATCCGCGGTGCGGAAAAGCGCGCGCGAGTCAATCTGCTCAACGAGGATGGGACGATCGCAGCGGACAACGGCCGGCTGAATTTTGCCGGTTCAACAGTCGATCCCAAGATGGGCACGGTGCAACTGCGCGCCGAATTTCCCAATCCTTCACTGAAATGGCTGCCGGGGCGATTCGCGAAAGTTCAGATCCTTGCCGGTGAGCAGGAGGCATTCCTCGTCCCGCAGGCGGCCGTCGTGCAGACGGAGCAGGCGAAGCTCGTCTGGGTCGTGGATGCGGAGGGCAAGGCGAATATGCGACCGATACAGACGGCCAATTGGATCGGCAGCAACTGGGTGGTTACAAGCGGCCTCAAGCCGGGCGATCCGGTGATCGTGGATAACCTGATCAAGTTGCGCCCCGGCGCGCCCGTGCAGCCCCACGCACCCGGCGCATCGCCTCAACCCCCGTCCGGTTCGCCTTCCGCGGCTCCTGTTGCAGCCGACAAGAAAGCAGCGCCGGCGCCGAACGCGCCTCGCTGATCGGGTACGCACATGGGTAACTTTTCGCGTTTCTTCATCGAACGACCGATCTTCGCGAGCGTTCTCGCGATCATCATTACGCTCGCGGGTCTCGTATCCGCAATGGCGCTCCCGGTGTCGCAATATCCCGAGATTGCACCGCCCACTGTGACGATCAGCGCGAGCTATCCCGGCGCGAGCGCCGAGACGCTCTCGAAGACTGTGGCGGCGCCGATCGAAGAACAGCTCTCCGGCGTCGAGAACATGATTTACTTCAACTCGAGCGCCGCCGCGGACGGTACTGTCGCGATTACGGCAACGTTCGAAGTCGGCACGGACGTCGACAAGGCCGTTTTCCAGCTGAACAACCGCGTTCAGCTCGCACTGCCGCGGCTGCCTGATGAAGTCCGCCGCAACGGCGTCATTGTTCAGAAGCGCTCGAACGATATCCTGCTGGTAATCGGCGTTCAGTCGCCGAGTGGAAAACGCGACACGACATTCCTGGCAAATTACGCAACAGTCAATCTGATCGACGAGCTGAAGCGAATACCCGGCGTCGGTGACGTGACGCTGTTCGGATCCGGTTATTCGATGCGCGTATGGCTGCAGCCCGACAAGATGGCGCGTCTTGCCGTCACGCCCACTGACGTGGCCAACGCCATACGTGCACAAAACGCGCAGTACGCTGCGGGCAAGATCGGCGCCGAGCCCGCACCGTCGGGGCAGGCACTGAATTACACCGTGACCGCCCGCGGGCGGCTCGTCAGTCCTGAAGAGTTCGGTGAGATCGTAGTTCGCGCCGGGGGACCGAGCGGTGTGCTGCGCATCAAGGACATCGCGCGCGTCGAGCTCGGCGCGCAGAGTTATGACACAACGACGACCGTAGATGGCAATCCGGCGGCTGGCCTGGCCGTGTTCCTGCAGACCGGAGCAAATGCGCTGGACGTCGCCGCTGCGGTCAAGTCGAGAATGGTCCAACTCAAAACAGCTTTTCCGCCGGACGTGGACTACCTCATACCGTTCGATACAACGCGGGTGGTGCAGGCGTCGATCCACGAAGTCGTGATCACGATCGCGGAAGCCGCCGTACTGGTGATACTCGTCGTATTCATATTCCTCCAGCACTGGCGCGCCACCCTGATACCAATACTCGCCGTGCCGGTCTCGCTCATCGGAAGCTTCGCGGGACTGTATCTGCTCGGCTTCTCAATCAACACGCTGACACTGTTCGCGATGGTGCTGGCCATCGGTATCGTCGTTGACGATGCCATCGTCGTGCTCGAGAACGTCGAGCGCCTCATGCGTGAAAACAACATGACGGCAAAGCAGGCCTCCATCGAAGCGATGCAGGAAGTCTCCGGTGCGGTCATCGCTATCGTGCTCGTGCTGTGTGCCGTCTTTATCCCGGTGGCATTCCTCGGCGGTATCGCGGGCGTGCTGTACCGCCAATTCGCGGTCACCGTTGCGATTGCGGTCGTGATCTCGGGCGTCGTGGCACTGACGCTGACACCGGCATTGTGCTCACTGCTTCTGAAGCCAGGTGATCACCAGTCTCGGTTGTTCAGGCCGTTCAATGCCGGCTTTGGAAAAATGACTCAGACGTTCCTGAGGTTCGTCGATCGTGCGCTGAAGCGGCGGCTCGTATCCGGACTCGTTTTCATCGGTCTGATTGGAGTCGTCGCGCTGCTGTTCGTGCGCGTACCGACGAGCTTCGTACCGACCGAAGACCAGGGCTACATCATCAGCTCGATTATGCTTCCCGACGCGGCAACGCTGCAGCGTACTGCGAAAACCGGCGCGCAACTCCAGCAGCGTCTGTCCAAGGACCCGACGATCGACCACATGTTTGTGGCGCCGGGTCGGGACTTCATCGGCGGCGGCAACAAGTCGAACGCGGGCACGAGCTTCATCCTCCTCAAGCCATGGGACGAACGCGAGAAAACCGCTCCGCAGCTCGCCGCTGAAGTGATGCAGATGGGATTCACATTTCCAGACGGCATTGTGCTCGCGTTCAATCCGCCCGCGATTCGCGGTCTCGGCTCGGCAGGCGGATTCGAAGTCTATGTGCAGGCGCGCGGCGATTCGGACCCTCGCCGGCTCGCGCAGGTACTGCAGGGGTTCACCGGTGCCCTTGGCAAAGATCCTGCGCTGCAGGGCATCAACACGTTCTTTCGGCCGACCGTACCTCAGCTTTTCGTAGAAGTGAATCGCGAGCAGGCGATGTCGCTCGGTGTGCCCGTGTCCGACGTCTTCGATGCGTTGCAAAGCACGATGGGCCCGTTGTACGTCAATGACTTCAATATGTCCGGACGCACCTATCGCGTGCAGCTGCAGGCTGATGCGCCCTACCGCGCCCAGCCGGATGACGTCGGCCAGATCTTCGTGCGGTCGAACATCAGCGGCGAAATGATTCCGCTTAAAGCACTCATCCGCACGACCAACATCGTCGGTCCCGAGCAAGTCGAGCGTTACAACGGCTTTCTCGCGGCTAAGGTGCTCGGTAGCGGCAAACCGGGCGTGAGCTCCGGCGAGGCGATCGCAGCCGTCGAGCGCATCGCAGCGAGCAGCCTTCCTGCAGGCTACTCGATCGCCTGGACAGGACAGGCTTTTCAGGAGCTGCGCACGGGCAGTGCCTCGGTCTTCGCTTTCGGCTTCGCCATCGTGATGGTGTATCTGATTCTCGCGGCACTGTACGAGCGGTGGCGGCTGCCCATCGCGGTGGTGCTCGCCGTGCCATTCGCCGTCGCCGGTGCGCTGCTGCTGGTGTGGATGCGCGGAATGGAGAATGACATTTACTTTCAGATCGGTCTCGTCGTGCTGATCGGTCTCGCGGCCAAGAACGCCATCCTGATTGTCGAATTCGCTCAGCAGGGTCTGCTCGCGGGTATGCGTCCCATCGATGCAGCGCTGCAGGCTGCGCGTTTACGTTTTCGCCCCATCGTCATGACCTCGCTCGCATTCGTTTTGGGTGTTCTGCCGCTCGCAGTTGCGACGGGCGCGGGCGCGGGCGCACGTCGCTCGATGGGCACGGGCGTCGTCGGCGGAATGCTTGCTGCAACGTTCATCGCAACCGTCTTCGTGCCGCTGTTTTTTGTGCTCTTCGCGCGCCGGCAGAAAATGGGCGAGAAAGCGCAACCGGAGCCCGAAGTCGCGGGGCAGCAACCATGATGGCGCGGTTAGCCGTAGGGATTCTCGCGTTCGCCCTCGGCGGCTGCATGCTGGGGCCAAACTACAAACGGCCTGCGCTGAATCTCCCTGGCGAGTATAGCGAGGGCGCCGCCGGTACTTCAGACCTCACCGTGCCCCCGGACTGGTGGCGGCTCTATAGCGACCCTGCGCTCGATGAGCTCGTGGCTTCCGGGTTGCGGAAAAATGCAGATATCCACCTCGCGATCGCGCGCATCGAGGAAGCCGAGGGCGTGCTGCGTGAAGCGAGTGCGGCTTTCCTTCCAGAAATCGATGTGAACGCTGCAGCGGGTCGGGCGCGTTCGAGCACTCAGACTGGAACGCTGCCCCCCGGCTTTCCGGCGATACGCAATAACTTTCTGCTGTCCGCGAACACTTCGTTCGAGCTCGATTTCTGGGGCCGCCTGCGGCGCGGACGGGAAGCGGCCCGGGCGCAGTACGCTGCAACGCGCTATGGACGCGATACTGTTGCCCTGACGCTTGCAGCAAGTATTGCGCAAACCTACTTCAATGTTCGGGGGCTCGATGCGCAGCTCACGGTCTCTGCAGACACGCTGAAAGCTGTAGAAGACTCCCTCGACATCGCGAAAGCGCGTTCCCAGGCGGGCGTGTCTTCCGACCTCGATGTGAACCAGGCTGACGCGAACCGCGCTCAGGTAGCCGCCCAGATCAAGGATCTGCGCCGCTTGCGCTTCATAGCGGAGCACCAGCTCGGGGTACTCACGGGCGTGCTGGATCTACACGTTCAGCCCGGCGACGTCTGGCAGCTTCCGGTTCCGCCACTACCGCCACCAGGCTTGCCTTCGACGCTGCTCGAGCGCAGGCCGGACGTGCGTCAGGCCGAAGCGACGCTGGTATCTGCCAACTCGCTGATCGGCGTCGCTCGCGCTGCGCAATTTCCGACCTTCAGTCTGACCGGCGCATTCGGAGTTCAGAGCCGCGACCTCTCGACGTTGACCTCGTCGGGCGCCGGCCTCTGGTCGATCGGCCTCGGTGTAGTCGGACCCATTCTGGACTGGGGCCGGTATGCAGCGCGCACCGAGCAGGCCGAAGCGCGCGCGAAACAGGCCGCCGCTACATACGAGAAGACTGCACAGACTGCGTTTCGCGAAGTGGCCGATGCACTGTCGAACGTGCGCCTGGCCGCCGACACGGAGCAGGACCTCCGCGACCGTGTCGATCGCGCGAGCAACACGTTGCGCCTCGCAACGCAGCGCTACAAGGCCGGGTATTCGGCCTATCTCGAAGTTCTCGACGCGCAGCGCACGCTCAATGACGCGCAACTCGCACTCGCGCGCAACCGCCAGCTTTACCTCGCCTACACCGTCGACCTGATGAATGCGCTCGGCGGCGGCTGGACGGCCTATTAGCACCCTGCGCTAATACGCCGTCGGCCGACCGTAAACGAACAGGGGGAACCCAAGGTTCTCCCCGTTACCTCGTTCCTTCGGTTTGTGCCATCACACTAACCTGAGGCAGCGGCATGATCGGGAGAGAGCCGGGAACAGGTTACGGAAAGGAACCAAGGTTTTCTCTCGGTTCGTAGATCGCCGCCCGGGCGGGCTTGCGCCACCTGCTACCATGCGACACAGCCATCGCGCATCTTCAGGAGGGGTTATGGCATCGCCAGCCAACGATAAGGCTGCAATACTCGCAAGCCTTCCGGTGCGCCCGGACGAAGATCCGTTTGTAGTCGCGACCGGCGGCTTTTACCGCCGCTGGTTCAATCTGCTCGATGATCTGCGGCCGCTGCTCGAAACCGTGAAAGGGCTCGAAGGCACCGAAGACGAAATGTGGGTTCCCGCATGGAGCGCGGTCGCACAGCGCTTCGAGAAGGAGGCTGAGGCCGCTATCGGCCGCAGTGATCGCACGGCTGCACGACGCGCGTTCCTCGAAGCGAAAACGTACTACAGCCTCGCGCGCTTCCCCGCCCCGTATCGTTCGGGTTCCCCGATTTGCCCCGCGGAAATGGGACCGCTGAAAGCAGCGGCTTATGACCGATATCTGCAGTGCTTCCGTCGCGCCGCTGAGTACCTCGAAGCACCACCCGAGACGCTGCGCGTCGCTCGCGGACAGTACGAAGCCACGGGCTACCTGCGCATCCCACGTGGCGCCTCGGCATCGAAGCGCGTGCCTGCGGTCCTCGTCATGTGTGGCGGCGACATGTACAAGGAAGACCGCGAGAAATATGCTGAAGGCGCGCTTGCTGAAGGTCTCGCGGCGCTGGTGGTCGACGCCCCGGGAACCGGACAGACGACGTTCCCGCATGCGCCGGAATCGATCGTTGCGTGGCAGGCGGCTCTCGACGAGCTTGCGAAACGCCTCGACATCGACAGCAACCGACTTGGTGCTTTCGGGGTGAGCCGCGGTGGATTATGGGTAATGCGTCTCGCCGCTACGGACAAGCGGATCAAAGCGCTCATTTCAGTTGCGCCGGGCGGGGTCGGTTACTGGGGGACACCTGAGGAGCGCGCGCACTGGCGCCAGCACGTAGACGACCGCGCCAAATACTGGTTCGGTCCCCATGCTTCGCGCCCGATTCAGCCGAAGCGACTCACCGAAGAGGAACAGCGCGAGGAGTTCCTGCGCTGGTCGCTCAAGGATAACGGGCTGCTGCAGAACCTGACGATGCCGATGCTGCTCATCAACGGCAAGCGTGACCATCTAACTCCAATAGGCAACCTATACATGCTTCTGGAGAGTGGCCCACCTACCGGTCGCACCGCACGAGTCTATGAAAATGATGGACATATTGCTGCTAAGAACGAGGTGGAGTGGGCTCCAGCAGGATGGAAATGGCTCCGCAAGCAGCTCACTTCCTGAGCCGCGATGAGCCGCGTCCTCACGGAATTTAATGTGCGCTCACGTTGGTAGACGGCGCGCTGTCAACGGCTTGAATTGCACACCGTGATCATTCGGGTAGGGCTCGCGGTGATCGTGTTTACCCGTGCGTATATCCTCGGGGATTCCCTCGGGAAAAGCGTTGCACTCACCGCACCCATCATAGTGCCAGCAGCGTATGCACTGTTTGAAGTCGGCCATTGCACTTTCTGCGCCTCCGTGCTCGTGGGCGACGATTCTGTGCACGTTCGTCGCTCGAACGCGCCGGAGCGTCGCACTGATGAATGCGCCGTTTCCTACTTCGGTTCGTGACGCGGAAACTCAATTACACCCATAACACGCCGGACTGAAAGCGTTCGGTTACACACAGGGCACGTCGCTTTCATATGGCCGCTGGCGGATGTCTCAAGCCGATGCCGCTTGCCCTTTACCGCTCGCCGGCTCCCATCACACAAGGTTTGCATCAGGACAACGAGCTACCCGCGCGTGCCCCTCTATCTGTCATGACGACTACCCTCTCGGATGAAGTGGCGATAGGCTTTTCCCAGGGTTCGCTCTAAGCGCCTGAGGCGCATAACGCGAAGGGTCGTCGGCAAGCAGCCAACGATGATCAAGAGCAAAGCAACGCCACTGAAGATTACGAATACGTTGGCCGGGTCAAATAAATCGATCACGGCTATTCCTTGCTGTAAGCTGCGCGTCGACCAGCTTGAGTGATGGCAAGGAACTGCCCCCATCGTGTAACTAACCCCAACGCGATCAGTCTGTCGACATGTTCAGCGGATAAGTCGGGATGCAAAGGGTTGCTCATAACCGCACGCAGGCAGCAGCGCAATTCGTCCGTCAACTGCGCGGGTGGCTGTTCCGAGGGTGCTTGGTCAGCCATGTCATAGTCCCGTCACGCGGCGTAACGAGCCGCGATGTGAACATGAATGTTTTCGAAGGTTGCAAAGCTCTTGCAACGGATTCACATAGATGCTCCCTGAAGCCGGCGCCCACCTCGAGGGGTGAAGTCTGCCGGTGCCGTAGCTTTACTTGACACGTAACACGTTTTATCGATCGCCCTGCCAGAGGTTACTTGCTTCAATCGCCCATCAGCACGGTAACGGCAACTCTCGTTCAAATAGTGCTGCACTTCCAAACGCGATCTCGCGAATGCACGGGCCGATACCAGGACTCGTGTCGCCACCGTATGATTGCACAATGAATGATCATGAAACAGCGGGTACCGGCTATCACATGAAAGGAAATCCTGAAGGCTCGAAACCGCACGGGATCCCCATCCGTCGCGCACTTAGCCGTCTGCGTTTGAGCCACCTGCACCTGCTCGAGCTCCTTGTCGAGCATGGCACCGTGCGCAGAGCGGCACAGGAACTGGACCTGTCCCAACCTGCGGTCAGTCAGATGCTGAAAGACTTGGAGCTCGCGTTCGGGGGCGTTCTTTTTTCGCGGACACGCAAAGGCGTCCTCCCGAATGAGCGGTTGCAAGCGCTGCTGCGCCGCGTGCGCGTCGTGCTGGGTGAACTGGAAGCCGTGCAACTCGAGCTCGCCGGACCCGCGAAGCCTACGATCCGCATCGGTGCAAATCTGCAATTCCTGACGCAGCACGTACCTTCCGCACTCGCGCGAGTGTGGTCAGGTGATCCCACGCTGCGCTTCATTCTGCGTGAGGGCCCTACTCGCGTATTGATCGAATCGCTTCTACATGGTGACCTTGATTGCGCGATCGGACCCACCCGCTCGGTAAGTCCTGCACAACTGAAGGAGCTTCGCTTCTGGCCGCTCTATCAAAGTGATTTGTGCGTCGTGGTCAACCCGTCACACCCGTTCGCACGGCGCAAGCGCGTGTCGATCACAGACTTAGCCACCGAGCCGTGGGTGCTCGGTAATCCGGACGGGCAAGCGCGCCAGACAGTCGAGCTGGCTTTTGTTGCCGCGGGCTTGGCTCCGCCTGAGCCTGTTTTGGAGTGCCGGCCACACCTGATCAACATGCATTTCGTGAACAAGATGCCCTTCGTAACTGTTGCAGGCCGGGCTGATGCGATCGAAGCTGAGAAAGCCGGTATGGTGCGCATTCTGCCGCTACCCACCGGGCTCGAGTTCGGTCCCATCGCGTTGATCTGCCGAAAGTCATCGAGTCAGGACACATGGCTAACGCGGTTTCGCGAAGAAGCGCTTGCTTCAATAAAGCGGGGAGCGTAGCGCAATAGAGCAACTCCCATGGCCTAAAGCGCAAGCCGAAAGCGACCCGGCCACAAGGCACGTCACAGCGTGCGTCCGGAACGGAAGAGATGACCGTGGATCAGGCCGAGGTGCGATGCGGATTGATGGCTTGCTGAATGTCGATGTGCGTGAGGCGATAGCCGGGCTTGATGGCGAAATAAAGTGCAACAGCTGCGGTAGCGAGATACAGCCAGGCGTTGTACCCGTAGAGAGGCGGCGTACCGTAGAGCGTTTTCACCGCAGCAATGGGCATGAGCCCCGCGATACCAAGCACGCCGAAGATACCCGTTGCGGCTTGGACGAACCTAAGCGAGGAGTAGCGATTGTTCGCAGCCATCACAGCCCATAAGCCGATCACGAAATGCATCATGCTAAGCACGATGTTCACGACGAACACACCGAACAGGCTTGCGTAAAAAACACGGATGCTCAGCAGCGGTGCGCTCGGTGGACGTTCCCACAGCGCAGGTACGAAGCCCATGAGGCCCAGGCACAGCTACAGCACACCCCATACTGCGGCGAAACGGCGAGCGGTCATATTCATGTTTCGAAACCTTTGCGTCGCAAGCAACGCAGATCATGCCCGAACCTTCGGATTCACCGCTCATCGTTTGAAATCAGTTTGTAGCCGTCATCCCGGATGCCTGGACGATCTTCGCAGTCTTGGTCATTTCGTTCTTGAGAAAGGCAGCGAACTGCTCGGGCGTGCTTGCGACGACTTCTGCGCCTTCGCTGGACAGGCGCTCCTTGAGCTCCGGCAGTTGCAGTATGCGTACGAGTTCGGCGTGCAGCTTCATCAGGGATGCGCGCGGCGTCCCGGCCGGCACGAGCATTCCGTACCAGTTGGTCATCGAGTAACCCGGCACGCCCGCCTCTGCAATCGTCGGCACGGAAGGCAAGCCGGGAAAACGTTTGTCGCTCGTGACGCCGAGTGGACGCACGCGGGAGTACTTCATGTGAGGCACTGCCTGCAGCGCGTTCATGAAATAGATTGGAATCTGACCGGCAATGACGTCCACCGCGGCGGGCCCAGCGCCCTTGTATGGGATGTGGGTAATGGTGGTCCCCGTCATCAGTTTGAACAGCTCCGTTGCGATATGCGGTGGCGAACCATTTCCCGAGCTGCCATAGTTGATCTTGCCCGGCCGCGCCTTGAGAAAGGCGATGAGCTCCTTCACGTTTTTGGGCGGAAATGAAGGATGCACGACCAGCACGAGTGGACTCGCGGCAAGTTGCGTAACCGGTGCGAGATCCTTGACCGAGTCAAATGGCAGCGTTTTGTAGACGCTCGGGTTCACTGCAAATCCGCTCGGCACGATGAGCAGCGTATGGCCGTCCGGAGCCGCCTTGGCGGCTACTGCCGCGCCGATCGTTCCATTCGCACCGCCGCGGTTATCGACAATGACGGAATAACCCCATGCCTCGTTCAACTTCTGCGCGAGAGAACGCGCAAGGATGTCTGTTCCGCCACCGGGGGGAAATGGCACGATGATACGCATAGGGCCCGAAGGATAGGTCTGCGCGAGGACGCTCGAGCAGAACACTGTGACCGCAATCGCGCACGCAACGCGGACGGTTTCGACAAATTGCATTTACCCACTCCTGTAATTCAGTCACTTTCAACACGCGCTCTCGAAGAACGAAAGGGCGTGCGTCGTTTCTTGAACCCGAGCGCCGGACGACTTCGCCCCAGTTGACGAATCGGTGCGCATGAGGACCCACCGCAAACGATCTGCAGCCGCGCATCGCTCCTCCTCGTCGGCATGAGCGCCGCTAGCCGCCACATAACACAGGCAGCGCTTCGCCTATCGGGCCTGTCAGCCGAACGTCCGCAATCTCGTCGAACGGAGTCGGCTGCGCGTTGATGATGATCACGCGCGCGCCCGCAGATTTTGCGCTGGGCACCGCTCCGGCGATCGGATAGACCTGCAGGCTCGTGCCGACCGCGAGCAGGCAATCGGTCTCGAGGGCCGCACGCATCGCACGCTCGATCACCTGCGGCACGAGTTGTTGCCCGAACGATATGGTGTCGCTTTTCAAAATGCCGGCGCACGTTTCGCACGGCGGATCCTCTTCACCATCGCGCACGCGCTCGAGCACCGCCTGCATGGGCCCCCGCCACCCGCACGAGAGACAGATCGCCTTGTGCAGATTGCCGTGTACTTCGATGACGAGCTCAGGGGAAGTGCCGGCACGCTGATGCAAGCCGTCGATATTCTGAGTGACAAGCGCATGCAGCTTGCCGCGGCGCTCGAGCGCGACCAGCGCGCGATGCCCCAGGTTCGGCTGCGCTGTCCACGCGGGATGCGCCAGTCTGCTTTGCCATGACAGCTTGCGCACTTCAGGGTCGGCGACGTAGTACCGAATGTCGGACATGCGTTCCGCTTTGGGATCGAGGGTCCAGACACCTTGCGGACCGCGAAAGTCCGGAATGCCCGAATCGGTCGAGATGCCGGCGCCGGTCAGCACCACGACGCGCTCGGCATCGTCGATCAGCTTACGTGCCTGGTCTAAGCCTGAAACCATAAAAATATTTCACCACAAAGGACACAAAGGACGCGAAGGAAACCAACAATCAATTCGAACAGATCCACAGTCCGATAAGCCAGTCATTCATCAGGCAGCGGAGTTGCAAATCAATAGTCAGCGCTTTTGTTTTCCTTTGTGTCCTTCCTGTCCTTCGTGGTCAATAGCTTCTAAGCACCGTATCGCTTCAGCGCATCGGCATCGAACTCGAGCCCAAGGCCCGGCTTGTTCGGCACCGTCAGCTCGCCATTCACCGGCTGCGGCACTTCCTTGAACAGTTTTCCCGACCACGGCATGTATTCGACAGTCAATCCGTTCGGCACCGCCGCGACGAGGTGGACTGAAATCTCCGGACAGAGGTGGTTCACGATCGGCAAGTTGAATGCTTCAGCCATGCCTGCGATCTTGACCCACTGGCTGATGCCGCCCGCGCGCAGCACGTCGACCATCACGATATCCACAGAGCGCGCTTCGAGCATGTGGCGGAAAGGCACGAGACCGTAAACGTACTCGCCGGCCGCAATCGGTGTCGCGAGCGCCGCCGCGACGCTCGCGAGGCCGGGGTAATCGTCGTGTGCAACGACGTCCTCGAGCCAGAACAGATGGTACTCTTCGACGCGACTGCCGATCGAGATCGCCTGGCGCACGTCCCAGCGCTGGTTGATGTCGCACATGACGTCGATTTTCGGTCCGACGGCATTGCGCACGACGCGGATGCGCTCGACCTCGAGCTCGGGGTTGGTGTCGCCGGGCAGCGCGAGCTGCGTCTTCATCTGCCGAAAGCCTTTTTCGACGAGCCGCGCCGCCGCTTTTTCAACATGCGCGAGGGGAAAGCCCCGCATGAGCGCGCCGCTTGCGTAGGTCGGCACGCGGTCGCGAAAACCGCCCAGCAGACGCGCCACCGGCTGGTTCAGTACTTTCCCTTTAATGTCCCAGAGCGCGATGTCGATCGCGGAGAGCGCCAGCGTAAAAATTCCGCCGGGTCCGCTCTGGCCCGTGGCGCCACGCAACTTGCCGACGATCTTTTCGATTTGCATCGGATTCTCCCCGACCGTAAGCGCGCCCAGCGCGTCGATTGCCGCCTTGAGCGAGCCACTCATGACTGCACCGCCAAAGAAGCTGATGCCGATGCCCTCCACACCTTCGTCAGTGCCGAGGCGCAGCGTAACGAACATCTGCTTCGCATCTTTCGGCGCGGGTCCGTTGGCGAGCGGCTCGTCGAGAGGTAAAGCGACAATGTGGCTTTCAACATGAGTGATCTTCATGGGCTCTCTTTCATTCTTCTGGAGAAGGGACGTTCTGCGGGAATCCGAATGATAACCGCTCTACAGGGCTGCCGATGCGATATGCGCGCCGCCACGCTCGCAGACTACCGCTTGCGGCTGGCGATACTGCCTAACAACCGCATCACCTCGGTCGCGGCCTTGTTCGCCTCTTCGCGCGTGATGCGCTCGGCGGATTCGCCATCACGTTGCCTGATCGCGCTCAGAACGGCCCTGAGATTCGCAATGCTTTCCTGCGAGCGGTTGCGAGAGCGCTCGGGATGCGTGAGGCCGAGCGCACGCCAGCGCCAGATCCGGGCGTGCAGGGTATTCAGCATTGACGACAGAGTCTCACTCGACGCGCCTTCGAAAAGAACTGCATAGAAGCCGTTTTTCGTCTCGAGCACCCGGTTGGCGTCGCCGCTCTCGTACGCCTGTACGACGTCATTGAGGCCGGCCTCCAATCGTGTCATGTTCTCGCTGCTGGCGTTCTCGGCGAAAAGACGCGCAGCAAAGCCTTCGAGAACAGCGCGTATCGAATAAAGATCTTTGGCCTCGCCAAGCGAGAGCTCGCGAACGACGGGTCCCTTGTTGGGAACATTCTCGACCAGCCCTTCCGTCTCCAGCTGCCGCAGTGCTTCGCGAATGACAGTGCGCGATACCCCGAGCATTTCCGTAAGCTCGCGTTCGGTGATTCGGGCACCCGGTGCAAGCCGCCCCGAGATGATGCCGGCCCGAAGGCTCTCGAGCACCTGCAAGCGCAGAGGAGCGGCGAGCTTCAAAATTCTGGCAGGCTGCGCGTTCATAGGCATCGGTTGACCTTCTCGTAATACGGTAATACAGTATTACGACGAACCCGCAAGCGCAACCGAATCCTCAGGAGAAGCAACCTCATGACGTCGCCCGTCAAAGTCGGCATCGTTGGTCTTGGCCGCTGGGCCAAAGTACTCGCGCGTGCCGCCGCCAAATCTAACAAGCTCGAGATCGTTGCAGGCTTCAGCCGCTCGCAGGAGAAGCGGAGCGCTTTCGAGCAGGAGCTCGGCGTGCCGGCTGCACCCGACCTCAAGACGCTGCTGTCCGATCCCGAGATGAAAGGCGTGATCCTGACGGTCCCGAACGAGCAGCACCTCCCGGTCGCTCAAGAAGTCGCCAAAGCGAAGAAGCACATCTACACGGAAAAGCCCATTGCGAACACGCTCGAAGACGGGCTGCGCATCGAAGCGTTGCAAAAACAATATGGCGTACAGGTCGTGGTCGGACACAGCGCGCGCCTGCTCGTCGGCACACGCATGATCAAGCAGGCGATCGATCGCGGAGAGCTCGGACGGATTTCCTTTATCGAAGCCAATTTTTCCAACGAGCGCGCGCTGGAGCTCACGCCCAAGACGTGGCGCTGGTACAAAGACAAAGCGCCTGGCGGACCGTTGTCGCAGCTCGCCATCCACCAGTTCGATGCGCTTCACTATCTCGGGGGCGAAATCAGCGAAGTCTCCTCGATGGCGGCTAAGCTCTCCCCCGTCGGCGCTGAAGTCGACGATCAGTCGATGACGACGATGCGCTTCGCTGACGGCAAAATCGCGTATGTCGGTTCGTGCTGGACTTCGCCGGGCGTATACGCGATCCGCGTGTTCGGCTCGAAAGGTCTGATGCACTACGAAATCGACTTCAGCACGTGGGACACGCCTGATATCCTGCATGAGAGCTCGACGCTCTACATCCAGCGCGGGAAGGACGGATACGGTAAACGCGAAGAAATCAAGCTGCCCGCAGGAAACATGTTTCGCGACGAGCTCGAGATGTTCGCGGAAACCTGCGTCACCGGAAAGCCGTGCGAGCTCACTGCATCGAACGGCAACGTGGCTGTCGCAGTCGTTTACGCGGCGTTGCGTTCGATCGAACGCAAGGGCCAGTACGTGTCGCTCGACGAAGTAATGGCTGAAGCGCGCGCGAAAGTAATCGAAAACGCGCGGCAAGTCGCCTGAGCTTCGGAGTCAACACCCATGCCTCTACCCAGCCGCTACTTCATCGATCTCACGCAGCCGGAGATCGCGTCCCAATTCAAGAAGAACCCGCTGGTGATTCTGCCAGCCGGAAGTGTGGAGCAGCACGGACCTCACCTTCCGACCGGTACGGATATTTATGCATCGAATGTCATCGGTCACGCAGTCGCCGAGCGCATGGATGGCCTCGTGCTTCCCGGCGGGCCGCTGGGGGTAACGCCGATGCACATGCCGTTCGAAGGCACGATCACGCTGACGCCAGACACCTATCAGCGCGTGGTGATCGAGACGTGCGCGTCCACCGCAAAGCACGGCGCGAAGTACTGCCTCATCCTCAACTGGCACGAAGGCAACATCCCTTCCCTCGCGATCGCAGCCGAGTCACTGCACCGCGATCACGGCATGACGGTGCTCACGGTGCAGGCGTGCTATGTGGCTGCCGAGCTGTACGGTCACGACTGCGGCGGTCTCACGCACGGCGGCGAGATCGAAGCGCTTGCCGTCCTCGCCTACCGACCTGACCTCGTGCACCTCGATCGCATCGATTACTCGTCTGACCAGGGTCACGGCAGAAAATGGGATAAGCTGCGTCGCACGCGGAGCTACCAGCCGGTGCTTCGCGATATCAAAACGATTGCGCCAACAGGGTGGTACGGCGCGCCCGAGCACGCGACAGTGCAGAAGGCCGTGAAGATGCTGAACGACATCGCAGATTCGATCGCGAAGGAAGCGACCGACATCTTCCGCATGCTCGATGAAGCACAAGGCGGCACGGCGGAGATCAAGCATCTGAAACTCGCCGGCTGATGCTGCGGACGCTCACGCACACCGGGTGAGGGTCATTGAGTGGTACGCTGCCACTCAGACCGCAACTTGGGTCGCGGACATCGTGTGAGATGCGCAAATGAATCAGGAGAGAGGAGCAGGCGGCGCCGGACCCTCACCCCTACGCGGGGTGGGGGCCACGTTCTTCCTATGAAATCCCGCCGGGCAAGCGCGGCACTCATGATCGCCGGCATCGCGGCACTTCTGTTGCTGGAGCGTCTCAGGCCACTGCGCCACACCGTCGAACCGGGCCCCGCGCGCATCGCACGCAATCTCGCGATCGGTGCCATTACTGCGGCAACGGTGTCGGCAGCTGAACGACCGATCGTAACGCGCTTGTCGAAACTCACCGAGACGCGGAACTGGGGCATCGCCTCGCGCTTGCCCTTACCGCCCGCATTACAACGCGCTGCAGCGATTATCTTGATGGATTACACCCTTTACTGGTGGCATGTGCTGTTGCATCGCGTGCCGCCTCTGTGGCGTATGCACGAGCCTCATCACATCGATCGCGACCTCGATACGAGCACGGGCGTCCGTTTTCATTTCACCGAGTTCCTTGCATCGATTCCCTGGCGATGTGCGCAGATCGTCGTGATCGGGGTCGGGCCGAGGACGCTTGCGCTCTGGCAGACACTGACGCTCGCGGAAGTGCTTTTTCATCACAGCAACGTCAGGCTGCCGCTCGCGCTCGAGCGGTGGCTCGCGCATCTGGTGGTGACGCCGCGTATGCACGGGATCCATCATTCGGTAGAACGCCCCGAGCGCGATTCGAACTTCTCCAGCGGGCTGAGCCTGTGGGATCGCATGCACGACACCTCGTGGCCCGACTTGCGCCATGATGATGTAGTGATTGGAATGCCGACACACCAACGCCCGCGCGACGTTTCACTAGGCAAGACGCTCGCGCTGCCCTTTGAGTCTCCTCAACGCGATAGACACCATGCCATACGACGTCGTGTGCCTGCGGCCTGAAGCCGATTTCCAGCGCGTCGGCCCAGCCGCGCCGGCTTCCTGCGCGATTACTATCGCGCGCCTGGCCCCCTGTTACTTCCCTGCTTCGGTTTGCGCGTATGGCTCCTCGCGCGCGACTCCCCGGTTTTGCGCGTTGGCTCCTCGCGCGCGACTCCCTCCGGCAGTCGTATAACATTCGGCCACGGAGGACTCAGTGGTGAAACGTGGAGAGCTGGGTGTAGCAGTGGTGGGCAGCGGCCGCATCGGCACACTGCGGGCGCGTCTCGCGGCAAAGCATCCTTCAGTCGGTTTTCTCGCCGTCTCCGATCTCGATGGGGAACGTGCGCACGCTCTCGCCGAACAGGCCGGAGCGGACATGCACTCGACCAACAATTTCGAAATCATCGAGCGCCCCGAAGTGAATGCCGTCTTCGTGTCGACGCCGGAAGGCGAGCACGCCGCACCGATCATCCGCGCCCTCGAGCTGGGGAAACCCGTGCTGGTCGAGAAACCCATTGCCCTCGACCGCAAAGACGCGCAGCGGATACTCGAGACGCTGCGTACGACCCAGGGCAAGCTTCGAATCGGCTATAGCCGCCGCTTCAAGGAGTGTTTCCTGCGCGCCAAGGAACAGATGATTCAGGAGCGGCTCGGCAAGGTTGTCGGGGGACTCGCCCGTGTCTACAACTCACGCGCACAGGCTTTTGCGATCCTTAAACGCGACCCGCACGCGACGCCCGTGCTCGACGTGCTTACGTACTATGTCGATCTCGTATGCTGGTTTCTGGAAGGCAATCCGCCGGTCGAAGTCGTCGCCCGCGGGCAGCATGGCATATTCAAGGAAGCGGGCTTCGGCGCACACGACGTCACGTGGGCCATCGTCACATTCGCTGATGGCGCCGTCGTGAGCTTCGGTGTTAGCTACGCGCTGCCCTCACGCTATCCCACGCTCGGTCAGTCCGACCGCGTCGAACTTCTCGGAACCGAAGGCACGATGATCATCGACGACGATCATATGGATCACGTGCTGTTTTCCGATCGAGGCATCCCGCATGCGTACGTGCCCGATCACCAGGTCAACATGGCCTTCCTCGGCAGCAACACGGCCGGTGACTGGGCGGTGGGAGATTTCTGGGGACCTCTGGCCAACGAAACGCGCGCCTGGCTGGACCACCTGGTGACCGGAAACACCACCGCGCATACGACACCGGAGCAGGCGCTGGTCAATCTTGAAACCACGATCGCGATCGAACGTTCCGCGCGCACCGGCCAGCCGGTTCGGCTCCCTCTGGAAACCTAAAATCTTCGGATCGCCTCTGCGCCGACTGTGCGGTCTCGGCTTTACGAAAAAAGATTAATCGCAAGAAGCACATGACCACAGTCCACATCGGCGTAGCGCTCGCGACCGCTTTAGTGCTTGGAACGGGATCCGTCCATGCGCAGAGCTATCCGACGCGCCCGGTGCGCATGATCTCGCCGAACCCACCCGGCGGCGCGAACGATACGATCGCACGCGTGCTCGCGGCTAAACTCGCTGAAACGCTTGGCCAGCAGATCGTCATTGATAACCGCGGTGGGGGCGGCGGCGTCATCGGAGCGGAGCTCGCGGCGGCCGCCGCGCCCGACGGCTACACGCTGCTTGCAGGATCGGTGTCGACGCACTCTTTCTCACCCGCGCTCAACAAGAAGCTGAACTACGATCCGGTGAAGGACTTCGCGCCGATTTCGCTGTTCGGCATCGCACAGAACGTGCTCGTGACGAACCCCGGCCTTGCCGCTTCCAACGTAACGCAACTGGTCGCGCTCGCGAAATCGAAGTCGAGATCGCTCAACTACGCATCAGGCGGCACAGGCTCCACCAGTCACTACGCCATCGCGCTGTTTGTGCATCTGGCTGGTATCGAGAACGACACCGTCCACATTCCCTACAAAGGTGGCGCACCCTCGGTCGCAGCGACGATGGCGGGCGAGACGCAGTTTTATTTCGGACCGCTGGCGAGCATGACGGCGCAGGTCAGGGCGGGCAAACTCAGAGCACTTGCGGTGGGTGGGCTCAAGCGCTCGCCACAGTTGCCGGATGTACCCACCGTCGCCGAATCCGGCCTGCCCGCTTATCAGTCGTTCGGCTGGTTCGGCATGCTTGCGCCGGCAAAAACACCCCTGCGGATCATTACAAAGGTGCACAGCGCGCTCGTTGACGCAGTGAGCTCCGCGGACGTGTCGCAGAAGTACCTGCAGTTGGGGGTCGACCCCGTGCACAACACACCGGAGCAAATGGAACGGTTCCTCGCGGATCAGCTCGCGCGCTATCGCAAAGCGGTCAAGGAGCTGGATATCAGGGCTGAATGAGAGCGCAAGGCGCAAGCATTGAGCGGTACGCTGAAGATCGCTTGGACAGCTGCGCGCTTCGCTCCATTCCCGATTTATCATTCATCATTCCTGATTTCATTCACCCTGGCGGCCACTGCAGCTTCCTGCCCGCGAGAATGTGGAGGTGAAGGTGAAAAACGCTTTGGCCGGCCTCTGCACCGTTGTTCACGACCAGCCTGAAGGCATCGTCTATGCCCAGGTCTCGGGCTATGTTCCCGGCGACGAGCATGAGATGGCCCAGCAGGGCACGATCTTCCGCAGTCGCATCCGCCAGCCGTGGAATCTCTTTTTTGGGAATGAGCAATACGTGCGTCGGCGCCTGGGGATTGACGTCGCGAAACGCGAGGCATTCCTCGTCTTCGTACACGATCTTCGCCGGAATTTCGCGCCTGATGATCTTCCCGAATAGCGTCGTCACGTTCGTCTCCTATGAAGCGCGATGCACGCGGCTCATCCGCCTACGGTTTAGTGCCTTCGGCCTGCTTGTCGTTCGGCGAGCGCGCGTTCTGAGCTGTCCATTTGACCAGGTCCTCGAGGAATGCGTCCGTCGCTTCGGTCAGCGCCTTAACAGCTCCAGGTGCGTTCGGCGCAGACGGCCTCTCGATGTTGAATTCGCGCTGCGCGAGCAGCTTGCGATCACGTGTGCTCAGCAGTGAAGCCCGCGCGAGCAGCGTTCCCCGGCTTTGCTCAGGTGCGTCGAAGCGCTGGCTGAAATCATCGAGCTCGACACGCAGCGTGTAGTCCGAGCCGGCGCTATAGCCCGGAATTACGATTCCGCCGGATGCTGCAGCGAAGCGGCTGCGAATGCGATCGGTAACCAGTGACGCGGGTTCCGCCGCCCAGCGGCTCATCGCATATGACTGCGGGCGGGAACTGTCCTCGTAGAGGAGCCTGTAGACGATGTCAGTTTCGTCCAGCCATGCGGGCGCGCGCACAGGCGGTATCAACAGAGTTCCGCCAATTGCCGGATTCGATTTTGAATACGCCGGCGGGGGGCCCAGATCATAGCTCGTCGACGGGAGAGAGGGGGGGCCCTCGATCGAGCATGACACGAGTGTCGCAGCCGATACGATGGCGACAACACCGCGCGCCAGCAATGAATGCGGTGACTTACCGATCATCAGCACTCGCCCTCGCCCCATTCGAAACCGTACTGGGGCGCTCCATGGCGCCCTTTGCGCTGCGCGATTCGAAGCCCTGCTCACCCGGGCCGGGCGAACCCGGCTTGCGCCCGAATATCAGGCTTTGCGGGCGCTCCTTCACGTCTGCAACGAATCTATCGAGGCTGCGCGTGGTGCGAGTGAGCTCCTCGACGAGCGTGTTGATTCGGGGCAATGACTCCGCACTCACGGAGTCGGCCATTGCCCCGATCGACGCGCCCGCTTTGTCGGCACTCGCCGCTACGCGGTCTATCGCTTCCATGCGCGCTGTGAGCTCGCGCGCGGCTTTGGACAGCTCGGTCATCACGCCATCAGCGCTCTGCAACGTTTTCCTCGCGTCCGACACAAGCGGCCCCAGGCTTTTTACCCCCGGCTCGGCTGCCTTGGCGAGCGCTGCGAAGCGCTCGCTTGCTGCTTCCAGGCTCACCAGCGTACGCCCGAAGTGCTCACGGTTTTCATCGCTCAGCAGCGCGCTGACGCGCTGAGCCACCTGTCGCACATCGCCGAGCGCCTCCTCACTCGCAGCAAAGAGATTGTCCAGCAGCGTGGGTCTGGCGACGATGTGGGGTGAGTTGTATTGGGTCGAAGGCGGCAGCGGTTCGGTGCTCTCGCCCGTATCATCGAGCATTACGTACGAGAGCCCGGTTACACCCTGGGGGCGGATCTCTGCATAGGTGCTGCGCGTGACCGGTGTTCCCGCCTGAACGCCGATCTCGATCAGGATAAGGCGGCGGTTCTGGCGATCGATGCGTATCTGCGTCACCTTGCCTACATCCACGCCGCGAAAACGAACCGCCGCCTGTTCATACAGGCCGCTCACGGCCGACTTCGATTCAATCACGTAATAGACCTTCTGGTACGTTTCGCCCGTGAACCACATTGCTGCGACTACGACCGCAATTCCGAGCAGCAGCGTGAAGAGTCCAGCGGCAAACGCGTGTGCCTTATTTTCCATATCAGACGCCCTGCTTCTCCGGTAGCCCGGCAACGCACGCGTTGGGCTGTTCCTGTTCGCGTTTGACGGCCGCCTCAACCGCGCGACGGCCGCGCTCGCCTTGAAAGAAATTGCAGATGAACTGATGCGCGTTTTGCGCGACCTCGCGCACCGGTCCCACTGCAATCAGTTTTTGCTCGCACAACACTGCGACGCGATCGGCCAGCGCGGCCAGTGTATCCAGATCGTGCGTCACCATCACGACGGTGAGACACAGCTCGCGGTGCAGTCCTCGCAGCAACTGAACGAAGCTTTCGCTGCGGTCCGGATCGAGACCGGCGGTAGGTTCATCCAGAAACAGGAGCTCCGGTTCGAGCGCCAGTGCGCGCGCGAGCGCAACACGCTTGACCATCCCGCCTGAAAGCTCCGCCGGCATTTTACTCGCGTGCTTCGCCTCGATGCCCACACTCTGCAGCTTGAACAGCACGAGATCTCTTATGAAGTCTTCTTCGAGCGTCCTGAGCTCACGCATGGGTAGCGCAATGTTGTCGAAAACAGTCAGCGCGGAAAAAAGCGCGCCCTCCTGAAACAGCACGCCGGAGCGTCGGCGAAGCTTTAGCAATTCGTCCGGATCGCTCTTATGCAGCGACTTGCCGAACACGCACACCTCTCCCCGGCCAGGCCGCTCGAGTCCGAGCATCTGTCTGAGGAGTGTCGTCTTGCCACTGCCGGATCCGCCGACCAGCGCAAGGATCTCACCGCGGTACACAGTCAAATTGATGTCGCGATGCACGATCTGCCGGCCGAATCGAGTCCACAGGTTGCGCACCTCGATGACAGGTTCGCTCAAACGAAACTCCCCATGTCCGAGAACATGACGGCGAAGATGGCGTCGATGAGAATCACGAGCGTAGTGGCCGTGACGACCGAGCTCGTCGTGCCCTGGCCCAGACTTTCCGTGTTGGGTTTGATGCGCAAGCCGAAGTGACATGCGACCAGTGCGATGAATATACCAAACACGAAACCCTTCGCGAGCCCCAACCACAGGTTCGCGATGGGAACGGCTGCCGGCAGGCTCATGATGAAATAGCGGTAATCGATGCCCAGCTGCGCCTGCGCCGAGACCATTCCTCCGATCAGCGCGATGGCGTTCGTCCACAATATAAGCAGCGGCATTGCGATCGCAAGCGCGATCATTTTGGGCAGCACCAGCCTCAGGGTATGGGGAATGCCCAGCACGGACAGCGCGTCAAGCTCCTCTGTCACTCGCATCACACCGATCTGCGCCGTCATTGCAGATCCCGATCTACCGGCAACGAGGATGGCTGCGAGCACCGGACCCAGCTCGCGAATGACCGCCACACCCAGCAGATTCACGATATAGAGGTCTGCACCAAAAGCGCGGAGCTGCTGCGCGGTGAGATAACTCAGCACCACGCCTACGAGGAATCCGACGAGCGCAGTAATTCCGAGCGCCTGTGCGCCCGTGCGGTAGAGGTTCGCCGAAATCTCCTTCCAAGGGGCGCCTTCGGGACGGCGCGCCAGTCGGAGCACGTCGAGGGCCACTTGACCCAGCAGAACCACGAAGCCCTGGAGGTGCTCGATAAACGAAAGCGCACCGATGCCGAGCGCCCGTACAGGGTCGCCGACGCGCCAGCGGCGCGGCTGTAGTGACGTCGGATCCGGGAGCTCTAACTGCGAGAAAAGCGCGGTGTGCTCGGGACGTGCTTTAAGAAGCTCCACCATGCGCCGGCCCCAGGCGCGCCAAATGAGCAACGCTCCAGCGTGATCGAGCGCCGTAATGCCGGTGAGGTCCCAGCCTGACGCCTCTTTCGCGCGCTGGGACAGCGTCCCTTCGAGCCCTGGAAGCAGGGGCTCAAGGGCCCGCAGATTCCACACACCGGACAGCTTCGCCCACGCGTGCCCTTGGGAATCGGCCACCAATTGGAATTCTGGAAGATCAGGGGAATCATCGGCGGCTGGCTGCATGCTTTAGGCTCGGGCGAAGCGGGCCGGCTGCCGCACCTGGTTGATTGGAAGGGTCTTTTGGATGCTATTCGAAGCCCGCGGCAGTTGTCGACAGCGGTTGGTGCTCTGCAATAAAAAAACGGCCCTGCCTCTTGACACGCCCGTCTGCACGCCTATAATTCGATTTGTGCATTGCAGCAAAACCAACCGGCCCCAGCGCCACCAAACCAGGAGATACCCAATGTATCAAGCCCCGGAACATCTGATTGCCCTCAACAAAGCCAACCTCGAAGCGGCACTGCGCTTTGCCGGGCTCGCCCTTGAAGGTGCAGAACGCCTGATCGACCTGCAGCTGAAAACGGCCAAGAGTGTCCTCGCCGACGGACTCCAGAGCGCCCGCGTCCTCGCTTCGGTCAAGGATTTCGACCAGTTCGCCGCCCTCAAGGATACGCTGGTTCAGCCCACACTGGAAAAAGCCACCGCCTACGCAAAAGAAGTCTACGACGTCGCGACCGGTACGCAAGCCGAACTCGGTAAGCTCGTAGAAGAGCAAGTCGCCGAATTCAACAGGCAAGTAATCTCAACGCTCGACCAGATCGTCAAAACCGCGCCCGCCGGCTCCGAAGTCGGAATCGCAGCGATGAAATCCACGCTCGCCGCCGTCAATTCCGGTTTCGACAACTTCACGAAAGTTGCGAAGCAGTTCGGCGAAGCAACCCAGAACAACATCGAAGTCGTCGCCAATCAGACGATCGAAGCGGCGAAAAAAGCTAAAAAAGTGGCGTAAGTTAGCTGCCATCAAAAACCCCGGGTAACCGCCCGGGGTTTTTTATGTACTCGACGCAACGCTCATGGCTTGGCTTTCATGCCGGTGAGTCATTCCATTGAAATCCGAGCGTGCTCACACCTTGTTGCAGCACGTTGATCGCATCCGGCACCTGAGTCGCGTCGCCGCGTACGCCCAGCTCCACGTGACGGTCAGGCTCCATTCGCGGCAGGCTGAAGACTTTGAGCCGCGGATACCGCTCGAGGCACTGGTTCATCAGATCTATCAACTGGCTTTCGCCTGCACCGCGAACGATGATCGAGCGCTCTGCGATGCGTCCCGGGTCGAAAAGCGCGCGATAGCGCGTGTCGAGGACCCACCCCATCATCGGCCATGCCATTTGCGGAAAACCCGGTACGAAGTGATGATCTCCCATACTGAATCCCGGGATGCGGTTATACGGATTCGGAATGATTTCCGAGCCTAAGGGAAACTCACCCATCATCAGGCGCTTTGGCGTGATCTCCGCACCGAAACGCGCGCGAATTTCAGCTTCAGCCTCAGGGTGAAGCTTCAGCTCGACCCCTGCCGCTTGCGCTGCACACTGCCGCGTGTGGTCATCGGGTGTTGCGCCGATCCCCCCGAAGCTGAACACCACATCAGCCGAAGCAAAGGAACGCCGCAAGGTCGACGTGATCAGCTCCGGCTCGTCAGCCAGATAGTGACACCACGCGAGCTGCAACCCACGCTCGCCGAGAGTCTCGATCACCTTCGCCATGTGCTTGTCCTGTCGCTTGCCTGACAGGATTTCGTCACCGATGATGATTGCGCCGAAGGTCATTTTTTAAACTGCGTGATCCATGACTCGTGATCCGAGTGACTCACAAAGCGCACGTTCCGCATTAAACGGAAGGCGTGGCTGAAGCGCTGGTGGGCTGTTTCGGTTCTGCGACGAATCACAAATCACGGATCACGAATCATAGCCTTAACTGTGTATATACGACTCCAGCTGCTTGATCGTCTGCTCCTGCTCGGCAATCACTTCTTTGACCAGATCGCCAATCGAGACGATGCCGACGAGCTTGTCCGCCTCGCACACCGGCAGATGTCGGATCCGCCGCTGTGTCATTAGGCTCATGCAATCTTCGACCGTTTTTGACGGATCGACGGTCACGACGCCGGAGGTCATGATGTCGCGCACGGCTATGTCCTGCGACGACTTGCCGTGGAGGATGACTTTGCGCGCGTAGTCGCGCTCCGACATGATGCCCACCACGCGTGCGCCATCCATGACGAGCAGAGCGCCTATGTCTTTCTGCGCCATGAGCTGTAGCGCCTCGATCACTTTCGCACCGGGGTGTATGAAGTGGACGTGACTGCCTTTTGCACTCAGGAGTTGCTTCAAGCTTTTCATGTCAGACCTCCCTGCTCGGAACGTCGAGTCAGTTTAGCAAGAACGACGTGATGCCGTGTATCAATGCCGGGACTGAGGGGTTTCGGGATCCCCGCCCGGTTCGAGGCCGGAGCGCGCTGTACGCCACGGTCTGAATTGCTCGATGTTCGCGACGCGATTGGGGCCCTGCAGCTGCTGCAGCAGCATCGCCGTGACTGTTTCGGCAGGCGCAGGTGCACAGAAATAGTTGCCTTGCATGGCGTCGCACGCGATCGTGCTCAGGAAATCCCATTGCTGACGGGTCTCCACGCCTTCTGCGGTCACCTGCAGATTGAGGCTGTGCGCCATGCCGATGACGGCCCGCGTGAGCTCACCCGCATCTCCGCTCGGCAGCTGCGCGACGAGCGACCGGTCGATCTTCACCCCGTCGATGGGAAAGCGCTTGAGGCACCCGAGTGAGGAGTACCCCACGCCGAAGTCGTCGACGACGACGTTGGCACCGAGGTCCTTCACCTGGGCAAGCAGTCTCGCAGCACGCTGCGCATGGCGCATCAGGATGCTCTCGGTCACTTCCAGATCCAGGTACTTCGGATCGAGCGAGGCGCTGTAGACCGCCTCCCGCAGCCGCTCGATCAGGTTGTCCTGTCCGAACTGGCGCATCGACAGGTTGACCGCGATCTGAACCCCCTTGACGCCTTTCTGCTGCCACGCGCGCATTTGCGCGCACGCGCTGCGCAACACCCAGTCGCCGATCGCGGTAAAGAGTCCCGCGTCCTCGGCGATAGGAACGAACTCGGGCGGATTGATCACGCCGAGTGTCGGATGAAGCCATCGGACCAACGCTTCCACACCGGTCACCCGCTTTTCAGCGATGTTGATCCTGGGCTGGTAAAACACGGTCAGCTCGCCGCGATCGAGCGCGCGCCGCAGCGCCGCTTCGAGACTCACCCGCTCGATCAGATGTGTATTCATTTCCGGCGAGTGGAACTGATATTGATTCTTCCCCTGCTCCTTTGCGCGATACATGGCGATGTCGGCGTTTTTGAGCAGGTCTGCTGCGTCCTCGCCGTCCTGAGGATAAGCGGCGATGCCGATGCTCGCGGTCACGCGGTGCTCTCCATCCCGCAGCAGAAAAGGGTGGTCCACGGTTTCGAGAACCTTGCGCGCGACGTCGATGAGCTGGTTGTCTTCCTCGTAACCTTCGATCAGCACCACGAATTCGTCGCCCCCCATGCGTCCGAGCGTATCGCCTTCGCGCATGCATTCGCGCAGCCGATTGGCGAGCTCCGTGAGCAGCACGTCGCCCGCATCGTGTCCCAGCAGGTCGTTGACGAGTTTGAACCCGTCGAGATCGATGAAGAGCACGGCGAGCTGCCGCTCATGACGTTGAGCCTGCGCGAGTGCCTGCTGGAGGCGCTGGCTGAACATGGACCGGTTGAAGAGTCCGGTAAGCGCGTCGTGGCTTGCGACGAACTGGAGATTGCGCTCCGCCTGCTTGCGCGCGATGAACTGCGCGATGTGCGAGCTCACCGTCTGTGCCACCTGCAGAACCGTATCTTCCGACTGCCTCACTTCCCGGGCGAAGAATTCCAGCACCCCATAGAAGTCGCCGCCCACCATGATCGGGAAAGCAAAAGCCGAGCGCAGCCCGGCATCGAGCGCTGCCGAACGGCGCGCAAGCGTGGTTTCAGGTTCGAGGTCGCTCAACCACACCGGTGCGGCGGTCTCCCACACTCGGCGATTCAGGCCCTCTGATCTTCCCGGACGCTCGACGCGGCTCTGTGACAGTTCCCGAAAAGCGATCACCTGCGGTGTCGGCACGTTCCAGGTCTCTGCGCAGCGCAGCAGCAGATTCTGTTTATCGAGTATCCAGCGCGCCCCGTAAACGAAGCCGAATGACTCGCACAGGGTCTGCAGTACGCCGGGCACGGCCTCCTCGACGCTGTGTGCTTCCGACAGCAGAATCGTGAGCTTCATGATCACGTTCTGCTTCTGTTCGGAGCGCTTGCGTTCGGTGACATCCGCAACCAGGGTGAGATACCCGGTCGGACGACCGGCGACATCCTGCACCCGGGACGCCGAGACGCTGACGTCGATCGGCTGGCCATCCTTGCGTACGTGCACGCCTTCGACACCGGATACCGTCTCACCGTCGAGTATGCTGCGTCGGAAACGCTCGCCTTCTGCGTCTCGCTCCGGCGGATGGTACGGCACGGGTTTGCCCCGCACCTCCTCCTGTGTCCAACCATAAATGCGTTCGGCAGCGGCGTTCCAGGTCTCCACACGACCTTCGACATCCCTAACGATGATTGCCAGCGGCGAGGACTGGATGAGTGCGCCGAGCTTCTGGGAGGCCTGCCGGAGCTGTTCGGCAGTCACGCGCTGTGCATAGACCTGCTCGTTCAACTGCAGATTCGTCAAGCGCGACGCAGCATGTGTCTCCGACAATTGGGAGACCAGCTCACTGTTGTCGAACTTCATCGCGATCGACTGGCGCACCATATCAGACATGAGCGGCGCTGCTCCGAACATCGCTACGAGGAACACCGACAGCAACGCCGCCATGTACAGATGGAGTGTGGTTCCCTGCAGCAGCACCGTCACGATCACCGGTGCGACGGCAGGCACGAGGAACACAAGGAAAGCGCGCTTGATCGGTGCGAGCACCAGCGCAGCGGAAATCACTGCGCCACCGATGACGAGCATCACCAGGAATTCCTGAGGCATCGAACCTGCGGGATACAGCACCGACCCGAGCACACCCCACGATACCCCTGACGCGGCCGCGCCCGCGATGAAGGAGCGGCTCCATCTATCCGCGTGGGCGTCGGGAGGATTGCGCCGTGAGTAGTCTCGATAGAAGAGGTATCGCACGCCTGCGACGATTGCGACTGCTGCTCCCCACAGCATCAATCGGGCTGGCGGCACCACACTCCAGAGTCCCGCGATAATGACGCCTGCAGCAAGCAGAGATCCGACGTATGCATTGCGGGAAAGCCGATAGAGATGCCTCACCTGCTCGGCGAAAATAGCATCGGCGCGCGCAGGCTGCTCCGTGCCAGCCGGACCTGGCGGAGTGGTAGTCGCAGGCGAAGCGTGTCCCTCACCCATATACATTTCTTATATTTGCACCGGCAGTCCCTGGAGAAGGCAATTTTGACATGACGATGTTGCGCTGAATAGCGCGCCGCGCGCTGCTCGCGCTGTGAGCTCTCCGCCGGACATAGTGCCTCATTGCGGTCCGAGACCTTCGATCACGGTGATCAACGCAGACAGATCGCTGCCCCCTTGCCGGCGGCCGATGAGCGCGTTGATGTGCTGCATGACGAGCGCGCCTGCGGGGAGCGCCTGTCCGAGCTCGTGTGCGAGTCCAAGCACGATGTCGAGATCCTTGTGATAGAGACGCGCTTCGATGCCCGCCGCAAAATCGCGCTCGACCATGCGTTTGCCGAACAGCTCGAGAACACAACTCGCCGCGACACCGCTGAGCAGCACTTCCCGCGCCTTCGCAGGATCGATGCCGCTGCGCCGTGCGAGCGTGAGCGCTTCAGCCGCACCTTGCGCGGCGACGAGGAGCGCAAGCTGGTTGCAAGCTTTTGTCGTCTGACCCGCGCCATGGTTTCCCATGTGCACGATGGTTTTACCGAGACATTCAAACAGGGGTCTTACACGGGAGAATATTTCGGCCTTGCCGCCAACCATGATCGAAAGCGTCGCGTGTTCCGCTCCAGCCGGCCCGCCCGAGACCGGCGCGTCGAGCATTTCGACATCTTTCTGTGCGAGCTGCGCGGCCACTGAGCGCGCTACGGCAGGATCTATAGTTTCCATGTCGACAAGCACTGCCCCGGCGCGTGCTCGATGGATGATGCCGTTCTCGCCCAGCGCGATCTTTTCCAAGTCGCTCGATGCGGTCACCATCGTGAAGATCACATCTGCATTCGCGGCGACCGCTGCGGGCGAGTCGCAGCGCTGAGCGCCGGCAGCTACGAGCGGAGCCGCGGACTCCGCTCGTCTCGCGTAGATGCTCATCTGGTGGCCGTTTTTCAGCAGATTGAGCGCCATCGGCCGACCCATCACGCCTAAGCCTATGAATCCAAGTTGCATGTCCGCTCTCGAAAAGTTAAGCGTTACTCGAAACGAATAAGGTTGACGATTCCGGCCTCCGAAAAATATTGCACTTTCGGCCTAGGCCTCGCGACACCGATCGTCTGCATGTTTGCGCGGATCTAGCGCAGCAGGCCAAACGCCATCAACAGCGGGAGCGTCAGCCAGAACAATATCGTGCTCCAGCCGATCAGCAGGGCCGCCGCTGCGGAATCCAGGCGAAATCGGTCAGCCAACAGCAGCGCCGTCATCATAGAAGGTGTCGCCGCTTCCACGACGGACGCGAACTGTGCTTCGCCGGGCGCTTCGTAGCAGGCTCTCACGACGAGCCACACGATCAGTGGAGCCGCAACGAGCTTCACGGCCGCTGCCGACAGAATTTCCGGGCGGGGCGCAAGTCGTCGCCAGGGGATCGTCATGCCGAGGACGAAAAGAATCACGGGGATCGTCGCCTGCCCGATCATGTGAGCCGCGTTCACGAGCGGCTGGTACGTAAGTCCCAGTTGCTGGGACGCTGTTCCGAGGACGAAGGCCCAGATCGGAGGCATCGCGAGCATCACGCGCCACACGGCGGGGTGCGTCTGATCGGTCCTGTGCGAACCGAGCCGGGTCGCGATCCAGACGCCCAGACTCCATACGAGCGGCATCGTCATCAACATGTCGTTGAAGACGGCGTAGCGTGTCGCCTCCCGACCGTAGAAGAAAGTCAGTACGGGTACACCGAGGTTGAACGTGTTGCCGAACATGCCTCCGAGCATGAGCGCCGCGCGCGTGGGATCCGCCAGCTTGCGCCACACGGGCAGTACATAGAGAAGAACATATAGCAGTCCACCCGATGCCAGGGTCCCGATGCCCACCAGCAGCGGAACCGAGAGCAGGTCAGCGTTTACTGGCGTGGTCGCAGCAACGGCAAACAATATGCAGGGGTAAAAGAGATATAGAACGAGCCGATTCAATTGCGTGCGCATCACAGCGACGTGAGCGTCCGCAAAAAATCGCGGCCAGAACGCCCCGGCGGCCACCAGCAGGGTGAGCGGCAGCATCACCTCGACCATCAGGTTGAAAAGCTGCGTCATAAGGGACAGAGCACTGTTACCGCGTTCCTGTTGCTCAGCGGTGCGCGTTTAGCGGAAAAGGCTCGTCTGTCCCGCGACGAACTGCGACTCACACCATGCAGCAATACCCAACGTGCGGTCGTCCCGTTCGGCGGGTCCTACGATCTGCAGACCGAGAGGGAGCCCTGCGGGCCCGAGTCCGACGGGTATTGTGATCGCAGGCACGCCCAGCAGTGTCCATAGCGTGCAAAACGCTGGGCTCCCGGTTTCCTCGAGCGTAGCCGGAGCTTCGCCCGCCGCGGGTGGTGTTATTAGAGCGTCGTAACCTTCGATCGTGCGCGCAAATTCCCGCCGCAGCTGCTGTGTTGCATCGAGCGCGAGCTGGTATTGCGTATCGCTGATTGCGGCGCCTTCATCGAGGAGCTCATTGAATCGCGCACTGATATCCGCTCGGTGGCGCTGTTGAAGTTCTGCGAAATGGCGCGCACCTTCGTACGCCAGGATCACGCGGTGAACCTGCAGAGCATCGTCGAAGGACGCGGACAGCTGGAGCTCTTCGATTGTCGCACCCGCGGCGGTCAGCGTCGTTGCATTCGACGCAAGCATCTGCTTCTGTGCATTCTCAGCGGCATGCCAGACGGGAGAGCGCACGAGTGCGAGTCGCGGCGGCTGCGCACGCACCGGGATGCTGCCCGACACGCGCTCGTCATCCACGACGACCGATGCAAGCAACGCGGCACCCGCAACATCGCGTGCGAAGACACCCGTGTGATCGAGCGTGGGCCAGGGATCGAGGGTGCCGTGATTCGAGACCGCACCAAAACTGGGTTTGAAGCCGACTACACCACAGAACGCTGCAGGTCGGATGACGGAGCCATTCGTCTGAGTCCCAAGCGCGCCCATCGCCATGCCGCACGCGACCGATGCCGCCGATCCCATGGACGAGCCGCCCGGCGTGTGCCGCGGGTTCCAGGGATTTCGCGTCTTGCCAGGGGTGTAGTACGCAAATTCGGTCGTGACCGACTTGCCGAGCACGATAGCGCCGGCACGTTCGAGCGCTGTAACGCACGCAGCGGATTGCAGCACCGGCTTCGCTGACGCATAAACCGGCGAGCCATAACGTGTCGGCATAGTCGCGACATCGATGATGTCCTTGATCGCAACGGGCACGCCATGCAGAGGGCCGCGCACAACTGCGATATCCACTTCTTTGGCGCGGGCAAGCGCGTAGCCGCGGTCCAGATACTCCCACGCCCGAACGGCAGGCTCGAGCGCCTCTGCGCGCTCGAGGCACGCGCGGGTCCCGTCAACCGCAGTCCAGCGGTTCTCACGCGCGCCGGCGATGAAGTCGCGCAGATTGAGCTTATAAAGCTGTTGCATTCAACGATTTACCACGGGGGCGCAGACGAAATCCGATGAGCTTTCGAAGCCGTTGCCGAACGCGACGCTTCGGAACCCAATCTGCGACAAAACCAGTTCGGAAGCGGCATTGTATTTAAGTATTTAGTTCGCGTCCGCTTGCGTGTTCCGGGATTAACCGCGCACTTGATTTTCTATTGCCTCTGCACGTCAGCTTCGTATCGCTTCGGCGTTGATAAGATTCGGCGGCGTGCTGCCGATGAGGACCGCAACAGCGTTTTTTGCAGCCGTCATCGCCATCGCGCACCGCGTTGCCTCGGTCGAGCTGCCGATATGCGGCGCAAGCACGACGTTGTCGAGATCGAGAAAAGCCGGATTCAGCTTCGGTTCGTTCTCGAACACGTCCAGACCTGCAGCGCGGATAGTGCCATTCCTGAGTGCCGAAATCAGCGCCTGATCATCGACGACCCCGCCGCGCGTTGAATTGATCAATATCGCGTTGCGCTTCATTTTCGAGAGCTGGGCGGCGCCGATCAGGTGATGCGTTTCGGGCGAGTAGGGTACCTGCAATACGACGAAATCCGATTTGCCTAGCAGCTCATCGAGGCTTACCCAGCGGGTATTGAGCTTGCGCTCGATCTCTTCGTCGACACGCTTGCGGTTGTGATACAGCACTCGCATGTCGAATCCTGCAGCGCGTCGGGCGATGGCCTGTCCGATGCGTCCCATTCCGATAATGCCCAGAGTGGCATGGTGCACGTCAATCCCAAGCCATTGCTTGAGCCGCCAGCCTTTCCATTCGCCGTTGCGCACGTAACGCTCGACCTCCGTGATCCTGCGCGCCGCCCCGAGCATGAGCGTCCACGCGAGGTCGGCCGTGCTGTCATCCAGCACCCCGGGCGTATTTGTAGCCATGATGCCGCGCGCGCTGCATGCGGGCACGTCGATGTTGTTGTAACCAACCGCGATATTCGCGACGACCTTGAGCTTCGGGCAACGTTCGAGCAGAGCCGCATCGATGCGATCAGTCAGGCTGCAGATGACGCCCTCCTTGTCGGCAAGGCGCTTCATCAGCGCATCCGGCGCGAGCGCCATGTCCTCCTGGTTCGCGTCAACATCGCAGTGCTCCCTCAGGTACTCGAGGGTTTCATCAAATACTTCGCGCGTCACAAGAATTTTCGGTCGCATGTCAGGTTGCGTGAACTGAGGGATTCCAGATATTACGACAGCCCGTCTCTCGGATAAACAGCGCACCTGCAAGGCCGATGCTCGTGAAGAATGCAAGCACGCCGAGTGCAGCACGGTAATCCCCTGGCTCGCTCACGTCGAGCACCCAGCCCACCAGCGGCTGCAGTATTCCCACTGCGAGAAATCCGCCGACGTTCGCCATACTCGTCGCCATTCCTGCATAGCCCGGCGCATTGACTTCCTTAGCGCACGCCCACGACAGCGAAAAACCGCTCACGACGATCCCCATGCAAAGGGCAAGCACATAAGTCCAGCCGTACGGAACACCGATGAGCCACGCAATCCAGCAGGCGAGATACAGCAGCGCCGACATGACGATCAGAGGACGCCGGCGCCGCATGCGATCGGAAAGCCACCCGACGAGCACCGTAGAGGATGCGTAGCCGGCGAGTATCAGACTCGTGTGATGTCCTGCAGCGATTGCGGACATCCCATAGACCTGAGTCAGATACGGCACGGCCCAGAGTCCGACGAAGCTCATGTTGGTGCCCGAGATTCCGAAATTGACCCAGAATCCCGGCCACGTGGCGCGATTGCGCAGCACTGCTGCCAGTGCGTGATACCAATGCACGTCCGGAGTTGTCCGCACACGCGCAGGCGAATTCCCATCGCGCGGCGCGTCTTGCACTTTCCACAGGATCAATACAGCGAGCACGAGCGAGAACAACCCAATGCCGGTAAAAACG
>JAQGNH010000384.1 GCA_028291945.1 Betaproteobacteria bacterium
CCGACCAGCTCGGCAGCAGGAAGCTGACGACTCAGCGCTGCAGCCTGGCCTGCCCACATCGACAGAAACTCTGGATTGTTCGCTTTCATTGCAGCAGCTCGCAGCGGAGCCGTGAGCGCGTTCTGTGCAGGAAACGCGAGATGCTCCGCGTTTGTCGCCTGCATTTCGCGTATGTACCTGTTTGCCAGCGCGCGCGCCGGCTTACCTGAAAATTTCTCGGTGATCAGCGTGTCATCGTCATCCGCTGCCAGTAAGGCAGCCTTGTGCAGCGGCGAGGCACCGCTTTCTGTACACGGGACAAAAGCCGTGCCGAGTTGAGCGGCCTGCGCGCCAAGGGCGAGGACAGCGGCTATTCCGGCGCCATCCATGATTCCGCCTGCCGCCACAACCGGCAACGAAACCGCGCGCACGATAAGCCGTACGAGCGCCAAAGTTCCGGTCATCGTTTCGTAGGGGTTGCGCAGATAGGTTCCTCGGTGACCGCCGGCCTCGGCGCCCTGAGCCACCACGAAGTCGACGCCAAGAGCGGCGAGGTGTTTTGCTTCCGCAATACAAGTGGCGCTGCCGCCGACTCTGATGCCTTGCGATCGCAATGCGGCGATGCGCGCTGCCGGAACGTCGCCGAGGTGAAACGTGAAGACTCCTGGGCGGATCGCTTCGACGGCGTCGAGTTGCGCCATCTGATCGGGAGCAAAGGGCGGGCGCACCGGCTGAGGAGGTCTGAGTCCGAGCTCCTCGTAGTAAGGCGTAACGGCTGTGATCGCCGCAGCTTGAAGCGCATCCGGAATTGCCCCGGTGTTCTGAGCGACGAAGAAATTTACGCAAAACGGTGCGCTCGTGTGGGCGCGCACCTGCTCGGCATCACGATGCATAGTTTCGGGCTGTGCGTAAGCGAATCCGAACGACCCCAGCGCGCCCGCGCTCGATACGGCAGCGACGAGCTCGGGCGTCGTAATGCCACCCGCCATGGGCGCCTGGACGATCGGCAGCTCGATGCCCAGCAGCTCACAGAGGCTCGTCTTCATGGAGCCTTTTCAACGCTGAGCACAGTGGCTCGTGATGTGTGAAGGTGACTCGTCAAGCGTTCCGCACCCGCAATGCCGCTCGGTATGATGCGGCTCATGCGGTTTCCTCGAACAATTCTCTACCGATCAGCCAGCGGCGGATTTCCGAGGTGCCTGCGCCGATTTCATAGAGCTTCGCATCGCGCAAGAGTCGCCCGGTCGGACTCTCGTTGACATATCCCATTCCCCCCAACGCCTGGATCGCTTCGAGCGCCATCCAGGTCGCTCGCTCAGCCGCGTACAGTATCGCACCGGCTGCGTCCTTGCGCGTCACGCGCCCGGCATCGCACGCGCGGGCAACGGCGTACACGTAAGCGCGGCAGGCGGAAAGTGTCGTATACATGTCGGCGAGCTTGCCTTGCATCAACTGAAAAGAGCCAATCGGCTCTCCGAACTGCTTGCGCTCGTGGATGTAAGGCAGCACGGCGTCCAGACATGCCTGCATGATGCCGAGCGGTCCGCCTGCAAGCACCGCCCGCTCGTAATCCAGACCGCTCATCAGCACCTTCACGCCCTGTCCCGCGCCGCCAAGCACGTTCTCAGCGGGCACTTCACAAGCTGAGAATACGAGCTCGGAAGTGCTCGAGCCTCTCATGCCGAGCTTGTCGAGCTTCGCGGAGGCCGAATATCCCTTGAACCCGCGCTCGATGATGAACGCGCTAATACCGGCCCCGACTGCGTTTGCGTCGGTCTTTGCGTATACAACGAGGACGTCCGCCTCCGGGCCATTCGTGATCCACATTTTCGTCCCGTCGAGCACGTAACGATCGCCGCGTTTCACGGCGTTTAGACGCATGCTGACGACGTCCGACCCGGCACCGGCTTCACTCATCGCAAGCGCACCGACGTGGTCCCCTGAAATGAGCCGCGGCAGATATTTCTGCTTCTGCTCAGCGTTTCCGTTACGCCGGATCTGGTTTATGCAGAGGTTCGAATGCGCGCCGTATGAAAGTCCGATGGCCGCGCAGGCCCGGCTCAACTCCTCCATGGCAACCACATGAGCGACGTATCCCATGCTGCTGCCGCCCCATTCTTCCTCGACGGTGATACCGTGCAACCCAAGCGCGCCGAGCCGGGGCCACAAATCGCGCGGAAAATCGTTCGAGCGATCAATCTCGGCCGCGCGTGGTGCTATTTCGACCCTTGCGAAATCGCGGACGGTTTCTCGCAGGATGTCGACGCTTTCGCCGAGATCAAAAGCGAGGTCTGGATAGCTGATCATAACGCTCAGTACCTCGCCTCTCAGGTTGACGTATACGTAACGTCAGGCAGCGCGAGCTTCGCGCTTCGCGTCTTGCGCCAGCAGACGGCGACATTGCGCTGCAAAAAACTCGACCTCGTTCAACATGACTTCGATGTCCTCCCGCTGCTGTTCGAGCAGGCCCTTGCGTTTCTCGAGCTTGGCGAGGAAGGCGCTCAGTTGCTGGCGTTCGTCGCGCGCCGAGTCGTAAAGCTGGAACAACTCTTTGATTTCGCGCAGGGAAAACCCCAAACGCTTGCCTCGTAATGCGAGCTTTAGACGCACGCGGTCGCGCGAACTGAATACCCGGACTAATCGCTGGCGAGCGGGCGTTAGCAGCCCGCGGTCCTCGTAGTACCGGATCGTCCTCGTGGTTACGGCAAATTCCCGCGCCAGATCGCTGATGGTGTAAGTGGCCGTCATTGTGCCCTGCAACGTAAGTAGGTAAAATCGAGCGCGCTCAGCATGATAGTCTCGCCTTTACGTAAACGTCAACACGGCTGACGCATGACACACAAAGGAAAACAAGACGCTATGGGCGATCCGCATGAGGAAGACAAACTGAACTACGACCCTGCCGAAGTCGCTCGCCTGTATGCCAACATCGCGACCCGGAGCGGCGAGCTGCTGGGCAAGTTTCTAGAGCACAAAACGGACGGCCCCGCTCGCTCGATGGCCGATGAGCTTGGCATCAGCAAAGCATTTTTCGAAGCATGGGCGAGGATGCTGACCGATCCATTTCGTCTGGCAGAGACTCAGATGAAGCTGTGGCAGGACTACTGGTCGTTGTGGCAGCACTCCGTGCTCAAGCTGATGGGACAGGACGCACCGCCCGTAGCAGAGCCGCTGCGCGGCGATCGGCGGTTCAAGCACGACGACTGGCAAAACAACTTCATGTACGACTACATCAAGCAGTCGTACCTCATCGCGGCGAAACATCTGCATCAAACGCTGGCAGGTGTGCGAGGACTCGACGAGCACACGGCGAAAAAAGTCGACTTTTACACGCGGCAGTATATCGACGCGTTCGCTCCGACGAATTTCGTTTTGACCAATCCCGAAGCGATGCGCGAGACACTCGCGACCGGCGGTCAGAATCTCGTCAAAGGCTTTGCCAACCTGCTCGAGGACCTCACGCGGGGAAACGGCGGGCAGTTGAAGCTCAAGATGACCGACGAGCACGCGTTCAAGGTCGGGGAAAATATAGCCGTCACGCCCGGTAAGGTGGTATTTCAGAACGACCTGATACAGCTGATCCAGTACACGCCCGCGACTGAGCAGGTGAATGCGACGCCGCTGCTCATCATCCCGCCCTGGATCAACAAGTACTACATTCTCGATCTGCGCGAGAAGAACTCGTTCGTCAAATGGGCCGTCGATCAGGGCCACACCGTTTTCGTAGTGTCATGGGTAAACCCGGACGGTCGTTTCGCCGGTAAAACGTTCGAGAACTATCTGAACGAGGGACCGCTCGCAGCGCTCAAAGCGATCGAGCAGGCGAGCGGCGAGCGGGAAGTGAACGTGATCGGATTCTGTCTCGGCGGTACGCTGCTCTCGACCGCGCTGGGCTACCTCGCTACGAAAGGCGAGAAGCGCGTGAAGAGCGCGACTTTCTTCGCCACATTGCTCGACTTCGAGCGACCGGGCGAGTTGGAAGTCTTCGTCGACGAGGAGCAGGTCGACGCGCTCGAGAAGCGCATGGAAGAACGTGGCTACCTCGACGGCTCGGAGATGGCGACCACGTTCAACATGCTGCGCGCAAACGATTTGATCTGGTCGTTCGTTGTAAATAATTACTTGCTGGGCCGCGATCCGTTTCCGTTCGACTTGCTCTACTGGAATTCGGACTCGACGCGCATGCCTGCGGCAATGCACAGCTACTACCTGCGGAATATGTACGTGCGCAACCTGCTGCCCCAGCCTGGCGGAATCGTTTTGAACGACACGCCCATCGACCTTACGAAAGTCGAAATCCCGATTTACTTCATTTCCACTGTCGAAGATCACATCGCCCCCTGGAAATCGACCTATTCGGGCGCGCGCCTGTTCAAGGCGCCGGTGCGTTTCGTGCTCGGCGGTTCCGGTCATATCGCAGGGATTATCAATCCTCCGTCGGCGAACAAATATGGCTACTGGACGAACGAAACCCTCGCAGGTGACGCCGACGCCTGGCTGAAAGACGCTGCGCAACATCCGGGTTCGTGGTGGACGGACTGGTCCCAATGGATTGCCAAGCTCGCTGGCGAGAAAGTGCCTGCACGCGTTCCGGGTGCCGGTGACTTGAAAGCGATCGAAGACGCGCCCGGTTCGTATGTCGCAATGCGCGCCGAACCGAGCAAGACGTAGAACGGCGATCCAAGCCGGTGTTTCGATCGAGCACGTTCGCCCTTTGTGAAAATCCGGATTCTTTTATGGGGCCGGGCGGGCCCGGTCTCGGCGCACCAGCGGCGGGGCGCCGGCAGTGCGCTTATGGTTCGTGTTATTTCGAATGCGATGTTGAATGGTGGCGTGATCCCGCTCGAGCGCGCGCTTAGAATTCGGAACCGAAGTAGCGTAAATTAGAAGCACACCGCTGCGGCATTGCACCGCGGCGCATCAATAGAACGCTGTTAAACAGCCTTGTTGGGGAAGCATCCGTGAAGCTCTGTAAATGGCATACGCTTGTTTTTCGTTGTCCGAAGTGCGGGAAGGACGCCGACTACGCCGCACAGGTGGTCGAGGGACCTCAGAAGGGCAGCATCTGGGATCCGTCTTACTGGTGCGAGAAGTGCAATTCTGCTGTGCGCGCTCGCGACAAGTGGCTCTTCGGCGCCGTATTCGGTCCGCTCATGGCGATGATCGGCACCTTTGCAGTCCAGGCAGTGCCTCCGGGCCTGCAGATGGCGCCCTGGGTCTGTCTCGCCTTCGCTGCGGTTTGTTGCGCCATCGTCGGCTGGCCCCTGTCGCGCACGCTGTCGCGCCATCTCGTTTATTGGGAGCCGTGTGACCCCGCTGCGCTTAGGCGGGCGCGGCCTCGTCGTATGAGCAAGGACGACGAATAAATACCGCGGATCGGGTTGTGCGGCGACGGGTCCGGCACAGTTCATATCGACGCTTCGGAATCCCGTACACAGAGGTAGCGGGCCGGTGACGCGCTCACCCCGTTTTCGTCGGGCGGACGAGTCCACCTGAGCTCTGCTACAAGGCGGCGGGCTTTCCTCCGCAGTTGCACCGTCCTTCTAGAAACGTCGTGCCGCTCAGTCCAATTTTTGCTTGCGCTTGCAGCACTGGGGCGCGTCAGTCGTTCATGACCCCGATGCTATAATCGTTTACCCTCTGAGGTTCTCGCCGCCAGTGGCGAATCTCGCGCATAACACTCCCACCAAGGTGATCGCCATGGATATGAAGGACATGGTTCCTGACGTCGATCCGCAGGAAACCCGGGAATGGCTCGAAGCCCTTGATTCCGTGCTCGAGAAAGAAGGTCCAGAACGCGCGCACTTCCTGCTCGAAAAGCTCGTCGAGAAAGCACGTCGATCCGGCGCTTACATCCCATTCAACGCGACAACAGCGTACATCAACACGATTCCGCCTGCGCGCGAAGAGCACTCGCCCGGAAATGCGGAACTCGAGCACAAGATTCGCTCTCTGGTGCGCTGGAACGCGATGGCCATGGTCGTGCGCGCGAATAAGGAATCGTCCGAACTCGGTGGGCACATCGCGAGCTTTGCGTCGGCGGCAACGCTATACGACGTAGGATTCAATCATTTCTTCCGCGCTGCAAACGACAAGTTCGGCGGTGATCTCGTGTACTTCCAGGGTCACTCGGCACCGGGTGTGTACGCGCGCGCCTATCTCGAAGGCCGGATAACCGAAGCGCAGCTCGATCACTTCAGGCAGGAAGTCGGCGGAAAAGGTCTTTCTTCGTATCCACATCCGTGGCTCATGCCGGATTTCTGGCAGTTCCCGACGGTGTCCATGGGCCTCGGGCCGCTGATGGCGATTTACCAGGCGCGCTTCATGCGCTACATGCGGGATCGCGGGCTGCTCGAAGCGCAGGGCCGCAAGGTGTGGGCGTTCATGGGTGATGGAGAAATGGACGAACCCGAATCGCTCGGCGCGATTTCACTCGCAGGACGCGAGCAGCTCGACAATCTGATCTTCGTCATCAACTGCAATCTGCAGCGGCTCGATGGTCCCGTTCGCGGCAACGGCAAGATCATTCAGGAGCTCGAAGGTGACTTCCGCGGCGCCGGCTGGAACGTGATCAAAGTGATCTGGGGCTCGTACTGGGACCCGCTGATTCAGCGCGACAAGGATGGCCTTCTTCTCAAACGCATGGAGGAGTGCGTTGATGGCGAGTACCAGGCGTTCAAAGCGAACGATGGCGCTTTCGTCCGGAAGCATTTCTTCGGCAAGTATCCGGAGCTTCTGGATATGGTCGCGAACATGTCGGACGACGACATCTGGCGCCTGAACCGCGGCGGTCACGATCCGCACAAGGTTTACGCTGCCTACGCAGCGGCGATGAAGCACACAGGCCAACCAACGTTGATCCTCGCCAAGACGATTAAGGGGTACGGCATGGGTGAATCGGGTGAAGGCCAGAACATTACGCACCAGCAGAAGAAGATGGGCACCTCATCGATCCGGGCGTTCCGCGATCGATTCAGCCTGCCGATCCCTGACGAAAAGGTCGACGAAGTCCCGTTCTACTGTCCCCCAGAAGATGCGCCTGAAATGCAGTACATGCGAAGCCGCATCGAAGCGCTCGGGGGCTCGGTGCCGGCACGTCGGCGTAAGGCGGCGCCGCTCGAGGTGCCTCAGCTTGCTGCGTTCGAGGCCCAGCTAAAAGGTACTGACGGCCGCGAGATCTCGACGACGATGGCTTTCGTGCGCATCCTCAACACGATCATCCGAGACAAGAAGATCGGCAAGCTCGTCGTGCCGATCGTTCCGGACGAATCCCGCACGTTCGGAATGGAAGGCATGTTTCGTCAGCTCGGTATTTATTCGCACGTGGGCCAGCTTTACCGGCCGCAGGATGCCGAGCAGCTCATGTATTACAAGGAAGACAAGAACGGTCAGATCCTCGAGGAGGGAATCAACGAAGCCGGTGCGATGTGCTCATGGATCGCTGCTGCGACGTCGTACAGCACGAACGGGCAATCGATGATTCCGTTCTACATCTACTACTCGATGTTCGGTTTCCAGCGCGTCGGAGATCTCGCGTGGGCTGCGGGCGACATGCGCGCCCGCGGCTTCCTGCTGGGTGGTACGGCAGGCCGCACGACTTTGAATGGCGAAGGCTTGCAGCACGAGGATGGTCACAGCCATGTCCTCGCTTCGACAATACCGAACTGCATTTCGTATGACCCGACTTTTGCGTACGAGCTTGCAGTCATCATCCAGGACGGGCTCCGCCGGATGTATCAGGAGCAGGAAGACGTTTATTACTACATCACCGTCATGAACGAAAACTATGCTCACCCGCCGATGCCGCAAGGTGCCGAGCCGGGCATATTGAAAGGCATGTATCTGCTTTCGGAAGGCACGAACAAAAAAGGCCAGCCGCGCGTCCAGCTTCTTGGAAGCGGGACGATCCTGCGGGAGGTGATCGCGGGTGCCGAGCTGCTGAAGGAATTCGGAGTTGCGGCGGACATCTGGAGCGCTACGAGCTTCAACCTGTTACGGCGTGACGGCCTCGAGACTGAGCGCTGGAACATGCTGCACCCTGAGGCTGAACGTCGATCGCCGTATGTGGAGCAGTGCCTGAAGGACCGCGCTGGACCGGTGATCGCAGCGACCGATTACATGAAAGTCTTTGCGGACCAGATACGTCCATTCGTGCCGACTCAGAATTTCATCGGACTGGGCACCGATGGTTTCGGACGTTCGGATACGCGCAAAGCGCTTCGCGGCTTCTTCGAAGTCGACCGTCGCTATGTCGCCGTTGCGGCGTTGAAGGCGCTTGCAGATCAGGAAGCGGTGCCGCAGGGCAAAGTGACGGAGGCGATACGCAAATTCGGCATCGATCCGGAAAAGCCGGATCCAACGAAGGTCTAGATTCACTCGCGAAATGACATGAGCGACACCATCGAAGTCAAAGTCCCCGACATCGGCGATTACAAGGACGTCCCGATCATCGAAGTCTTCGTGAAGCCTGGCGACGAGGTCAAGGCGGAGGACTCGCTCATCACTGTCGAATCCGACAAAGCGACGATGGAAGTGCCGTCCCCGACGTCAGGGACGGTCAAAGAGCTCCGCGTAAAAGTGGGCGACAAGGTGTCGGAAGGCTCACTCGTGCTGGTGCTCGAAGCAGCGGACGCTAAGAGCAAGCCTCAGCAGGCTCCCAGCGAACCCGAGCGTAGCGCTCCGACACAATCCGCTCCTGCGCCACAGCCGGCGACCACCCCTGCTCGCGCTCAAACCCCCTCTTCTGCGGCACCGACACCGCAACGCGCCCCTGAGCAGCTCGCCGGTTCGGCTCCTGCTCAGCAGCGGCCAGCGACCGATGAAGGGGGTTTCAGCCATGCGCACGCAAGTCCATCGGTGCGCCGTCTCGCGCGCGAGTTCGGGGTCGATCTGTCGAAATTGAAAGGCAGCGGTCCCAAGGAGCGCATCCTTAAAGAAGACGTTCAGGCCTACGTCAAAATGGAGCTGGCAAAGCCGCGGGGCGCTGCGGGTGGCTCCGGCATCGGCTTGAATTTGCCGCCGGCGCCGCAAGTCGATTTCTCCAAGTTCGGTGCGGTCAAGACACAACCGCTCCCGCGCATAAAGAAGATCTCCGGTGCATTCCTGCATCGCAACTGGCTGACGATACCGCACGTCACCCAGCATGACGAGGCGGACATCACCGAGCTGGAAGCTTTCCGCAAATCTCAGTCAGACGAAGCAAAAAAGCAGGGCATACGCTTCACGATACTCGGCTTTCTCATGAAAGCGTCAGTCGTGGCTCTCAAGAATTTCCCCGAGTTCAATGCCTCCCTCTCAGCGGACGGCGAGAGTCTCGTGCTCAAACAGTATTTCCACGTCGGCGTCGCAGTCGACACGCCGAATGGGCTGGTGGTACCTGTCATCCGCGACGTAGACAAGAAGGGATTGCTCGAGCTCGCGCGTGAGCTCGGCGAAGTGAGCGAACGTATGCGCGGCGGAAAGATTTCACCCAGCGACCTGCAAGGCGGATGCTTCTCCATTTCGAGCCTCGGGGGAATCGGAGGCACGTTCTTCACACCGATCATCAACGCGCCTGAAGTCGCGATTCTCGGCGTTGGCAAAGCGGTGATGAGGCCGGTCTGGAACGGTAAGGAATTTGCCCCGCGCCTCATGCTGCCTCTGTCATTGTCTTACGATCACCGTGTCATAGATGGCGCTCTCGGGGCCCGCTTCATTTCTTTCCTGGCTGGCGTGCTGGGCGACATCCGTAAACTGGTGCTCTGAGGCGCGCCTAGCCCGTTAACCTGCAGCCATGACCCGCGATTATCGTCCCTCACGGGTCATTCGTTACGCACGCGGTTGAACATGCCAACCACGGTCGGCCCGATCGGCATCTTCGGCGGCACTTTTGATCCGATACATTACGGACACCTGCGGCTCGCCGAGGAAATCATCGAAACGGCCAAGCTCACGGAAGTGCGTTTCTTGCCGAGTGGTACACCACCTCACCGCACTCGCCCCGGCGCAGATCCCCAGCACCGGGTTGCGATGGCACGCCTCGCGGTCGAGGGCAACGACCGCTTCAGCGTCGATGATCGTGAAACGCGGCGCACCGGCCCCGGATACACGTACGACACGCTTACGGAGGTCAGGAAAGAAGTCGGAATGCAGAGGCCGATCGCATTGCTCCTCGGCGCGGATGCCTTTCTCGAGCTCGCAACATGGCATCGCTGGCGGGGCCTGTTCGAGCTTGCGCACATCGTCGTTGCGTATCGTCCGGGGTTCCCGATAGATACGTGGCAAGCGCGCATGCCCGAGCCGCTTGCGCATGAGTACGCGGCACGCTACATGCAGCAACCTCTCGCCGTGCATCTCGCGCCCGCCGGCGGAATCGCCGCCGTTTCCATGACAGGCCTCGACATTTCGGCGACTTTCGTGCGGACCGCGGTACATACGGGCTCGAGCCCCCGTTATTTGCTGCCCGACGCGGTTCTCGATTATATTCGGACACACGCTTTGTATCGATAATCATTTGATGAGACTGGACAAATTAGTTAAGGCCACCGTCGCGGCGTTGGAGGACATCAAAGGCCGCGACATCGTGGTGCTCGATGTGCGCAAGATGACTTCGCTGTTCGACAAGATAATCATTGCAACGGCAGATTCCACGCGGCAGGCAGCATCGCTATCGCGCAACGTGCAGGAAAAGCTGAAAGCCCAAGGCGCGAAAATCCATGGTGTCGAAGGGGGGCAGGCGGGTGAGTGGATACTCGTCGATGTCGGCCCCGTGATCGTTCACATCATGCAACCGGCAATCAGGCAGCACTACAACCTCGAGGAGTTGTGGACTCCGCGCCGAACGACGCGGAAACGGACCCGGACACTCGCCGAGACTGCGACGGATTGATGAATCCACTTTGCTGCGCTATTGGGCACGGCTGAAGCCGATAAGGGACGCGCAAACGGTGTTGTGCGATTCGCTCCACAATGAAGCTGATGCTGGTCGCCGTCGGCACTCGAATGCCCGCATGGGTGGAAGCGGGGTTCGACGAATATGCGCGGCGTATGCCGTCCGACGCACAGCTGAAGCTCGTGCAAGTCAAACCAGAACCACGCGGCGAGTCCACACCGGCGGCGGGTACGGTGGCGCGCTTGACCGAAGCCGAGGCCCGACGCATTTCCCTCGCCATACCGCAAAAATGCCTCCGGGTTGTGTTGGATGAGCGTGGAAAGGAATGGAAGACGCGGGAGCTCTCGGCGCGTCTTGCATCGTGGCAAATGGAAGGACGTGATGTGGCGTTCATCATCGGGGGCGCCGACGGTCTGCACGAATCCGTCCGACGAGGAGCCGATTTCCTCTGGGCGCTTTCAGCGCTGACGCTGCCCCACGGGCTTGTGCGCGTCATCGTCGCCGAGCAGATCTACAGAGCCCATTCGATACTTAAAAAGCACCCGTACCATCGCGATTAATGCCAACTGAGTGGTGAATAGTGAATACCCGATGCGACGGGGGGGTGCTTATCATGTCGCCGCGACTCCAACTCACCCCTGAAAAACAATGATATATCTCGCTTCACGCAGCCCCCGGCGGCGCGAGCTGCTCAAACAGATCGGGGTCACTTTTCAGGTCGTGCAGCTGAGAGAAGATCCGCGGCGGGGCATAGACGTCGACGAGAGTCCAAACAGACAAGAGTCGCCTTCGTCGTATGTGCTTCGCATCGCCCGCACCAAAGCAGAGGTCGCGGCGCACTACATGCACCGTCGGTCGCTGCAGCGCTGGCCGGTGCTTGCAGCCGATACGACGGTCGTCTGCGAAGACAGGATTATCGGCAAGCCTGAGAATCAGGACGCGGCGGCGCGTATGCTGCAAGAGCTGTCGGGACGCCAGCACGACGTCATTACGGCGGTCGCAGTCGCATTCGGCGGTCGATTCGAGACCGCTGCATCCATGTCGAAGGTGTGGTTTCGCAAGCTGAGTGGGGAAGAAATCCGGCGTTACGTCGCAACGGGTGAACCGCTCGACAAGGCAGGCGCGTATGCGATCCAAGGCCGCGGGGCGGCTTTCGTCACACGAATCGAGGGCAGTTATTCCGGTATCATGGGCCTGCCGCTCGCGGAGACTTCGGACCTGCTCGCCAAATTCGGTATCGAGACGATCTGAGACGCGCCTCCCGCCGGAGACGCTCTTCTTCTCATGCACGCTGATAAAGTCCCTGGGTCAGCCTTTGCCCACGCGGAGGCGGGTTCTCGCTTCGCGATGACCGAGGAAATTCTCATCAACGTGACGCCGCAGGAAACCCGCGTCGCTGTCATAGAACACGGAGTCACACACGAACTCCATATCGAACGCACGTCGGCTCGTGGCCTTGTCGGAAACATCTACATGGGTCGCGTCGTCCGTGTGCTCCCCGGAATGCAATCTGCCTTTGTCGACATCGGGGGCGAGCGCGCTGCATTTCTCCATGTAGCGGACATATGGGGCAGCAGGCAAAACGGCGGCAACGGCACGCCGATCGAAAAACTGCTGAGTGAGGGCCAGAATCTCGTGGTGCAGGTGGTCAAAGACCCGATCGGTACCAAGGGTGCACGCCTTTCGACGCAGATCAGCATCGCCGGGCGTTTTCTCGTTTACCTTCCGCAGGAATCGCACATCGGCATCTCGCAGCGCATCGATGCCGAGGAGGACCGCCAGCATCTGCGTGAAAAGCTGCAGCAGCTGCTGCCGGCGGAGGAGAAGGGCGGCTTTATCATCCGCACCATGGCGGAGACCGCCTCGGACCGCGAGCTGCAATCCGACGTCGAATATCTGCGCAAGCTATGGCACGGCATACAGGAGCGTGCGCAGTCCCCTGCGCCGCTCACACTGCTGTATCAGGATTTAAATCTCGGGCTGCGCGTATTGCGCGATTTCGTACATGATGGCACCGCTCGTATATTGATCGACTCGCGCGACACTTATCAGGCGATGCAGCAGTTCGCGATTGAGTTCACCCCGAATGTGGTGCAGCGCCTCGAACACTACCAGGGCGAGAGGCCTCTGTTCGACCTGTACGGCGTCGAGGATGAGATCGAAAAGGCGCTCGCCCGTCGCGTCGAGCTCAAATCAGGCGGCTATCTCATCATCGATCAGACCGAAGCGCTCACCACCGTGGACGTCAACACGGGCGGTTTCGTGGGTGGGCGCAGTTTTGACGACACCATATTCAAGACCAATCTCGAAGCAGCGCAGGTCATTGCACGCCAGCTCCGGATGCGCAACCTCGGCGGCATCATCATCATCGATTTCATCGACATGGACACCGAAGAGCACCGGAATGCGGTGCTGGGCGAGTTCCGCAAGGCGCTCGCCCGCGACCGTACTCGCATGACCGTGAATGGCTTCACTCAGCTCGGCCTGGTGGAAATGACACGCAAGCGTACGCGGGAGTCGCTTGCACACGTCTTGTGTGAGCCATGTCCGATTTGTACCGGACGCGGGGAGCTGAAAACTGCGCAAACCGTCTGCTATCAAATACTGCGCGAGCTGCTGCGCGAAGCACGACAGTTCAACGCGCGTGAGTTTCGTATTCTCGCGTCACAGCAAGTGATCGACATGTTTCTGGACGAAGAATCGCAAAGCCTCGCCATGCTTTCCGATTTCATCTGCAAGCCGGTGTCGTTGCAGGTGGAGACCTCATACAATCAGGAACAGTTTGACGTTATTCTCATGTAGAAAAACATGGGACATGCCAGTGCCGGAGCCGAGCTCGCTGCAGGAACCGGCATCTAAGGTATGGCGCGCCGTTCCGCTTTCATTAGCGCTCTGCCGCAGTATCTGCTGAGCGTCTCCTCTGCCAAATCGTGAATAGCTCTCCCGCTCCGACCCGCCAGCACGCCGTTACGACGCCGCTGCGCATCCTTGCCGAGCAAGCGTTCTCGCGTGCTGCCGGCGCACCGCTGGTGTCGGGCAATCGCGTGCGTATTTTGAAGGATGCAGGCGAGAACTTTCCGGCGTGGCTGAGTGCGATTGCGGCAGCTCGTCGCACGATTTTTTTCGAGCACTACATCGTTGCAGATGATGAGATCGGCCGCCAGTTTGTAGCGGCTCTTGCGGAGCGTGCAAGAGCAGGTGTGAAGGTGTTTGCTATGCACGACTGGTTCGGGGGTCTGGGCTTGGGTAGCTCGAAGCTCTGGCGGCCGCTGGTGCAGGCAGGCGGTTTCGTGCGGCGCTTCAACCCGCCGCGTCCCGACAGTCCGTTTGGCTGGCTGACGCGCGACCATCGCAAGCTCGTAGCCGTCGACGGTGAAGTGGGCTATGTCAGCGGCCTCTGTGTCAGTCGCAAGTGGGTCGGCGATCCCGCGCGCGGTATCGAGCCCTGGCGCGATACAGGCATCGAAGTATGCGGACCTGCGGTAGCCGATCTCGAGGAGGCGTTTGCGCAGGTCTGGGCGGCTACGGGCGCGCCGCTCGAACCTTCCGATCTGACGCCGGCCGCAGGCATGGCGGTCGCGGGCGATGTGACGCTGCGTGTGCTTGCAACTGTGCCTAGCATCGCCGGCCTTTACAGACTCGATCAATTGATCGCTGCGATGGCGACGCGGTCACTGTGGATTACCGATCCCTATTTCCTGGGGGTCACGCCGTATGTGCAGGCGTTGCGCGCGGCCGCGATGGACGGTGTAGACGTGAGGCTGCTCGTGCCGGGCGCAAGCGATGTGCCGTGGGTGTCCCACATGTCGCGCGCGGGCTACCGCTCGCTGATGGAAGCGGGCATACGCGTGTTCGAGTGGAACGGACCTATGGTTCACGCCAAAACGGCCGTGGCGGATCGCCGTTGGGCGCGAGTGGGATCGACGAATCTGAATCTTGCGAGCTGGATTGGAAATTACGAGCTCGACGTCGCGATCGAGGACATGAGCGTGGCACGGCAGATGGCCGATATGTATGAGGACGACCTGCAGCGTGCGACTGAGATCGTCCTCGACCGTAGGCGCCGCGTACGGACTGCCGAAACGGCGAATCCCAGGCCACACCGTGGAAAGGCGAGCGCAGCGCGGGCGGCCGCAGGTGCGCTGCGGCTCAGTAATACGGTGGGAGCAGCGATCACGAACCGGCGGGTGCTCGGGCGCAATGAAGCAAGCATCATGGCCGGGACCGGTGCAGTGCTTCTCGTATTGACCGCAATCGGAATCGCGTGGCCCATCGTGCTTGCCGCGCCGATAGTCCTTCTTGCCGGTTGGGTGGGCATGGCCCTCATAATTCGGGCACTGGAGCTGTACACCCGCCCCCGTCGTGAAGAACCCAGGGCACCCGGCGCATCGCGGGGCTGGGATCAGCGGCCCTGAGATTTATTACCGCTCATTTCTTCCAGTCTCGTGAGCAGTCCGGTCGATACCTGTCGGATCTCAAGAATTTTGCGACGGCCGTGATTCCCATGGATCAGCACGACGCTCTTGGCCGGCACGCGGAACAGCCCAGCTACGAAGCTCAGCAGGGCGTCGTTGGCTTTGTTATCGAGCGCAGGCGCTGCGATCCTGATTTTCAGCGCATCCCCGTGTATCCCTGCAACACCGCTCGTGCGCGCGTTCGGTTGAGCATACACCGTAAGCGTTAGGGCGCCCGCGAGCGGGTCATACGTCCACCACTCGGGCTGCATTACAGCAGTCGAGTGAGGGCGCTCTCGAGATAGGCGAGCGGCAGCATGAGGAGCAACTGGCACGCAATGATCACGAACAGCGGTGAGAGATCGACGTTCGCAACAGGCGGGATCAGGCGCTGAAAAGGTCGTAAAAAAGGGCGCGCGAGTGCATTGAGCAGCGGCGCGACCGGACTGTACGGATTCACCCACGACAGCACCGCCTGAGCGATCAGCACTACGATCACGACATAGAGTCCCAGACGCATGAGCATCACAGCTGCGAGCAGGAGCATTGCCAGAATTGCTTGTGCCGGCGCAGCGCCGAACTCGTAGCCGCGGAGCTGCAGCACCAGAAAAAGTTCGAGGAACTGCACGAGCCACGCAAGTGCGAGCGAAGCGAGATCGAGCCCCCACAGTCCGGGGATGACACGCCGCGCCGGGCGCACAGCGAAGTTCGTGAGCGCGTTGACGAAATCGGATATGGGGTTGCGCTGTGGCGCTCGGGCCCATTGCAAATAGAACCGCAACAAGAACATCAGTGTAAAAAGGCCGGCGGCCGTCTCGATCAGGAAAATAAGTGTTCTGGTGATCATTGGATTCAGCTGTCTTTGTCGTCTGCACCGAGAGCGTGACCCAGCTCCCGTGAGCGTTCCGCTGCTGCAATCACTGCGCGCGCGATTGCATCTCCGACTTTGGCATTCTCAAGCTCATTCAGCGCCCGCTCGGTGGTACCGCCTTTCGACGTGACCCGCGCGCGCAACGTTGCGGCGCTCTCGCCACTCTCGTCTGCGAGTTTCGCGGCGCCTTTGAACGTCTCTACAGCGAGAAGACGGGCAGCGCTTTCGTCAAAACCAAGTTGAGTCGCAGCGCGCTGCAGGGCTTCAATGAAGTAAAAAACGTAGGCGGGTCCGCTACCCGACACGGCAGTGATTCCATCGATGCGCTCTTCTGAGTCGACCCATAGCGTGCGACCCGCTGCGGCAAGTATCTGCTCGGCCCGCGAGCGCTCATCTGGCGTCACAGCCTTGGCCGCATAAAGCCCCGTCACGCCTGCAAGGGCGAGCGCCGGTGTGTTCGGCATGGCGCGCACCACGCACTCGTGTCCCCCCAGCCATCGTGACAGGTCGCCGATGCGTATACCGGCCGCAATCGTGACGACAAGCGTCCCACCGACCAACGGGGCAAGTGCCCGGGCCACATTTCGCATGCTCTGCGGCTTTACGGCGAGCACGACGCAGTCCGCTTCTGCCACGGCAGGCGCCAGGTCAGCGTAAACCTTTACGCCCGTGTCACGCTTCAGACGGTTGCGCGCCTCTGCATCGATTTCCACTACGGAGACGTCCTCGGGTGACCAGCCGTTCTTCAGCAGCCCGCCGATCAATGCTGTGGCCATGTTTCCGCCGCCGATGAATGTCACCTTCATGCCTATAGTGTCTCACGGCTGCCAAATACGGCTGTGCCGACGCGAACGATCGTAGCGCCTTCGGCGATTGCGGACTCCAAGTCGTCAGACATGCCCATCGAGAGCGTATCCAGCTGATATCCCTCGGCGTTGAGTTCGTCCCTGAGCTTGCGCAGCAAAGCGTAGCGGCTGCGTTGCAGCGCCGTGTCCAGCGTGGGCTCGGGGATCGCCATCAAGCCTCGAAGACGCAGCCGGTTCAGGTCTGCGATGACGCGAGCGAGCTCTCGTTCCTCGCCGGGCGCGACACCGCTCTTACTGAGTTCGCCGCTGACGTTGATCTGAATGCAAACATTGAGCGGTGGAAGGTGCGCCGGACGCCCATCGTTCAGACGCACGGCGATGTTGGCGCGATCGACGCTGTGCACCCACTGAAAGTGCTCAGCAATCACACGCGTCTTGTTGCTTTGTATGGGTCCGATGAAGTGCCACTCGATATCGAGTGGCCCGAGCTGCGTGATTTTTCGCACGGCCTCCTGCGCATAGCTCTCGCCGAAAGCGGCTTGCCCTGCACGGCATGCTTCTTCAATATAAGGTGCCGGCACAGTTTTGCTCACGGCGAGCAACGAGATTTCAGACGTGCGGCGAGCGCAGGCCGACGCAGCGCGCTCGATTCGAGTTCGTATCGCTTGCAAGTTAAGAGTGATTGTTGTCATACTGGTCAATACAGCGTGAAGCATAAAATCAACGCGTTACAAACGAAACCTCACGCTTCGCGGTACGCTGCCGCTGTGGAGAAATTATAATGGACATCTCAGAACTCCTCGCGTTTACCGTGAAGAACAAGGCTTCGGACCTGCACTTGTCCGCTGGCTTGCCGCCCATGATTCGCGTACACGGTGACGTGCGCCGAATCAACCTTCCCCCGCTCGAGCACAAAGACGTACACGCGATGGTGTACGACATCATGAACGACGGGCAGCGCAAGTTCTATGAAGAGAATCTGGAGTGCGACTTCTCGTTTGCGATACCCAATCTCGCGCGTTTCCGCGTCAACGCATTCGTACAGCAGCGCGGCGCCGGCGCCGTGTTTCGGATCATTCCTGCAACGGTGCTCTCGCTCGAAGACCTCAAGGCACCGAAGATTTTCCAGGAGATCTCCGATCAGCCCCGCGGATTGGTGCTCGTGACCGGCCCGACCGGCTCGGGCAAGTCCACGACGCTCGCTGCTATGGTGAACTACATCAACGAGACCGAGCACGGCCACATCTTGACGGTCGAAGATCCGATCGAATTCGTCCACGACGCCAAGAAGTGTCTGATCAACCAGCGTGAAGTCGGTCCCCACACGCTTTCATTCGCGAATGCGTTGCGAGCCGCTCTGCGTGAAGACCCGGACGTCATTCTCGTTGGCGAGATGCGGGACCTCGAAACAATACGCCTCGCCATGACGGCGGCTGAGACGGGCCACCTGGTGTTCGGTACGTTACATACGAGCTCGGCTGCCAAGACGATCGACCGGATCATCGATGTGTTTCCCGCCGAAGAGAAAGAAATGGTGCGCTCGATGCTGTCGGAGTCGCTGCGCGCGGTCATATCGCAATCGCTCATCAAGACGAAGGACGGGCAGGGACGCGTTGCTGCACACGAGATCATGATCGGCACGCCCGCGATCCGTAACCTCATACGGGAAGCCAAGGTCGCTCAAATGTATTCGGCTATTCAGACGGGTCAGCAGTTTGGCATGCAGACGCTCGATCAGTGCATGCTCGAGATGGTCAAGCGCAATGCCATTTCGGCGGAAGAAGCACGCTCACGTGCCGCGAACAAAGACGTTTTTAAATAGCCGCGGACATACACCCAGGGCTGTAGCAAGGAGAGCACGTGGAAAGAGACCAGGCACTCAAGTTCATGCAAGACTTGCTGCGCGCCATGGTGTCGAAGAAGGCATCCGACCTGTTCATCACTGCAGGTTTTCCCCCCGCGATCAAGATCGATGGCCGTATCTCTCCGGTCGCGAACCAGCCATTGTCGCCTCAACATACCGCCGAAATCGCGCGGGCAATGATGAACGACAAACAGGCAGCCGAATTTGAAGCGACCAAAGAATGCAATTTCGCGCTCAGCCCCGGTGGCATCGGGCGCTTTCGCGTGAGCGCGTTCATACAACAAGGACGCGTGGGCATGGTCCTGCGCACGATCAACACGTCGATTCCCAAGCTCGACGATCTGAACCTGCCCTCGGTGCTGCGCGACGTCGTCATGATGAAACGCGGTCTCGTCATCATGATCGGCGGCACCGGTGCAGGTAAGTCTACAACGCTCGCTGCCATGATCGGACACCGCAACGAGAACAGCTACGGGCACATCATCACCGTGGAGGATCCGGTCGAGTATGTGCATGAGCACAAGAACTGCGTAGTCACCCAGCGCGACATCGGAGTAGACACCGACTCGTGGTATGCGGCGCTGAAAAACGCGTTGCGCCAGGCCCCGGACGTCATTCTGATCGGTGAGATCCGCGACCGCCAGACGATGGAATACGCCATCGAGTTTTCTGAAACAGGCCACCTGTGCATGGCCACACTCCATGCGAATAGCGCCAACCAGGCGCTCGACCGGATCATCAACTTCTTCCCCGAAGAGCGCAAGCAGCAGCTCCTGATGGACCTTTCGCTCAACATTCGAGCGTTCGTTTCCCAGCGGCTTGTTCCAAAGAAGGATTCGAAGGGGCGCGTCGCAGCCGTGGAAATCATGCTCAACACGCCGCTCATTTCGGATCTCATCTTTAAAGGTGAGGTGCACGAGATCAAGGCGATCATGGCGAAATCGCGCGAGCTCGGCATGCAGACCTTCGACCAGCATCTATTCGAGCTCTACGACACCGGACAGATCACGTATGAAGACGCGCTTCGCAACGCTGATTCAGTCAATGAGCTCCGGCTCATGATCAAGCTGAACAGCAAGGAAGCGAAGGAAAAGGATATGATGGGCGGGGTCACGCACCTGAACATCGTCTGATTCACGCCGCTTGACTATCGGCGCGCACCCACCGGCGCCGCGCTTCCCACGTTTTTCAGTATTCGAATGGATGTACCTTTCGGCTATGGCCGGTTTGCGGTCGCTGCGCTGACCGTCGCCGTCGGCTATCTCGTTTTCGCGATCACGGGCTTCGGTGCGGCACTGCTCACCGTGCCGGTGCTGTCACATTTCTTCCCTTTGCCTTTCGTGCTGCCCCTGGCAGTGCTCCTCGACGTCGGTGCGTCGCTTGTTGTCGGTATTCGGTTCCAGCGCGACGCGGACCGGCGCGAGCTCAAACTGATGGTGCCCTCTTCTTTGATCGGTGCAGTCCTCGGCGTGACCATGCTCGTGAGCCTGCCGCGTGAGGCGGCTTTGACTGGACTCGGCGTGTTTACGCTCGCCTACGGTGTCTACAACTTACGCCAAGGAACCGCCTTCCAGCCGGTGAGTTCGGCGTGGGCTCCCGTCGCCGCCTGGGCGGAGGCGCGATGGGCACGTTGTTCGGTGTCGGCGCGCCCCCGTACGCGATCTATCTCAGCCGGCGAATCGACGATAAATCGAGGGTGCGCGCAACGCCGTCGACCATGGTGCTGTTCAGCACCGGTATGAGGCTGATTGTGTTCGCGTTCGCGCGGCTCGTGCTCGCGGATCGCCTTCTGGCATTCGCGATGCTCTTCCCTTTCGTACTGGCCGGACTCTGGCTGGGTCACCGCGTGCATCTCTCGATGTCGCGCGAGAAAGTGCTCGCCGCCATCAGCGTGCTGCTGATCGCGGCAGGCATTTCGCTGCTCGGACGCGTTCTATTTGCTGCCTGAGCAACTCGGTCAGGAGCCCTGCACTTGAGATCCGTCTTCTGCGCTTTTCGGTAAGTAGCGCAACTGCACGGTAAGCCCCGATACATCGATCTTGCCGAGTTTCAACAGCCGCGCCTCGATTGCGGCACGCGATCGGTTGTGCAGCTTAGCGAGCTCCAGTGAGTTTTTTCCTGCGTCGAATCCTGCACTCAGACGGTCCTCTTCACTGGATGTCCAGCGTACGAACGTATTCGCCGGCATCTCACCGATTTTCCGATCGCTTGCTGCAGATCTCGGGCGTGTTCCTTCCATCGTGCGCAGCGCTTCGAACAGCGCTCGCACCGTATCGGGATGCTGGTAGGGACTGTCGGCAGCAAACACTTCGCCGGTCATCGGGTGCACGCCGTTTGCAAGCGCACTCAGAATTTTCAAAACCTGCTCTCGTTCCATGATGCCCTCCCGTCTGTTGATGTGGTCTCCACCTGATTTAGCTTCTATGGTGAAGCGTACGGAACAACGTCACATCGGTAGAGACGTTGACGGAGCAGATGTACGTCGAAGAGCTGTAAACGGAAATGGCGATAAGCGCGTTTGCCAGCGTGTCGCCGCGCTTAAGCTTTCTTGCGCATGCTTCCAGCAACCAGGCGAAACTCGAACAATCGGCATTCGAGCGCACCGTTGTATAGGGGCGTGCGGCGCGACGGCGCAAGGCCGATCAGCTTGGCAAGCCGCAGATCGGCGGTAAAGATGTACGCAGTCCAGCCAGCGTATTTCTTCTTGAGCGCGTCGCCCATTTTGGGATAGAGTGCTGCAACCGCCTCCTGGTCCTGAAGGCGGACTCCATACGGCGGATTCGTGATCAGCACCCCTGAAGCAGCAGGCGCAGGCATTTCCACTATGTCGGCCTGTTTCAGGACGACATGATCCTCGAGTTTCAGTGCAGCTAAGTTGATGCGCGCAAGCTTGAGGGCCTCGCCATAGCGGTCGCTACCATAAATTGTGAGCTCGGTCGGAACGTGGATTCGTGAGTACGCCGCGCGCTTGAGCGTGTTCCATGCGTCTGCGTCGAAGATTGTGAGCTTTTCGAAACCAAACGAGCGATCGAGTCCGGGCGCGCGGTCCATCGCGATCAGGGCGGCCTCGCATAGAAACGTTCCACTGCCGCACATGGGATCGAGGAGCGGTGTGCCGGGTTGCCACGATGCCAGCCGCAATATGCCGGCAGCCAGATTCTCACGCAGCGGCGCCTCGCCCGCAGATTTGCGATAACCCCTCTTGAATAACGGCTCACCTGACGTGTCGACGTATAAGGTGAACTCTGATGCCGTAAGGAACGCATGGATACGCGCGTCCGGCGCACGCGTATCGACGTCGGGTCTCCGCCCGGTTGCGGCGCGGTATGAATCGCACACCGCATCCTTGACGCGCAAGGTCACGAATTCGAGGCTTTTAACGGGTGCGCGGATAGCAGACACGTCGACGCGTATGGAGTTATCGACCGCAAACCAGCTGCGCCATGGCAACGCGCGAGCGGCTTCGTAAATGTCCTGTTCGCTGCGGTATTCGCCGTGACCCACCTGCCAAAGTACCCGACTGGCCACGCGACTCTCGAGATTCACCTGATAGCAAAGCCCGAATTCGCCCGCAAATCGTACGCCCCCCGCCACCTCGGAAACGTTGTGAGCCCCGAAGCCTGCAAGCTCGTCCTTGAGCGCGCCTTCCAATCCTCGCGGGCACGTGGCGAAGAACTGTTCCATTGAAGCGAGTGAGCAGGTAAAGAGCGACGAAGTAAGCGAGGGCTACCGAAAAGGATGCCGCACGCAAGGAAGGCGTAGCGTTAGAGCCGAGAGCGCGTGCCGGTTATCGGAGAGCCCGTATTCAGCAAAAGGCGAACCCTCAAGCTTCAGGACGTCGTGACCCTCAACGATTCCATACAAACTCGTGCCCTCATGCTTGCATTGCCCCAGCTTCATCCTAACTCCTTAAGTAGCGGCGCTATTTCAGCGTCACGTAAATCTCGTACGAGATGCGGTGGCGACCATTCGCCGCACGCTGCAAATCGGTGATGCGGGCCTCGACGGGCGCGCCGTGATCCATTTGCCGCGCCAGATCCGAATTGTCTTTTCGCGGCACGTAGCCCAGCATGAGTCCCCTCCACTCGAGGCGCACGGCACCAGGATCGTGCGGGTTGCGGGACTCCCGAACGAGGGACACGCGATCCCCTATTCGAATCTGGTCCCACACGTCTTTGCCGTCGTAGTACACAAAGCCCGCGAGCGGCGCGCGCTGCACGATGATGCGAGCAGATGCGCCCTCGGCTGCATATGCACCTTCTACCGCGATGCAGACAGGCACAAGCACAGTCAGAATCAGCCATTCGAGCATGCTAGAAGGGCTTCACTACCACGAGAACGACGATAACAATCAGGATTACAGTCGGCACTTCGTTGAACCAACGATACCAAACGTGTGCATGTCGGTTCCGATCGGCTTGAAACGCCGCCAACAATCGACCGCACCACAGGTGATAAACGATCAGGGCTACGACAAAGCCAAGCTTCGCGTGTAACCACGGCCCGGATACGCCGTACACCAGCCACAAAATGAGTCCGCTCGCCACGGTCAGCACCGCTCCCGGTGTCATGATGCCGTAATAGAGTTTCCGCTCCATGACCTTGAATCGTTCGCTGCTCACGGCGTCGTCGGTCGCTGCATGGTAGACGTACAGCCGCGGCAGGTAAAACAGGCCCGCGAACCAAGTCACCATAAATACGACGTGGGAAGCTTTGATCCAGAGCACTGGGGTTTCGGTAGGGCTTATTTGAGCAGCCGGCGACGTGCGAGTGCGAGCGCGACATAGCAACTTGCCAGCGCGTAGCTAACAAGCACCAGCACGTGCACGCCGGCGGACTGTGGCACCGAACCGGTCATCAGAGGTCGGACGAGCGCGACGGCGTGCGTGAGAGGCAGCGCTTGAGCAGCGGCCTGCAGCCACGCCGGTAGCTGAGAAAGGGGGAAAAACACACCCGAGGCGAGCATCATCGGCGTGATCGCGAGGGTGAAGTAGTACATGAAAAAATCGTAGCTGGGTGAAAGCGACGTCATGATCAGTCCGAGCCCCGCAAATGCAAGTCCCGTGATGAAGACAACCGGCAGCACCCAAAGCGCGAGCGGAGATGCCACTAGACCGAGTGCTGTGGCGACGATCAGCACGGCAGCGCCCGACAAGAAAGCTTTGCTTGCCGCCCATACCGCTTCGCCCGCCACGACATCGTCGAGCATCACGGGCGCATTGAGTATCGCATCCCAGGTGTGCTGCACATGCATACGCGAAAAGCTCGAATACATCGATTCGAATGAGGCGCTCATCATCGTGCTCGAGCAGACCGTTCCTGCTGCGAGAAAGGCGATGTAAGGCATTCCAACCACATGCGGAAGCATCGCACCGAGCCCGTACCCCAATCCGAGCATGTAGAGCATGGGATCCGCGAGGTTGCCAAGCATCGACGGTATAGCGAGCTTGGTCCATACCAGGCGGTTACGACGCCAGATGTGTATGAAGCGCAGGCTGGGGCGTGGAAGCAGGAAACCCGGCAAATGTATTTTCAATCCCGCAGCTCGCGTCCGGTGAGCTTCAGGAACACGTCCTCGAGGTTTGCCGGCCGATGCAGATATCGCACATTCGATTCGCGATCGAGTGCATGTACGATCGCATCTGCGTCTCTTGTGTAGCAGAAAAAGGTTTCGCCGGTTTTCTCGCAACGCTCGGATGCGCTGCGGCCGTAGGTTTCCGCCCACGCCTCGGCACCATCACCATAAACTTCCACGACCTGGGGCTCGATGTACTGGGTGATCAGCTCGCGTGGCGTGCCTTCCGCAATTTTGCGGCCGTGATCGATGATCGCAACGCGGTGACAGAGACGCTCTGCTTCGTCCATGAAGTGAGTCGTGAGCACGATGGTCCTGCCTTCGCTCGTGAGCTTGCGCAGACGCTCCCAGATGAGATGCCGTGCCTGAGGGTCGAGGCCCGTCGAAGGCTCGTCCAGAAACATCAATTGCGGATCATTGACGAGCGCGCGAGCGAGCGTGAGCCGCCTTTTCATTCCACCCGACAGCGTCTGTATTCGGGCGTGCTCGCGGGATGTGAGACCCGCGAACTCGAGAAGATCCGGTATGCGGGCCTCGATATCGCGCTGGCGCAAGCCGAAGTAGCTGCCGTACACCAGCAGGTTTTCGCGGACGCTGAAATCGGGATCGAGATTGTCGACCTGCGGAACTACACCGATGCGCGCACGTGCTTCACGCGCGTGCTCCGGAACGGCAAAACCCAGTATTGCTATTTCTCCGGAATCCGGTTCGCTGAGGCCGAGACACAGGCGCAGGGTTGTCGTTTTTCCTGCGCCATTGGGTCCGAGCAGACCGAAACACACGCCCGCTTCGATCTCGAGATCGAGGCCCGCTACAACTTCCATGGCGTCGTAGGACTTGCGCAAATTCGCCACACGCAAATGCCGCATGTTCAGCGGCAGTAACGCACGATGATTTGCGCGAGCAACGTAAGGCGCCCGTGAAAGAAATGCTCACCGTCGGGAACGACTACGATGGGGAGTTGCTGTGGCCGCGCCCAATCGAACACGGCTTGCAGCGGAACGACGTCATCGTTCTCGCCATGTATCACGAGCGTGTCGGCACGAACCGTTTCAGCAGGAAAACGATTGACCGCGGGCCCCACGAGAACGATGCGTTCTGCCGAGATCTGCTTTGCCAGACGTGTTTGCACGAAGCTGCCAAACGAAAACCCGGCGAGCACGATGGGTGGATCTTGGTAGCGCTGGCGCAGGTACTGCGCGACAGCGAGCAGATCTTCGGTTTCGCCGCGGCCCTGGTCGTGCTGTCCGGCACTTGCGCCGACCCCACGAAAGTTCGGGCGTGCTGCGACATAACCCAGGTTATAAAAGGCCTTTGCGAGAGTGGTGACGACCTTGTTGTCCTTGGTCCCACCCTGTACCGGATTCGGATGCGCGATCAGCGCCACGCCTCGACGCGCAGTCCCAGGATCATTCAGATCGACTTCGATTTGTCCTGCAGGGCCGGCGATCAGCACGTGCTCGAGGCTCGCCGCGGGCATCGGCCGGATTTCGACATCGAGCATGATACGAGTGGACGTTCAGTGAGTTTTCAGGATGCGGGGGGCCACTGACGAAGTAGCCAGCCCGCGGCCGCCCGTCAGATGCGAAGTCGTTCGACGATGCGTCCGTTCTGCAGATGCTCGGTGATGATCTCGTCTATGTCATCGCGATCGACATACGTGTACCAGACGCCTTCCGGATACACCACGATCACGGGTCCTTCATCGCAACGGTCAAGACAGCCCGCCGTGTTGACTCGCACTTTGCCGGGTCCCGACAACTTGAGCTCTTTCACGCGCGATTTGGCGTAATCGCGAATGCCCTGCGCGTCATGGTCGTTGCAGCATCGCGCCCCAGCTTCTCGCTGATTGCAGCAAAAGAAAATGTGCCGCTGGTAGTAGCTCATGAGCGCATTATAAACGACCGCGGAGCCCCTAGTGTTCCAAATGGGCGAGCCGTGCAGCGGGCCGTCGCACGGCAAGGGTTGCGACGTAAACGATCGCGAGGAACGGCCAAAGCTCCGAAAGAGCCCGCACGATCCCGGAGAAGCTGAGGAAATGCGTCGGCCCTGCTGCGAGCAGCTGGGGCGGCAGGTTCTGGTACGGGTTTTCGGGTCCGATATTGATCACGGCAATGGCTGAGGCAAAGCTGAGCAAAGCTACGACGCACTGTATGCGCCGCGGCACGTGGCTGAGGCCGTATATCAGGACTGCGCTGACGAGAATTCCGAGCACGACGCCCGGGGTAAGCCATGCGAATGGACCGGTCGCCTTGGTGAGTGTAAATGACGCGAGCGCCTTCACCGACAAACCGGCTGCGAGTACCACCGCAGATGCAACACCCCGCGGCATCGTTTCGCGTGTGAGGGCGAGCGTCACCAGGCCGACTCCCAGCATGTTCAAACCGGCCACGACCGCTTCCGCAGCGACCAGCAGCTGAGGCGTATGTATGAACCACACGGGGAGCTCAAACGTGCCCCGCAGATTGCCGGTCCCGAAGAGCTGCGCAGTCGGATGCAGCTGTGTGATCAGCCAGATGCACAAGAGCACGAGGCCGACGTCGGCGGTGAGCCCATACACGAACCATTGCTCACGCAGGCCTGCGAGGCGGCGGCCGAGTCCGCGCGTCGGGCCAAAAAGCGGTGCGGCGAGCGCGCCGATCAGCCCGCCCAGTCCGTTCGTCAACACGTCGACGTTCGATGCGATGCGCGCAGGCATGAACATCTGCACCGTCTCCATGGCGACGCTGGTGAGGCAGGCGAGTGCGGTTGCGATAAACACCGCGCGTGGACTGCTGAAGTGTGCCATGAAAGCACGTGCGAGCAGGAATCCGAGCGGGACGTACGCTCCGATGTTAACGAGAACGTCTTCCAGCGTGATGTAACGCGGCCATGGCGCAGAGAGGAAGAGCCGGATTTCCTGTGGCGGAATCCACCAGCCGCTGAAAGGCTGCAAGCTGGCATACGCAATGACGACGAAGTAAGCTATCGCGAGTATACGTGCGAGTAAACCCCGCGGTGCCTGCAGCGGTCGCCTCGTTTCTTTTTCTGACTTCATGGCCAAATCCTACGACATTTTCAACGGCGACGCGGATGGTCTTTGCGCATTGCACCAGTTACGCCTCGACAGTCCGCGCGTGTCCGAGCTCGTCACGGGCGTGAAGCGCGACATCTGCCTGCTGGATCGTGTGGATGCTGAAGAGCACGACGAGCTCACGGTGCTCGACATCTCGATGAAGAGCAATGCAGACGCGCTCGCGCGCGTCCTCGCCCGCGGTGCGCGGGTGCAGTATTTCGATCACCATGGCGCCGCAGATATTCCAAAGCACCCGGCGCTCGAGGCGCATATCGACACGGACGCGGAGGTGTGCACGAGCCTGATCGTGGATCGTTACATCGGTAGCCGTTACAGGATGTGGGCAGTCGTCGCTGCATTCGGCGATAACCTCGTCAATGCAGCCGTAGGCGCCGCACAGTCGCTGGGTCTCGACCACAGCGAGCTCGCACGACTGCACGAGCTGGGTGAATGCCTCAACTACAACGCTTATGGCGAATCGGTGGAAGACCTGCACTACCATCCATCCGATCTCTATGAGGCGATCGCTCCGTATAAAGACCCCCGCCATTTCATTTACGACGAGCCGGTCTTCAACGTACTGCGCACTGCGTACGCGGAAGACCTCTATCGCGCGAATGAAATCGCACCGTTGTATGAACAAGACTTCGGCGCTGTGTATGTTCTGCCGGACGCAGCGTGGAGCCGCAGAATCAACGGCGTTTTCGGCAACCGCCTGGCGCAGCGCAATTCCAGGCGGGCACACGCTGTACTCGTCGAAAAAGCGGATGGCTATACGGTCAGCGTGCGTGCACCGATGAATAGCCTGAAAGGTGCCCTCGCATTATGCGAACAGTTCGATACGGGAGGCGGACGCGCTGCGGCTGCCGGAATCAATCGACTTCCGCGCTCTGATTTGGAGCTTTTTCTCGCCGCCTTCGGTCACTCGTTCAGCGGGAGGTAAGCGGTGCGTCGGCTGATGTTTTGCCGATCGTCAGATCGAGTTCGAGCGCACCGAATGCAACCAGCCACAGCAGTGCGTCGTAAGCGTCGAACCACTGACCTCTGCTGGCCCAGATCACAACCAGCAGCGCCAGAGCGCCGTAGAGGGACGCTGCGACCGTGGCGTACGCGAGGCGTGCGCGCTGCACGCGGTCACGAAAGCGCACCTGAATCTCGAGCAAAACAACGACAGCGATCCATACGGCGCTGTTCAGCGCATCGAGGACGTCGTCCTCCAACATGTAACCGATCGTTGCGGCGACGACACCGGCGGCGGCCGCCAGGCGCACCGTGCGCACGATAGCGCGCTGGCGCTTGCTTCGTAGTTGCGTTGCGAACTCCGTTTCCGCCTCAAACAGCAATAGCAGTGTCAGCCATGCGGCCGCATCGAGCGCTTTGCTGATCGAGCCGCCAATCGCAAAATAGGCGGTATTGGCACAGAGCAGCGCGAGTAGCGTAACTTTGAACAAGTTAGATGGCGTGCGCCGGCGCGTGATGCCGGGCCTGACCATACCATTGCGGCAGCAGCGAGCCAACGACCATTCCAGCGATACTCGCGAGCAGCCCCGCAAGCTGAGGCGGCATCGAAGCGTCAGGGTGAATGAACTCGAGCGCGAGCCAGGTCGTCAGGCCCGCAACCATCGCCAGGGCGGCGCCCTGGCTGGTCGCTTTGCGCCAGTAGAGGCCGAACGCGAGTGGGGTGAATGCAGCGGCCAGCGTGATCTTGTACGCACTCTCGACCATGCCGTAAATCGATGAGTTCGACACGAGAGCAAACGTCAGCACGGCGCACGCGAAAAGCAGTACCACTCCGCGCAGCATCCGCAAAAATTGCCAGTCAGCCAGATCCGGCATCAGCGGGCGCAGGATATTTTCCGCGACCGTGACCGATGGTGCGAGCAGCGTCGCAGCCGAGCACGACAGTATCGCGGAAATCAGCGCTCCGAAAAAGAATACCTGAGCGGCAAACGGCGCGTGCGTGAGTATCAGTCGCGGCAGGATCTGTTGAGAGTCGCTCGTGAGGTAGCGCTCGATCAGCGCGGGATCGAGCAGGGTCGCCGAGTAGGCGAGAAACATCGGGACGAAAGCAAAGCAGAAATAAAGAGACCCGCCGATGACAGACCCGTTGCCAGCGATGCGCTCGGTCCGCGCAGCCGCAACGCGCTGGAATACATCCTGCTGCGGTATGGAGCCGAGCGCCATCGTCGCCCACGCTCCGACGAATGCGATTACGTCGCGCGCGGCGAGTTTGGGAAAAAACTCGAACTTACCTGCCTGCGCGGCGTGATCCAGAACAACGGCGGGCCCGCCGACCAAGCCCGAAATCACGTACGCAATGTAGATCATGCCGGCCATGATCACAGTCATCTGGAAAAGGTCGGTGAAAGCAACTGATAACATGCCCCCGGAAAGCGTCCACACGAGCACGATTGCCACGCCGAGGATCATGCCCTGCCAGGGTTGAATCGCGCCGTCGGTGAGAATCGAGAACACGAGCCCCAGCGCGGTGATTTGCGCCGATACCCAGCCGAGATATGAGAGCACGATACAGACCGAAGCGGCCACTTCGATATGGCGGTTGTAGCGCCCGCGGTAATAGTCTCCTATCGTCAGCAGCCCGAGCCGATAAAGCGGTCGCGCGAAGAAGAGGCCCACGAGGATAAGGCACATGCTCGACCCGAAAGGGTCCGCGACTACGCCGCGCAAACCTTCATTGAGAAACTTGGCGGGTATGCCGAGAACAGTTTCGGATCCGAACCAGGTCGCAAACACCGTTGCCACGATGAAAGGCAGCGGCAGGTGGCGGCCGGCCACGACGAAGTCCGTGGAGTTCTTGACCTTGGTTGCGGCGTAGAGGCCGATACAGATGGAGACGAGCAGGTACAGCGTAACGAACCAGATCAGATTCGAAGCCATGGCAAATCTCGAGACTGGCGCGGCGCCTGCCGCACGGCACGCGAATTATACGATGTGCAGTAACCGCTTAAAGCAGCGAGACGGCGGCCACGCCGAGCAGCGCCGCAAGGAGCACTGCGATAACCGCCAGCATGCGGTTCGTTTGCCGGCGTTCCTCGAGCATCGCAAGGACGCTCGCCGGCTGCTGGGAGGCGACTTGCTGGTTCAAGGCCTGATGCAGTAAGCGCGGTAGTTGCGGCAGCACGATGGCCCACGTCGGCGCCTCTTCCTGTACGCGACGCAAGAGCCCGCGCCACCCGACCTGTTCCGACATCCAGCGTTCGAGAAAAGGTTTGGCGGTGGACCACAGATCCAGATTCGGATCGAGCTGGCGTCCAAGGCCTTCGATATTCAGCAATGTTTTCTGCAGCAGCACGAGCTGCGGCTGCACTTCCACGTTGAAGCGCCGCGAGGCCTGGAACAATCGAAGGAGCACGCGTCCGAAGGAGATGTCTTTCAACGGGCGGTCGAAAACGGGCTCGCAAACGGCCCGTATCGCAGCTTCGAACTCATCGATCCGCGTGTTGGCAGGCGCCCATCCGGATTCAATGTGCGCCACAGCAACACGGTGGTAGTCGCGCCGGAAGAAGCCCAGAAAATTCTGGGCAAGGTAGTGTTTGTCCACTTCGGTCAGCGTGCCCATGATCCCGAAATCGAGCGCAATGTAACGCCCCTGTGGCGAGACGAGAATGTTGCCGGGATGCATATCGGCGTGAAAAAAACCGTCGCGAAACACCTGGGTGAAAAAAATCTCGACACCCGCACGTGCGAGGCGCGGTATATCGATGCCCTGCTCCTGCAAAGCAGTCACTTGATTGACAGGCGTGCCGCGCATGCGCTGCATCACCATCACATCCTCGGCGCAATAGTCCCAGTACACTTCGGGGACGAGCAGCAGCGGTGATCTTTCGAAGTTGCGCCGGAGCTGGCTTGCATTGGCGGCCTCGCGAATCAGATCCAGCTCGTTCTCGAGGTGCTTGCTGAATTCATCAACCACCGCGTGAGGCCGCAGCCGCCTTCCGTCCGCCCACAAGCTTTCCATGAGCGTTGCCCCCACGTGCAGTAACGCGAGGTCATTGCCGATGATGCTGGAAATACCAGGACGCAGGACTTTGACCGCGACCTCTGTCCCGTCGGGCAGCTCGGCCAGATGAACTTGCGCGACCGAAGCACTGGCCACCGGCTCCCGGTCAAAGCGCAGGAACACCTCATCGACCGGTCGGCCGTATACCCGCTGCAACGTTGCCAGCACGTCTTGCACCGGGAAAGGCGGCACCTGATCCTGCAGCATCGCAAGCTCATCGGCGATGTCGGTCGGCAGCAGATCGCGGCGCGTTGAAAGGACCTGCCCGAATTTTACGAAGATGGGGCCGAGCGCTTCCAATGCACGCCGCAGGCGCACTGCCCGGGGCGTCTTGCGCTGCCGGCGCAACAATGTCCGGCCGAGAAAGGTTTTGAGGCCGCGCGCGCGCTGATGCTCGAGCACAAATTCGTAGAGTCCGAAGCGTATGCTGACGGAAACAATCTTGAGCAGTCGGAAAAACCGCATGCCTAGGCTGAAAGTGCCTGTGTGGGGAAAATGCGGCGCATGATCAGCGGCGGTGCTTCAGGCCGACTCGGACAGCCGGCGCCCGAGCAGCGCGAGCCGTTTTTCGATCCGCTCCACGTCGTCGCGCAACACATCGACTTCGCGGTTGAACTGCTCCTGCGCATGTGCGCTCACTACGAGTGGTTTTTCGTAGGTTACATATTCAGCCACGCTTTGGCTTACCTTGAGCGCCGTATCGCGGCCCCACAGGTGAGCCCGCTTTGCAGCAGACGCAAGGCGATGCGCAGCGATGTCACCGAAGAGCCGGCTCAGGTCCTCCTCGTAGTCCCACTCGATGTTGCGCCTGACGTAATCCAGCGCGCCGGCAAACTCGACATCGCCCGTCACCTGGGCAGCACTCCACGCAGCCGCATCGCTGGACGCGGCGCGGAGCAGGAGGCCGGGAGTGACGCCGATCGTCACATCTGCGGTTGTACCCAAAGGGGATGCCGCGAGCTCGCCCGATTGGGTCACGCTCACGAGCAGGGTGAACGGCGGACACGCCAGAAGTGCGGTCTTGCCCGCGTGCTCGCGCAATCGGTCGAGCGCCCACGTGTGCGAGCGGAGGAGTCGGTTGATGGCGGGTACGGCAAGGACTTCGAACATAAAAAAACCCGGGCCGCAGCCCGGGGTGACTGATTGTCGATGCTGGATGGATTAAGCCTGCTGAATGCCAGCGAGCTGCCACCCTGACCGGCCATCGACCGGCTTGGTCAGGTGCCACACTTCACTGAAAGGCTCAGGCTCTGCGCCGGGCTGTTCCCGAATGAGCCCGGAGAAGCGCACGCTGACGACGTAGTTGCCATCTTCCACCGCAACGTCCAGCACTTCGGCGTCGAGCGTGACGACCTCCGTTTTCTGGGGCGTGGTGCTCGATGAGCGGATGTCCTCCTCGATCGCCTTGTACATTTCCGGCGTCAGGAAATCGCGCAGCGAAGCGAGGTCTCTCCGATCGTGGGCCTCTTGCAGCTTCACGAAATTCAGCTTTGCATGGCGCAGGAATTCCTCGGCATTGAAATCCGCAGGCCAGCGCCGCTCGGCGGTTAAACCAGAAGTCGCCGCAGCCACAGAGTGCGGCGCGGGACTGACGTCAGCTGGAACCGCAGCGGGCATGCGCGCTGGCGCGGATATCGGCTCGGTACGGGAGTACGGAGTCGCTCCAGCGTACCGGAGAGGCCCTTGAGCCGTCCGTCCGCCGCCGCGAAACAGTCGCACCAGGAATATCGCGCCCATCACGAGCGCACCAATGAGCAGTATGCCGGCGAGCGCCCCACCGAAGCCGTTATGAAAAAACAAGGAAGCGAGACCTGCGCCGATCGCCAGTCCGGCAAGCGGCCCGAGCCATCGGCTCATACCCGAAGGTTGCTGCGCGGGTGGGCTGGTCGGCCCGGTCTGCCGCTGTTGAGCAGGCGTATTCTGAGCGCCTTGCTGCTGCTGTTGCTGCGGAGGCGTGCGCGGTGCAGCCTGCTGCGGACTGATAGACTCGCGCTGTCTGCCCAGATTTTTACCCCCGCCCATCCGCCGGGCTGCGTCAACGTCTACAGCGATCAGGCTTAAGCCGATCAAAGCAACGATAACGCTGAAAAACTTACGCATATCAAAATCTCCTTGGTGGAGTAGCCGGATGATTATAACGGTTCACGTGTGCGGGCTCGTTGCGAATTGCGCGCCTGATTGGCCGTCACCGTGAATAAGCTACCAGCTCGCCTATGAGCCAATCACCACGAATGCGCAGTGGGTATTCGCCCCCGCCGTCGCTCCCGCCACGAGATGTATCGAAATGCTGAGAGCTCGTCTGCGTGAGCACAGCCCGGCGAACACTCGGCACGTACCAGTCGGTTTCGGTGATCTCTTCCTGTGTTCTGAAGCCATCCATATTGCCGGCAAAGACCTGGCGCTCGACCTTGAGCGCATCGAATTCACCCGCGGGAACCCTGACGCGCTCCCAGCCCACCACTTTGCCCTGCACGTACGTGCGGTAATGCTTTCCGGTTGCGACTTCTGTCGACTGCACCGCCATTCGCCACGTTTTGCCCGGCTCGAGCGGATAGGAAAAAGCCTCGTAGGGGGGGTCGTAGCGAAAACGGTCCATCGGCGTAATTGGCAGCTCGCGTGCGTTCCAGCCGCCGGCGTAGACGAGGGTATCGAGCTGCGCACCATCATTCGTGAGCGTAACGATGATTCGATCGGGCTCGATCCGGGTGACTTCGTAGCGGTAAATGCCTCGAGGAATGCTGGTGTAGCCGTCGCGGACGGCGTACTCCCAGTAATCGCCGACCTTCGCCTGCGGTGCAGGTACCGAGGCTGGTGCGTTCGTTGGGACAGACTGAGGCGTAGTCGTGCAAGCTGCAAGAATTGACAAGGCTGTAAGCACAACGAGCAGATGTTTCATGGCGGTCACTCCTCAAATCGCACAGTGTTCGATCATGTAAGCGTCGTTTCGTTCTCACTCGCGCGGGCAAGACTCGTTTACCAACCGGGGTGCCCCTTCAGCCACGGCAAAGCTGCACGTGATTGTCGCTGAGACTGCGCGCGCTCCGAGTGAGCGAACGGGAACATTATTGCGGCGCGCGCAGTTCGGCTGACCCTCCCGAATAGCGCACGAGCTCAGCGATGAGCCAATCTCCGCGTACGCGCAGCGGCCTGCCGCGGCCACCTCCGCTGCGCGACGTATCGATGTGGCTGGAATTACCTTCGTTGACCACGACATAACCGACAGACGGCGCGTACCAGTCCGTCTGCGTGATCTCCTCCTGCAGCCTGAAGAATTCCGCGTTGCCGGCGTAAACGTAGCGTACCACTTGAAGGGCATCGAATTCGCCTGCGGGCACGTGGATACGGCGCCAACCACCCACCCGTGCATGAACGTGCACTGAATAGGATTTGCCGGTGATCGGATCGGTGGCACGCACGATGCGACGCCATGTTTTGCCCGGATACAGCGGAAACTCATAGGCGGGGAACGGCGGCTTGTAGCGGAAGCGCTGCAAGTTGGTGAGCGGCTGCTCGATTGGGTTCCACCCTGGCGCGTAGACGTATGCATCGACATGCACGCCATCCTGTATCACGTCGACCACCGCCTGGGTCGCGTCCAGGCGTGCCACCGTATAGCGGTACACGCCCCGTGGCAGGCCTGTATACGCATCGTGGACTGCGTACTCCCAATACTGCCCTGCTTTGAGATCCCGTGCGGGTACCGTTGCAGCGCCCTGGGGAGGCGAGAGCTCGGGGGCGGTGACGCAGGCCGCAATCAAACCACAGGCGATCACGCCTGTGCTGCAGATTAACCTGCGTCGGAGGTGCTGCATTATCGCCGTTCGCCTTCAGAACTTAACACCTCGATGCAGGGCGATTATTCCAGCGCTTACGCTCAAATACTCAACACGATCGAAACCGGCTTGTTCCATCATCTGCTTCAGGGTCTCCTGATCCGGATGCATCCGGATCGACTCGGCGAGATAGCGGTAGCTGTCGGCGTCACCGGCGATGATCCGGCCCAGCCGCGGCAGCACCTGGAACGAATAAGCGTCGTACAGCGGGGCAACGGGTTTCCAGATGCGTGAGAACTCGAGCACCAGCAGACGTCCGCCAGCTTTGAGCACCCGAAGCATTTCGTTCAGCGCGACTTCCTTGTGCGTCATGTTGCGCAGACCAAAGGCGACGCTCACGCAGTCGAAGCTTTCGTCAGAAAAAGGCAAGCGCTCGGCGTCGCATTGAGCGGCCGGGAGAATGACGCCATCGTCGATCAGACGATCGCGGCCCGCCTGGAGCATCGAACGGTTGATGTCCGTCAAAACGACGCGGCCTGTTTCGCCGACGCGCTGCGCAAACAGGCGCGCGACGTCGCCCGTGCCGCCTGCGACGTCGAGCACGCTCTCACCCGGCCGCACGAGGCTGTGTTCGATCAGCATACGCTTCCAGAGCCGGTGCAGGCCGAGCGACATGAGATCGTTCATGAGGTCGTAGCGACCGGCGACCGAGTCGAACACACCGGCTACGCGGCGTGCCTTCTCGTCTTCCGGAACCTCGTGGAAACCGAAATCGGTGGTCTTGTTCATGGTCGGGTGCAAAATGCTTGACTGCTCATCATTTGTCTTCGCGACTGGCGCCTGCGTCGGCAAGACGCTTCAAATACTGCTGCCACATGACCTGCTGTCGCTCACCGTAGTCGTAGAGCAAGTCCCAAGAATAGATACCCGTATCGTGTCCGTCGGAGAACCTCAGTTGTACCGCGTAGTGCCCTACGGGTTCGACCGCAACGATCTGTACGTTCTTCTTGCCGATCTGCAGCACCTCCTGTCCAGGGCCATGACCCCGAACCTCGGCAGACGGTGAATAGACGCGCAGGAACTCGGATGGCAGCCGGAATGCTTTTCCATCGGCGTAGGAGATTTCGACGAGCTGCGACTTCTGGTGCAGCTTGATTTCGAGCGGATTGGGCGCGGGCATTTATAGGTCAATGAGGGTGATGAGTGATGCGTGGCGCGTGATCATGAATTGCTGAGGAACCGCTCTCCCGGTCAAGCTCCCTGCGGCGACGGATGATATATGAAGCGTAAAGCCGTCGAGCTGCGGATCAGTCGAGCGCTGCCGCGAGCGCCGCTGCAAGCGACGCGGTGCTCGCCTGGCGTCCGTCGTCGACCCGCGCGCGCGTGGGTGCTGCCCAGATCGGCTGCGGATAATGCGGATCATCCGCGAAGCGGGGGATCACATGCCAGTGCAGGTGAGGAACAAGATTACCCAGGCTCGCGAGATTCATCTTGTCGGGTTCCAGCTGTTCACGGATCACGGACTCCACGGCGAAAACGACTTCCATGAGATGTAGCCGATCGTCTTCCGACAGATCAGTCATCTCTTTCACGTGAGTCTCCCAGATCACACGGCAGAAGCCGGGATAGCCCGGTTCGGCAACGTGCACCACGCGGCACCGCTGGTCCTGCCACAGCAGCTCTCCTCCGGTTCGACTGCACAGCTCGCACATCATGCCGCTTAGCCTTTCCTGCTGAACGTCCACCGGGCTGCGGCGCAGGCGAGTGTTAGTCCGCGTGTGACGGCGCGGCGCCGCCAATCTCCCGCGGCCGGACACAGCACTTCGCGCAGACGCAGTTTAGCCGGATGAACTATGCTGCCGTCGCCATAAAAATGCCAGCGGTTTTCCTCGCGCAGGGCGTGCAGTATCGCGAGCGGCGGATAGGTGCCGATCTCCTGCAGGATGAAGTCTATTTTTGCCCGGGGCAGCAGGTGCCGCAGTGCGGCTCCGTACCCGCCCCGCACGGTATAAGCAACTGAAGGGCGCGCCGGATCGACAAGCTCGCGCCCGAGAGCGCTGCTGAGCGTTGCCGGTGCGGTGGCCGTATCGGTGCTACTGCTCAGCCATGTATCGGTGCCGCGGCGTCCGAGCCCTGTGTGCAGATCGACGCCGAATACGTAATCAGCGTCCGAAAGATGCTGCTGGAGCCAGGCGCTGAACATTCGCGCACCCGGCTGCAATTCACGGCCACCGAAGAACAAGCCCTGCTCGTACTCGTACTGACCTTCCGCGATTGCATGCTTGACCTGATGAAAGCCCAGTTTCACGGCGATTGCAGGCGCCCGCACGCGGAAACCATCGTGCGCAGGTGCAGACGTTGGATTGAGCAGCGGATCGAGCACGCCATAGAGCTCAGGCGCACCCGCAAAGCGCTCGCCATTCACCAGAAAATTGCGGTTGAGATCGACATTGTTCTCGTTGGTGCGCCTCAACCACGCCATACCGTAGGGATTCAGCACGTGCACCAGAACGAGCGCGTCTTCGGACCCGGGGACCGGCGGGGCATTCAGTAGTGCCAGCTGAACCGCCGCGCCCGTGAATGCTTCGACGCCGTGCAAGCCAGTGGTATGCAAGAACACATTCCGCGGATGCGGCGAGCCGATCCATGCAATGTCGATGCAGAGCGCTTCGCCGCGGGGACCTCTCGTCGGTAAACCGATCGCGTGCAAGGCAGCGCCTGCGTGCGTGGCTGATTCGCGAAACCGCGTGCGCGCGGTTTCGTAGTCAGGTGAAAAGCACGCCTCCGCATTCACCATTCAGTAGTGAAATCCGTACGCTGGGGACGAGGGCTCCGGAGTTCGCATGTACTCTGACTGGGTTTAAAGCAGCACGCGCTCGATGCCGCCACTGTTCGCTTTCGCAACGTAATCGGCCATCCAGTTTTCGCCGAGCAGGTGTTTCGCCATCTCGACGACGATGTAGTCGGCTTGCGTGCCGCTGTCGTCGTTGAAGCGGGCAAGGCCCTGCAGACAAGAGGGGCACGAAGTGAGCACCTTGACATCGCCTTTGAAACCGTCCGCGCGCACGGCATCGGCCCCGAGACGCATCTGAAATTCCTTGCGGAAACGCACCTGCGTGGAAATATCAGGGCGACTCGTGGCGAGCGTGCCCGATTCCCCGCAGCATCGATCGTTGAGCGGAACCGGCTGGTTCATCAGCGCGTTGACGACTTCCAGCGGCTGATACGTCTTCATGGGCGAGTGGCATGGATCGTGATACATGTAGCGCACGCCATTCACGCCATTGAGCTTCACACCTTTCTCAAGCAGGTATTCGTGTATGTCGAGAAGGCGGCATCCCGGGAATATCTTGTCGAACTCGTATCCTTCGAGCTGATCCATGCACGTGCCACATGAAACAATGACCGTCTTGATGTCGAGATACGCGAGCGTGTGTGCGACACGGTGGAACAGCACTCGGTTCCCGGTGACGATCGCCTGACCCTTTTGCTCCTCGCCTGCCGCGGTTTGGGGATACCCGCAGCACAGATAGCCGGGTGGCAGCACGGTGTGCACGCCCAGCTGGTACAGCATCGCCTGCGTTGCGAGCCCGACCTGTCCGAACAGGCGCTCCGAGCCGCATCCAGGGAAATAAAACACTGCTTCCGAGTCCTCGCCCGCTTTCTTGGGATCGCGAATGATAGGGATCATGCGCGGATCTTCAATCTCGAGCAGGGCGCGAGAGCTTTTCTTGGGGAGATTGCCAGGCATCGGCTTGTTGATGAAATGGATCACTTGCTGACGCACCGGCGGCTTGCCCACGGTCGCCGGAGGAAGACGCGTCTGTTTTTGCGCGAGCCCGAACGCTTTCGCCACCCGATGGGCAAGGCGTTGAGCACCATAGCCGACGCGGATCATCGAAGTACGTAGCGCATTGACCGTCGTCGGATCCGTCGCATTCAGAAACAGCATGGATGCGAAAGTACCCAGGTTTGCGCGGCGCTTGCGGCTGCGACGCAGGAAGTTGCGCATCGCGACGGACACATCCCCGAAATCAATGTCGACAGGGCACGGCTTTACGCATTTATGGCAGACCGTGCAGTGGTCGGCCACATCGCCGTACTCGTCGAAGTGCTTGAGCGATATGCCGCGGCGCGTCTGCTCCTCGTACAGGAACGCTTCGGTCAACAAGCTCGTGGCAAGAATTTTATTGCGGGGACTGTAGAGCAAGTTCGCCCGGGGCACATGCGTCGCACACACCGGCTTGCATTTGCCGCAACGCAGACAGTCCTTGATCAGATCGGCGACGCGGCCGATCTCGGATTGCTCGAGTATGAGGCTCTCTGCGCCGATCAGTGAAAAGCTCGGCGTGTAGGCGTTGCGCAAGTCCGCGCCCGGCAGGAGCTTGCCTTTGTTGAAATGACCGTGCGGATCGACGCGCTCCTTGTAAGCGCGAAAAGCCTCGATCTGCTCCGGCTTGAGAAACTCGAGCTTGGTGAGACCGATGCCGTGCTCGCCGGAAACCACGCCATCGAGTGAGATCGACAGGCGCATGATGCGTGCGACGGCCTCCGCTGCCTCCTGCAGCATCTCATAATCGTCCGAGTTGACCGGGAGGTTCGTGTGAACGTTGCCATCACCGGCGTGCATGTGCAGCGCTACAAAAACACGGCTTCGCAGCACCGATTTGTGCGTAGCCTCGATTTCGCGCACCACTTTTTCAAATGGACGGCCGCTGAAGATATCGCACAGCTGTGCGCACAGCTCTGCTTTCCAGGAAACGCGGATGACGTGGTCCTGGAGCAGATGAAACAGCCGCGCGTCGTGCATCGAGCGTGCGCCTTCTTCGATCAGGCTCCCGTATACCTGGGGCGCGCTGCCCACCGCCTCGACTAAAGGCAGGTCTATGTTGTCGAGCAGCCAGCTCCAACGCGTGCGCGTTTCTGAAAGGAGTGTGATGGCGCGCTCGACGCGGTCGCCCAGCAACTCTGCCGCCGTGCCGATTTCGTCCTGACGGGCGAGCGGCAGGTCGCCGCGAAGTAGGGCTTCCAGCGCCTCGGTGAGCTTCAGCTTGTTGCGGATCGAAAGCTCGATATTGATGCGTTCGATTCCGTCCGAGTATTCGCCGAGCCGCTCGAGCGGTATGACTACGTCCTCGTTGATCTTGAATGCGTTGGTATGCTTGGCAATCGCTGCAGTGCGAGCGCGGTCCAGCCAGAACTTCCGCCGCATGTCGGCCGTTACGGCGACAAAACCTTCTGCATGGCGTGCGTTGGCGATGCGCACTACGTGCGAGGCAGCCGCGGCGACCGCGTTTTCGTCTTCACCGACGATATCTCCGATCAGGACCATCTTGGGGCGGCCCGCGCGACGGGCCTTGGTCGCATAGCCCACTGCTTTGACGTAACGCTCGTCGAGATGCTCCAGCCCCGCGAGGCGCGCACCGCCGGGTTTGTCATCCAGATAGCGCTTGATCTCGACGATCGAAGGCACGGCTTCGCGCACGGACCCAAAGAACTCGAGGCACACCGTGCGGACCGCAGGCGGCATCCGATGCAGAATAAAGGTCGCTTGCGTAATGACCCCGTCGCAGCCCTCTTTTTGGACGCCGGGCAAACCGCCCAGGGCTTTGTCGGTGACGTCCTTGCCAAGACCTCGCTTGCGAAACGCAGAGCCTGGAATGTCCAGGATCTCGGGCTCGCCGAACTGCTTTTTGCCGTCTGTCTCGAAGCGCGTCAGCCGAAAACGTGCAACCGGCACCTCGTGTATCTTGCCGAGATTGTGGTCCAGACGCTCGATCAGCAGCCAGCGCGCATCCGGCATGACCATTTTCCACGACGCGAGATTGTCGAGAGCGGTGCCCCATAACACCGCTTTCTTGCCGCCTGCATTCATTGCGACGTTGCCGCCGATACACGAAGCATCTGCGGAGGTGGGATCGCATGCGAAGACAAGGCCTGCGCCGTCCGCGACTTCCATTACGCGGCGCGTGACGACACCCGCACCACAGCGCACGGTCGGAACCGTACGGTCGAGTCCGGGAAGCCTCACCTCGTCGATCGCGCTCAACGCTTCCAGTTTTTCAGTGTTGATCACTGCCGACAGCCGCGTGAGCGGTATGGCGCCCCCGGTGTAACCGGTGCCGCCGCCGCGCGGGATGATCGTGAGACCGAGATCGATGCAAGCCTGCACGATCGGCGCGACCTCATCCTCGGTGTCGGGGTTGATCACGACGAACGGGTACTCGATGCGCCAGTCGGTGGCGTCGGTCACGTGCGACACCCGGGCAAGGCCGTCGAACTGAACGTTGTCGCGCCGAGTGATGCCCGCAAGCCGCCCCGTGACCCTTTTGCGCAGGTCATACGTATCGCGGAACTGCTTTTCGAACGTATCGACGGCAGCCTGCGCGGCAGCGAGCAGCGCCGTGACACGCTGGTCGCTGCGCTTGCGCCGGCGTGCGTCGATCGCGGCAAGTCTTTCTCGCATATCCGCGATGAGCGAAGCCCGGCGCTTGGGGTAGCTGATCAGCTCGTCTTCGATGTAGGGGTTGCGCGTGATCACCCAGATGTCGCCGAGGACCTCGTATAGCATCTTGGCCGAACGCCCGGTGCGGCGTTCGGTGCGCAGCTCATTCAGCGCGTTCCAGGCGGGCTCGCCCAACAGACGTATGACGATCTCGCGGTCCGAGAACGACGTGTAGTTATAGGGGATTTCGCGAAGTCGGGGAGTCATGAAAGATCGCCGGCAGCCCGGCGTGAGAGAGGATGTGTGGCAGGCGCTTCAAGTCAGTATGGTAGCGGTGCGGCGCTAGGGCGTAAACCACGAACTACAAAGGTTTTTACCGACCCACGAAGGGCGATACCCAGCGTAAGCAAACACGGCGCCGTCGTGGGCGAGCAGCTACAGCACCATCGCTGCAATGGCCGCATAGCGCGCGAACTTGCCCAGGGCCATGAATAAGGCCGCAGCCCACGCATTCATCCGCAGCCACCCCGCGCCGACGCACAATGCGTCGCCGACGATCGGTACCCAAGATAAAAGCAATGCGGGGCTCCCGTAGCGGCGCAGGGTTTCGAGCCCCCTCATAGGCTTGCGCCCAGTGACCAGCCGGCCCAGGAGATAGGACGTCATACCGCCCAAGGTGTTCCCCAGTGTCGCTACTCCAAGCGCGAGCCAAACATCGGTGGCGGGTTGCTGCAACACTGCGAACAGGACGATTTCGGATCCCCCCGGCAGCACCGTCGCTGCGAGGAAACTGCTCGCGAAAAGCGTGCTGAGAGGCGAGACGGAGTTCATCTTTTGGCGGGAGAGCGCATGATAAACTGCGCTTTCTTTTCCTACGGCCTGGCGGACGCGTGACTCACGACGTCAAACGCGGCCTTCACGATGACTCAGTCAGCCTCACTGATCAGCGAAGATTATCGCAAGATGCAGGAGGAATTGCATCGCAATCCGAATTACGGGGTGGCCTCGGTCGAGTATGCGCCGCTCGTGGCGGACGTGATGCAGAAAATCGGCACGAAGGAGCTTCTGGACTACGGCGCCGGAAAAGGCCGTTTGGGAGCCACCCTCGAAGATATGTTCGACGAGCCGTTCACGATACATCACTACGACCCCGCAATACCGCAATGGTCGAGTCCGCCCGCTCCCTGCAAACTCGTCGCTTGCATCGACGTGCTGGAGCATATCGAGCCGAACCTGATCGACAATGTGCTCGATGATCTGAAACGGGTCACCGCAGCGATCGGCATCTTCACGGTTCATACCGGACCTGCCGCGAAGGTATTGCTGGATGGCCGTAACGCACATCTGATACAGAAACCTGCGACGTGGTGGTTACCAAAATTCATGGACCGCTTCGAGCTCGCGCAATTCCAGCGCATGCCCATGGGATTCTGGATCGTCGTGGAGCGCAGGGCAGGATAGGTGCCGGCGCTTTCGACTGCGCGCTACATGCTCCTTGGTGCAGGTTGCAAGAAGTCGCTGTGGCAGCGACATCCGGGTAAACAGACTTAATTCAAGTATTGGACATAGGACGATCATGAGTTATGCCATCGAATTCGCGGGCCCGGTCACGCTTCCGGTCGCTGAAAGCAACCAGGCCTTTCCTGTCGGACGCATCTACTGTGTAGGGCGCAACTATGCGGAGCACGCGCGCGAAATGGGACACGACCCGGACCGGGAGCCTCCTTTTTTCTTCATGAAGCCCGCAGACGCAATCGTGCACAACGGAACAACGATCCCTTATCCGCAGATGACCAAGGATCTGCACCACGAGATCGAAATGGTCGTCGCGATCGGCAAAGGTGGCTCCGACATACCGGTCGAAAAAGCCCTCCAGCATGTGTTCGGCTACGGCGTCGGCCTCGACATGACACGTCGCGATCTGCAGGGCGAAGCCAAAAAGATGGGCCGCCCCTGGGAGATGGGTAAGGCATTCGACAATTCGGCACCGTGCACGGCGCTCAAGACCGTCGCCATGGTGGGACATCCGGAGAAAGGCGCGATTTGGCTCCGGATCAACGGTGAAGTCAGGCAGAAGGGCGATCTTGCGGAGATGATCTGGAATGTCCCTGAAACGATCTCTTATCTCTCGAAATTGATCACGCTGCGCGCGGGGGATCTGATCATGTCGGGCACGCCGGCGGGTGTCGGACCGGTCAAGCCAGGCGACAGGCTCGAGGGGCACGTCGACGGCGTGGGCGAGCTCACGGTCACCTACAGGAAATAGCGCAACGTCCGCTTCAGAGCAATCTCTGATGATGCGTGGCTGCGTATGAAACTTACACTCCAGCAATACGAGGCGCTGAATCCGCGCAGCGAGATCGAGCACGATGGAGCGAAGATGGTTTTCGCAACGCCGAGCGTGCTCACGCACTGGCGCGTCGAATCGATCTACGAAAAAGAGCCGTGGACGCTCGAGTGGATTGCAGGATTTCACCCTGGCGAGATTTTCCTCGACTGTGGCGCGAATGTGGGCATGTACACGATCTGGGCGGCGGTTACGCGACGGGTGCGCGTTTACGCGTTCGAACCTGAATCGCAGAATTACGCGTTGCTCAATCGCAATATCCTGCTGAACGAGGTGGGCCACCTTGTCGATGCGTACTGTGTCGGACTATCGGACGCGGCGGGATTGTCCAAGCTGCATATGGCCGATTTGCGTGCGGGCGGCTCGTGTCACTCGCTCGGCGAAGCGCTCGACTTCCGCCATGAGCCCCTCAATACAGAATTCAGCCAGGGGTGCATAGCCGACACGCTCGATGCTCTGGTGGCTAAGCGGTACGTACCCGTGCCGAATCACATCAAGATCGACGTCGACGGTTTCGAACCGAAGGTGATTGCGGGCGCGCTTGCCACGCTGTCGGAAAAACCGGTGCGCTCACTGCTCATCGAGACCAATCAGAACCTTGCCGATCACCGGGATATGGTCAAGGTATTGAACGATCTGGGCTTCAAGCATGATGCGAAACAGGTTGCGCGAGCCGAACGAAAAGAGGGTGCCTTCAAGGGAGTCGCGGAGTATGTCTTCAGACGTTGAGCTGCACGCCGCGTATAAGGTGGCGAACGCGCCGCTGAACATGTTTCCCTATCCTCACTTTTACGTCGAGGATATCTTTCCCAAGGATTTCTATGCGACGCTGCAAAGCATGCTGCCGACGCAGAGCGATATGCGTCCTATCGCAGAAGTGCGACCCGTCAAAGGTTACAAGGAGCGCTTCGTGCTGGACCTCGGTTCCGAGCAGCTTTCTGCGCTGCCCGAAGCGAAGCAGCGCTTTTGGAATGACGTACGAAAATGGTTGATCGCCGGCCGATTCAGCAGTGCTGTCGCCGGCAAGTTTGGTCAACAGCTGAACGAACGTTTCGGGAGTCAGCCAGCGGAGTTCTATGACGAGGCGCTGCTGGTGCAGGACATCACCAATTATGCGCTGGGGCCCCACTCGGATTCGCCGCGCAAAGTCATCACGTTGTTGTTCTATCTCCCTAAGGACGAGTCGCAGAAGCACCTCGGCACGTCGCTCTATGTGCCGAAAGATCCCAATTTCTCGTGCCCAGGCGGACCGCACTATCCTCACGATAAATTCGACCGGGTATGGACGATGCCATTCCTGCCCAATGCGCTTTTCGCATTCGCGAAAACGGACCGTTCTTTCCACGGGGTCGAGCCGATAGCGGATGAAGACTGCAGACGCTGGCTATTGCTCTATGACGTTTATCTGCGCCAAGCTCAGCCCGCGGCGGCTGAAACGCAGAGTGCGACGCCAAAGAAGGTGAAATTCTCCTTTTAACGCCTGGCGTCGTTTGATTCGCACGTCGCCGCGACTTCGGGAATATCGAAATGCACACGCGTAAGCTCGGAAAGAACGGACCCGATGTTCCGTCATTGGGTCTGGGTTGCATGGGCATGTCGATCAGCTACGGTGAGCCCGACGACATGGCGTCCATCGCGACGATTCATCGCGCGCGTGATCTGGGCGTGAATTTGCTGGTCACCTCGGACGCTTATGGCAATGGTGTCAACGAAGAGCTGATTGCAAAAGCGATCAAAGGTCAGCGCTCGAGCTTCATCGTTGCGACTAAATTTGGCAATCTAGCCCTTGCGGGACGCGATGGCGCCGGTGCGCCGGCGCTGTCCGGCGGGCACCCAAACCACGTGCCTCAAGCCTGCGACAAGAGTCTTAAACGGCTAGGCGTAGAACAGATCGATATTTATGGTCTGCATCGCGTCGATCGCAGCGTGCCCATCGAAGACACAGTAGGCGCCATGTCGCGCCTGGTCGAGCAGGGCAAGGTACGGTATCTCGCGCTCTCCGAGGCGGGTGCGCAGACGATCAGGCGCGCGCACGAAGTGCATGCGATCACCGCGGTCGAGACCGAGTACTCACTGTGGAGCCGCGACGTTGAACGTGAGGTGCTTTCGACGTGCCGAGAGCTCGGCATCGGCTTTATGGCTTATGCGCCGCTCGGCAGGGGTTTTCTGACTGCGACGATCAAGAGTCTCGACGCGCTGCTTCCGAAAGACCGACGGCGCGAGCATCCACGGTTCGACGCGGCAAATCTGGCGCGTAACCGCGATCTACTGCGTCCGATCGAGGATTTAGCGGCAGCGAAGAAGGCTACTGCCGCACAGGTCGCTCTTGCGTGGGTGCTTGCGCAAGGGAACGACATCGTGCCGATCCCCGGTACGAAACGCCGCAGCTATCTCGAAGAAAACTGTCGAGCCGTTGAAATCGATCTCACGAAAGACGAGCTCGCCGTGCTTGGCAAAGCGTTTGCGCCAGGCGTTACCGCGGGCACACGTTATCCCGAAAAGCAGCTGAACGGGCTCGGCATCTAGAGCACTCGAAGGACTACCCGCACCGCTAGGCCGCTTCTGGTGTGCGCTGTCTGAAATAGTCGATCGTTCGTTCGAGTCCCTGATCGAGCTCGATGCAGGGCTGCCAGCCCAACTTTTTCTTCGCGAGGGAGATATCAGGCTGGCGCTGAACCGGGTCATCGCTCGGCAACGGCCTGAAGACCAGCTGGGACCTGGATCCAGTGAGCTGAGTGATTTTCTGCGCGAGCTCGAGGATGGTGAACGCCCGCGGATTGCCTATGTTTACGGGGCCCACGAAGTCGTCCGCAGTGTCCATCAACCTTACGAGCGCATCAGTTAAATCGTCGACGTAGCAGAAGGAGCGCGTCTGTGTGCCTTTGCCGTAAATCGTTATCGGTTGATGGCTGAGCGCCTGCACGATGAAGTTCGATACGACGCGTCCATCGTCAGGGTGCATTCTCGGTCCGTACGTGTTGAAGATACGGGCGACCTTGATGCGAAGACTGTGCTGCCGATAATAATCGAAGAACAATGTTTCGGCGCAACGTTTTCCCTCGTCGTAGCACGACCGCAATCCGATCGGATTGACGTGCCCCCAGTATTCCTCTGCCTGCGGGTGTACCTGAGGATCTCCGTAAACTTCGCTCGTTGAGGCCTGCAGGATCTTTGCGCGGACTCGCTTGGCGAGCCCGAGCATATTGATCGCGCCGTGCACGCTCGTCTTTGTCGTCTGTACCGGGTCATGCTGGTAGTGAATCGGCGAAGCTGGACACGCCAAGTTATAGATCTCGTCCACTTCCACATAGAGCGGGAACGTCACATCGTGGCGTATCAGTTCGAACCGCTGGTTTTGGAGCAAGTGCTCAACGTTTTCGCGGGATCCGGTGAAAAAATTGTCCACGCACAGCACCTCGCCGCCGTCGCGCAATAAACGTTCGCACAGGTGCGAACCCAGAAATCCAGCACCTCCCGTTACCAATATGCGTTTTCTATTTCTGTACGTTCTCGTCGGCATTGCACTGAGATCTCGTCTTATGTTCGATTCATCCAGGCGCGGAGGACCGCGCCACGTTCGTAGCCGCAGACATGTTGTGGCGCGCGTAGCAGGCTCTCACCACGGTCTTTGTCCACTCGCCGCTCTTTCGGCGACTTCCTGCTGATACTCCGGAGGACCGAAAGCTGAGAAGCCTTGCTGGTTGGTAAACTTGCCGTTTTCGACGACCTGCTCCGAGTAAAGCAGGACCCGCTGGTGCTCCTGCGCAAATTGCTTCAGCCAGTTCAGTGATCGCGGCGGAATCCTGCGACCCACCGGTACGGCGACGTCCACCGGCATACCTCGCCAGCGTGTTTGATCGAATAGTACGATGACTTTGGCATTGCTGGGTTTCATCCACTCGGGCAATGGGCTGTTGTCCATACGCCAGCCGCAAATGAAATGCACGCACGGGTCCACCGGACGATGCTCGTAATCATTGCAGCCGGAGCCGGTGCTGTGCGGACACGGGCGGCCGGGATGCACGGGTACTCCATTTACACGGATCTGCAGCCAGCCGTCGCAGCAAGCGGTGCACGGCTGACACGATCGCGGTGGAATTGGTTTGGCCAATAGATCCTCGTTGCGGAACTTCGGACGACGCGACTGGTGGAGTTCCCCCCACGTGCGAGCCGGACACTAGCAGGATTTTAGGCGCTGTTGGACTGAATGGCGTTTGGGAAGTTCGCTGCCAGGTCTTGCTCTAAGGCCGCCAGCGCTGCGGTCCAATCACCGCTCAACGATTGCCGATAAATCTTGAACCCCGGAAACCACGGCGAGCTGCGGCCGGAATGCATCCAGCGCCACTCGGCCGGTGTTGGCACGAGCACACGCGCGTTCTTGCCGACTGCTGCCCGCAGATGCATGTTCGTGTTGCTCACCCCGACATAGTCATCGAGCAGGTCCAGCAGGGCGAGCATGCTTTCGAGATCATCGTTCAGAGCCGTAAGGTCGTGAATCTTACGACCAGTGATCGCCGAAAGGTTGTCGATTTCTCCGGCGAGAGGTCGACGCTGCACTGCTACGAGTGTACCGATGCTGGTCGAGAATGCGTGCGCGAGTGCGTCAATCTCGATTTGCTTGAAGAGGACCCAATTGCCGGACCGCTGCTCTTCCGGCATCGTTCCGGCACGCCATGTCAGGCCGATGTAAGGCGGCGGACCCATTGCAAGCAGGCGATCACGCAACTCCGTCGTTTTGTCGGGCAGCGGCTTGAACCTAACACTGGGTGGCACCTCTGGCCAGTAGACGGCAATCCAGCGTTTGAATTCCCGGATTGGGATCTCGTCGATCGTGGGGATCTCATGTAAGCGGTTCACTGGATTGTGTCCCAAGACGCGGGGCAGATCGCCTGCGAGAATGTAAGCATCAGCAGCAGGCAACGCGGCATGCTCGTCGACGACGTCCGCGATGCAAGGCACTCGCGATAGCAGGCTCGCGAGCTTGCTGCTGCCACGATACGTGACTGTTGCGCCTCGTGCAGCGAGGACGGGCCCGTAGCGCACGAAGAAGAGCTCGTCACCCAAGCCTTGCTCGCCCAGCACACAAATGTGTTTACCGTGCACCGACTCCAACGCTTCACATGTAATCGGCACCTCAGGATGATTTTTCCGAAACAGTGTTGCGTATGGACGTGAAGCATATTCAGCCCAGCCATCCTGCAAGGCGCCGTACCTCAGCAAAGCACCACTGAGCAGCTGCGGCGCGGTGGGCGACTCCGCGCTCAAGCGCAGGGCGCGGGAAAACCACCGCAGGCCTTGCTCCGGCCGGCCTGTCTCAATGAAACTCATCGCCATCGTTTCCGCTGCTTTTGGCGAATCCGACGCCACCGTCACTGCTTTTTCGTACCAGTAATGCGCCTCAAGCAGACGGCCCTGCTGACCGAGAGCTGAGCCAAGGATCGTGAGAGCCTCTGGTGCATCGGGGGCACGCGACACGAGGTCACGTGAAACTGTTTCGGCTTCGGTGGAACGACCCAGATCGATCAGGACTGAAGCGAGATTGAAATACGCGAGCAGAAAATCGGGAGCCAGACGAATGCATTCGCGATACTGTTCTTCGGCTTCTGCAAATGTATGCTTCGCGTGCAGGAGCCTAGCAAGGTTGTTTCGTGCGTCGATTAATCCGGGCTCGAGCTCGACGGCTTTGCGGTATTTGTCGATCGCTTCTTCGCGACGACTCTGATCGCGCATGACGTTGCCGAGGTTCAGCCAGACGGCGGCGGCGTGCGGAAAACGCTTGATCAGGCGGTGAAGCAGCGTTTCAGCTTCACTCAATTTGCCGTCCATTGCCAACGAGGCCGCAACGCCGAGCTGAAACTGCGGCTCCTGTGGGTCTAAACGCGTGGCCTTGCGGAATGCGTCGCACGCAGCGCCGTAACGGCTCAGGGCGAGATAGGCTTGGCCGAGATTCGCGAGCACCCGCGGATTGTTGCGTTGGACGCGGGCCGCGTGTTCGAGGCAACGGGTTGCTTCCGCGGCTTGCCCGAGCTGAAGGAGGGCGGTGCCGAGCAGATTTAAAGCGTCGGCATTCGCGGGCGCATGTTTCAGCGCCTCCCGGTACAGATCGGTCGCCTGCGCAATGTCTCCTCTTCGGTGCGCCACCAAACCCGCGTCGAGCCACTGGCGAACGCCGCTACCCGGTATTGCGTAAGCCATTGTTTTGCTTGCTCTTGCTTCGTAGTTAACGAGTCGTGTTGCAACAATGCAACAGCATACCAGAAAAAGTTTTACGCACTCCGGATTTGGATGTCCCGCCAGCAGCGGCGAAACCCGCGAGCGAGGTGTTTATCGGTGTTGCGCCGGCGCAACAAGGCCGTCGGTATTTGGGCCCAAAAGAGCGAAATCTGTTGAGGCGCTTTCGGCGTGCTTGGCATACTCCGATCAACCTCCGTTTCAGGGGGAGTTGAGGGCGGGCTGGAGATGTCTCGCCGGAACGCTGGTTCAAAAACATCAATAGGAGATAGTTATGCAGAAGAAACTGATAGCGGCAGCGATCGCGAGCGCGTTTGCTGCGCCCGTCGTCGCGTCCGCTGCTGATGGAGCGGGCTCGAGCACGGTCCAGGTTTTCGGCACGATTTATGTGGAATATTCGTACGCGAAGCAGGGCCGCAATGCGGGTGCCGGTTTGCAACCAGATCGCACGAGTACGGACTTCCTGCAAACGCCCGGAAGCGAAATTGGCTTCAAAGGCGAAGAGCGGCTCGGCGGCGGTTTGTCGGCCTGGTACCAGTGCACCTCGACGGCAGACCCGCGCGGTCAATCGCAGAATGGTTTCTGCAGCCGTAACAGCGCGCTCGGCCTCAAAGGCGCGTTCGGTAACGTCTTCATCGGAAACTGGGATACACCGTTCAAGCGCACGATCAGCCCGACCGCGGTGGGCGGTAACGACACCGGAATCTGGGGCACGGCATTTCTGCTGACCGGCGATTCGACGACCGACGCTGTCGGCGCGAACCGCGCGAACTTCAAGAAGCGCCAGAACAACAGCATCAACTATGACAGCCCGAATTTCGGCGGCTTCCAGGTGATGGGTATGTTTACTTCGGCTCAAGCGTCTACGGCGACACTTGACAACCAAACGAACAACAAGGCGCGCGTCTGGTCGTTGGGCTTGCAGTACAGCGCCGGCCCTCTGTATGTTTCGGGCGGTTACGAGGAGCATAGGCAGTATGCGGGCGTGGGAGCACTTCCGGACGGCACCAAGGACAGGGGCTGGCACCTCGGTGCGGCGTACACCTGGGGTCCGGTGCGCGTTGGCGGTCTGTACACACAGCAGAAGTTCGACGTGGCAGCCGGCGAGGTCAAAGCGAAGGCATGGCACGCGGGTGTGGACTGGACCATTGCCGGACCTCACGGTCTCAGGGCGGCCTACACTCAGGCGGGCAATATGAGCGGCGTGGCGGGCATTCTCATAGGTACCGCCAGTGGCCCAGGATATCGGCCAACCGCCGGTTCGGATACTGGGGCTCGGCTATACCAGATCCGGTACGTTTATACGTTCTCGAAGCGCACGGAGTTCAACGTCGGTTACGTCAGGCTGAACAACGACAATAACGCAGCTTACAACCTGGGTGGCCTCAACGGTGCGCATGCACCCGGCGAAAAGCAACAGGCAGTCGCGTTCTCCATGCGTCACACGTTCTAATCTCGCTGCATCCTGGCAAAACGGGCGCTTCGGCGCCCGTTTTTTTTGTGCACGGCGTCCTTGCCTAACTTGCGGTTCGCTCCCGAGCGCGCCGAACAACTGTCGAATAGAGTTGCTCGAGATTTCGGAGGAATCGATCGGAATCGAACAGTACTGCTGTTTCGTGGGCAGTGGCGAGTCGCTGTCTGACATCGCTCAACAACTCTTTCGACGTCGCGAGCCGCTGAGCGAGTTGCTCGTAGGCGTCCAGCGAGTACGTGATCAGGTCAGACAACTCCGCATTCGCAAGGATGCTTCCCGACACACGAGCCGCAAACGTTTCGCCGCAGAGCGCGACCAACGGACAGCCCATCCAAAGACTGTCGCTCGCAGTCGTATGAGACGTATACGGGTGTGTGTCCAGGGCGAGATCAGCGACGCTATATCGGGCGAGATGCTGATCCACGGGCAGGCGTGGAGCGATGTGTATGCGATCCGCGGCAACGCCGTGCTCCCGCGCCGCTGAGATCAAGTTGTCAGTAGCACGCTGATTGTCGTGCAGCAGCCAAAGAACACTGTTCGGTATCGCCTTGAGCAGCCGCATCCAACACGCGAAGACTTCCGGCGTGATCTTGACCGTCTGGTTGAAACAGCAGAAAACGAATGCGTCATCAGGCAATCCGTACTCCGCACGTGTCAACGCGGGCGCGACCGGTCGTTTTCGATCATTCGGCTGGTAGCAGTGCGGCAGGCGCAGAATGCGTTCCGAGTACGCGGGCTCCGATCTCTCCGGTATGAGGAAAGGATCGGCGATCAGATAATCGATGAATGACGCGCCGGTCGTGCCGGGATAGCCGAGCCACGTCATCTGGATTTCGCAGGGCCGCTGCGCCATCACGCCCAGTCGATCGCCCACCGTATAACCCTTCAGGTCGACCAGCACATCGAGCTCATCCGCTCGCATACGCGAGACGACGATATCGTCCGGATCCCACGCTACGTCGACGAAATGCTCTACCGCGTGTTGCAGGCGAGTTCGCATGACGCTGCCGTCGTCGGGTCCGTAGGAATACGCAAAGATCTCGAAACGCTCGCGATCGTGCAGCTCCAGCGTTTCGACGAGCAGCGCCGCAACGGGATGTTGAAAAAAATCCGCGGAGAAATAGCCGACGCGCATTCTGCGAGCATCATGCTTTGCACGCGTGGATTTCGGCACCTGAAGAGTACGTGTTTTTGTGAAGCGCTCTGCGGCCCAGCGCCGGGTATAGTCCAGCTGCAGGTGCGCGCTGGTTGCTTCGTGCAAGAGCCAGAAAGGACTTCCCAGGTCGCTGGCATGTTCCAGCGCGGCAGCCATGCGTTGCCAGGCTGAGTGCCAACGTTCCCACTCGCAGAGTCGGTGCAAGAGGTGCACGAGCGCGCCGAGCAAAACGTTCGCCCCCGTCCGCGCAAGTCCGTCTTCGAGTACGTCCACCGCCGTTTCGAGTGCGCCCCGCACATGATGCATTTGCGCGAGGAGGCTATAAGCATCAGGAGACGAGGGCTCGAGATCACGCGCCCGAATCGCCATCGTTAACGCTTCGTCGAGCTCGCCACATTGAAAGCAGGCGTTGGCGAGCGCTGTAAAAGCACCTGCGTCCGAAGGCCTGCCCTCGACGACTTGGCGCAGATGCGCCGTCGCTTCTGAGAAGCGCCCAAGGGCCATGCACGTCGCGGCAAGCTGTTCGCGCGCATCGAGATGCTCCGGGGCGCATGCAACCGCGTGCGCGAAGCAGGCCCGCGCGCGAGCCATGTCGCCTTGTTCGAAACTGACCACGCCCATGTTGTACAGCGCGTCGGCATGTGTGGGCACCGTGGAGAGCACTCGTTCGAACTCGCGCGCAGCGCCCGCCCAGTTGCCGGCGCGAGCATAGGCCTGGCCCAGGTTCAGACGCGTGTCGACGTTTTCTGGATCGAGATCTGCGGCGTGCTGCAACTCGATCACCGCTTCAGCAGTTTTGCCTTGGTGCAGAAGCGAGAGACCCAGCCGCATGCGCACAGATGCAGGCGCGCCGCGCACCGCGGCTGCGCGACGCAGTGCGCTTTCTGCCGCTTCATATTCCTCGAGCATTAGGCGAGCAAGTCCAAGCTGCTCGAGCGCCGGTCCGTGATTGCCCGCTACGAATACCGCGCGCTCGAAAAGCGCAGCGGCATCCTCAACATGGTTGTTGAGGAGCTTTGCCGTGCCGAGCAGAAGCAGCGCATCGACGTTGTGCGGCGAGCCGCGAAGTATGCGCTCGCAGATGGACGCCGCTTCCGCGATGTCTCCGCTCTGCAATTTGTTGTGGGCTTGCTGCAGCTTGCGCAGCACTGGAGTGGACATGACGAGCTCTTGGGAAATCGCTCGCTACTATACGCGAACCAAGACCACGGGAACCTGCCCTGCCCGGGGCATGAATGCTTAGACATCCCATGGACCTGCTTTTAGAATACTCGGCCACGCGTGCCCCAGTGACTCCGCCAATCGTGGCAGGGCCCAGGCAGAATCTCTTGCCGAGTGCGCTACACCTATCCCTCTCGATATGGAACAGCGGGCAGAAACCATTCATCTGCGGGACCAGCTGCTGCAGCAACTGACAGAGTTGCTGCGCAGGCACAGGCGCACTGAGGAAGCGGGGGACGATCACGGCCGGCCTCCGCACGAACGGCTGAAGGATCTGCTGGATAGACACGAGCTCGATCAGCTTCGTCACGAGCTTGACCGGCTGCATCCGGCTGACGTGGCGTACATCCTCGAAGCGCTTCCCCTCGACGAACGGTTGATCGTATGGGATCTCGTCAAGACCGAGCGTGACGGAGAGATCCTTCTCGAAGTATCGGATGCAGTGCGCGAGACCCTCATCGCGAGCATGGATGAGGACGAGCTTGTCGCCGCCGCGGAACAACTCGACACCGACGAGATCGCTGACCTCGCGCCGGATCTTCCACGCGAAGTCATACAGGACGTGTTCAAGTCGCTCTCGGTCGAGGAGCGCCAGCAGCTGCGCGCGGCGATGTCCTATGCGGAAGATTCGGTCGGCGCGCTCATGGATTTCGACATGGTAGAGATCCGGGAGGATGTCACGCTCGAAGTGGTGTTGCGTTACCTGCGACGACTCGACGAATTACCCGACCACACCGATCAGCTCTTCGTAGTCGACCGTGCAGCGCAGTTCAAGGGCCTGTTGCCGGTGAATCGGCTCCTCGTGAGCCCACCCGAAGGTTTGGTTGCGGACGTGATGGTTCGAGATTTCGTTCAGTTCAATCCGAGCGAAAACGCTCAGGACGCGGCGGCTGCGTTCGAGCGCTACGATCTCGTTTCCGCGCCCGTCGTTGACGATGATGGAAGGCTGGTAGGGCGCATGACCGTAAACGCGGTCGTGGATTACATCAGGCAGGCGCAGGACGCCGAAATGCTTACCGCTGGCGGATTGCGCGAGGACGAAGACCTTTTTGCGTCCGTCTGGAAAAGCGTGAAGAACAGGTGGACGTGGCTCGCAGTCAATCTTGTCACGGCTTTCATCGCGTCGCGCGTAATTGGCGCGTTCGAACACTCAATTGCACAGCTTGTCGCGCTGGCTGCCCTCATGCCGATCATCGCCGGTATTGGCGGTAATTCAGGAAACCAGACGATCACGATGATCGTCCGTGCGCTCGCGCTGGGACAGATCAGCGGCGACAATGCGCGCAAGCTGTTCATCAAGGAACTCGGTGTCAGCGTGCTGAACGGCGTGATCTGGGGAAGCGTCGTGGGTCTTTTCGCTTTCCTGATCTACCATAGCTGGGCGCTTGGCTTCGTAATGACCGCTGCCATGCTGCTGAATCTGTTGCTCGCGGGAGTCATGGGCGTGTCGATTCCGCTGCTGATGGAGAAACTCGGGCGCGATCCTGCGCTCGGATCGAGCGTATTGATCACCGCCATCACCGATTCCGGCGGCTTTTTCATTTTTCTCGGTCTCGCTACACTGTTTCTGGTCCGTTAGGCGTGAGCGCTCGAGAGCAGTGCCCCAGGTCGGAATAAAGCTGCCAGCATCTCTGTTGGCCCGCGTGACAGCCGCTGCGAGGTATGTTTGAACGACTTCAGCGCACGAGTTCAGGAACTGATACCTCGATTGCGTCGCTATGCACGCGCGCTCACGGGAGAGCGTGCTGCGGCCGACGATCTGGTGCAGGACACCCTCGAGCGTGCCTGGAGCAAGCTCCACCTGTGGCGTCACGGCAGCGACCTTCGTGCGTGGCTTTTTACGATTATGCACAACGTGCACGTAAACCAAGTCCGATCGCGGGCATCCGCATTGACGGTGCCGCTGGACGATGACATCGCAGACGCCCCGGTGCGAGCGACACAGTCCGACATGCTCGAAGTCCGGGATATCGACGCTGCGTTACGCCGTCTCCCTCTCGAGCAGCGCGAAGTCGTGTTGCTGGTGGCACTCGAACGCATGTCTTACAGCGAAAGCGCGAAAACACTGGGCATTCCGATCGGTACGGTGATGTCCCGGCTCGCGCGTGCACGAGAACGGTTGCGCGTGATGCTGGCCGATGAATCCCCCGGAGCGAGCCTTAAGGTCGTGAAATGAGCATTCCCAAGATCACCGACGCCGATCTGCACGCCTATATCGATGGCGAGCTTCCCTCCGCGCGCGAGGCTGAAGTCGAGGCCCACGTCGCAGCGAGCCCCGATGTGGCGGACCGACTCGCCGCCTATCGGCGAAATGACGAAGCGTTGAGGTCCCGGTTCGACCCCGTGCTCGAAGAACCAGTGCCGGATCGCCTCACGCAGCGACAAAGTTCAGGCATGCGCCGGTTCGTGCGGTACGCGATGGTGGCCGGCTGGGTAGGCTTGGGCGGTGTCGCAGGCTGGTACCTGCATGGCGCAAAATGGGGCGAACACCCTGCGGATGCTCCGGCGTGGGCTCGACGTGCAGCCGTTGCTCACGCAGTGTATTCGCCAGAAGTCAGGCATCCGGTCGAGGTGGGCGCCGACCAGGAAGCCCATCTGATTGCTTGGCTTTCCAAGCGGCTCGGCACGCAACTGAGGATTCCACAGCTCAACGGGCTTGGTTACAGCCTCGTCGGTGGGCGACTCCTGCCCGGGGAGCAAGGCCCGGTCGCGCAGCTCATGTACCAGGAGGCCGGCGGCCAAAGGCTTACTCTTTACGTGCGTACCAATGGCGAGCACGGCAAGGAAACTGCATTTCGTTTTGCGCAGGATGGCAGCGTACGGGTGTTCTACTGGATCGACCGGGGACTCGGCCTTGCGCTGTCGGGCGAAATCAGCAAAGAGGAGTTGCTGCGGGTCGCGACTGCGGTATATCAGCAGCTCAATCCCTGATGGGCTCAGCCTCGAGCGCGGATACTTGAGAGGGAGGTAAAACGGAGGGATGCGGGAGGCGGAAGCCGGGGGGTTACCCGGCCCCCGCGTTACTACCTAGAACTACTTCTTCTTCGCTGCTTTTTTCTTTGCTGCTTTTTTCTTAGCTTTTTTCTTCGCTGCCATCATAGTCTCCTTTAAAGTTAACCTAGGCATGCTTCACGTGCGGTGGTTACTCCGCACTCCCATCGCGCGATTTCTCGAACGTTGTATTTCGCATCTCTTCCATCGTTCTCCCGAAAGAATTTCGGAAAAACCGTGCGTGGTGCGGCAATTCTATGCTACAGCTCAAAAAAAAAGCAACACCTTTGTCAACTACGTTTGACGTTGGAATACGTTGCTGTGTGTTTGCCGCAACACATCATCGGTACGAAAGCGAGTGATTGCGTGATCGCATCAATGAGTTTGCAACGCGATTGGCGCTTCACGCATTCACTACTGAACGCGTTCAGCGCGCGGGCAGACGATGCTCGCGAACGATCAGATCGTGCACCTGTTCACGCTCGCGCACGACGTACAGCTGATCGTCGTCGACCATCACTTCGGCCGCGCGAGGCCGCGTGTTGTAGTTCGAGGCCATGCTCATGCCGTATGCACCTGCAGACATGATCGCGAGCAGATCACCTTCGTTTGCGGCGAGCCGGCGGCCACGGGCGAGGAAGTCACCAGTCTCACAAACGGGCCCGACGATGTCGTACGTGTCGGGTCGACCGCCCTCGCGCACAGGCTGTATGTCGTGCCACGCCTCGTAAAGAGCCGGACGAATCAGATCGTTCATTGCTGCGTCGACGATGGCAAAGTTCCGATCCGCCCCCTTTTTGAGGTACTCGATGCGGGTGAGCAGCAGGCCGGCATTGCCGACCAGCATGCGTCCCGGTTCGAACAGTAACTTGTACTTGCGGGTATCGAACGCGCCGAGAACCACCCGGGCGTAGTCTCGGATCGTGGGCGGAGCTTCGTTCTGGTAACGGATGCCGATGCCGCCGCCGACATCGATATGCTTCAAGGTGAGCCCGTCTCGCGCGAGCCGCTCGACGAGATCGCGGATCTTCTCGAGCGCTTCAGCAATCGGTTCGAGCTCGGTCAGCTGCGACCCGATATGGCAGTCGATGCCGTCGATCCTCACATGTCGCAGTGTCCGCGCCTTGTCGTAGAGACCGGGTGCGGCAGCATAGGGAATCCCGAACTTGCTCTGATTGAGGCCGGTAGCGATGTAGGGGTGGGTGCCGGCGTCGACGTCGGGGTTCACCCGCAAGCTGACCGGCGCGCGGGTGCCGAGCTCACCCGCGATGCGGTCGATGCGCTCGAGCTCGCTCTCAGACTCCACGTTGAGGCAGAGGATGCCGGCCTCCAGCGCGCTGCGAATCTCACGTTCTGATTTGCCGACGCCCGAAAACACGATTTTCGATGGGTCCCCACCGGCGGCGATCACGCGCTCGAGCTCCCCGCCCGAAACGATATCGAAACCGCTCCCGAGCCGGCTGAAGAGGTCGAGGATCGCCAGATTCGAATTTGCTTTTACGGCATAACACACGAGATGCGGGTGACCGTCAAAAGCCGCGGTGAACGCCAAATACGCTTCCGTGAGCGCCGCGCGCGAGTATACGTAACACGGTGTACCGATTTCTGCTGCAATCCGCGACAGCGGAACGCCTTCGACGTGAAGCTCGCCATCTTTGTAGTGAGCGGGGTTCACTGTGGCGACGGTGCTGCCTCGGACGGCACCGGACGCTCAGGTGGCGGATCAGGAAGCGCCGGAGGCGGCGGTTTCGCGGCTGCCGCTTTGGGCGGTGGCAGGTAAAGGGGCCCTTTATAGCCGCAACCTCCAAGGAGGTACACGGCAAGGATCAGCAATGAGCACGCGATACGCATGGCCGCAATTGTATGGTAACTGCACTTGCGCGAGACATCCTGCCGCGCGACTCGCCGGAAGTTGCGGTCACCTCCGGTGCACTGTTACAACTAGACGAGCAGGTAGCGATGGCCTTCGCGTCGCAGCTCTTTCCTGAGCGCGGCACAGTCCGGAACGAGTCGCCCGACGATGCGCCAGAATCGCTGTGAATGATTCATTTCCACCAGATGCGCGACCTCATGGGCCACCACATAGTCGATGAGGCGGGCAGGCATCTGTATGAGACGCCAGTTCAGGTGTATGCGGCCGCTGCTGTGGCAGCTTCCCCAGCGGGTGCGAGCGCTCGAAAGCATGACTCTGGGCGCGCGATCCACGCCGAGCAGCTGCCGGTAGTGTGCGACACGCTCTTCGAAGCAAAGCAACGCCTGGTCATGCAACCAGCGATGCACCGCACGTGACACAGATTGCTCGAATGCATCGCCGGTATTCACGATGAGGTTCGAACCCTGGATCCCGATGCGTGCCGCACCCGGGACAAGCTTCAGGCTGAAGGGCTGGCCCAGCAGCATGACGTGTTCGCCATCCTGCCAGCGCCGCGCGGGTGCGCGCTGCACCGTCCACTCATCGAGCTTCCGCAACACCCAGTCGCCATGTTTGCGCAGCAGTCGTTCGATCGCGCTGTGCGTGGCGTGCCAAGGTGCACCCACGCGCAAGCCTTCCTCGTCGATGAGGATGGAGATCGCACGGCGCCTGAGGCTGCGTTTGATCGTGTAGGTCACGAGCTTGCCTTCCAATGCAAGATGCGCGCGGGCGATCGATTGTTGCTGCCGAAAGCGCAAAGGCAGGTCGAGCTGGTCGGGTTTAACGCGCATCATCTGGGGCGTATCCGCTGCATTTCATCTTCGATCCATTGCTCGACGCGACGCATGAGGTCCAGCGCCTTGATCTCCCGCGTGGCGCGCAAGGGCGGACCGATGCTGATCGTAACCACGCCTGGGTATTTGAGGAAAGAGTTCCTCGGCCAATGATCTCCAGCATTGTGTGCCACCGGGAGAATGGGCGCGCCCGTCTGGGTCGCCAGCCAAGCGCCGCCCGCGTGGTAAGTACCCCGTTCGCCCGGTACGCTGCGCGTGCCTTCGGGGAAAATGACGATGCTGAAACCGTGGGCGAGTCGTGAGCGCCCCTGTTCGATCATCTGACGCAGTGCACGCCTGCCCTCTTTGCGGTCTATCGCTATCGGTGAGAGCATCGCCAGACCCCAGCCGAAAAAGGGGATCCACAGCAGCTCGCGTTTTACCACCCAGACCTGGGGGGGCAATACAACCTGAAACGCCAGAGTTTCCCAAGCGGACTCGTGCTTTGACATCACGATGCACGGCTCGCTTGGAACGTTCTCTCTGCCCAGTACACGATACTTTACGCCGCAGATATGCTTCGCAGCCCAAACCATCAGGCGGGACCAGGTCGAAATGATTCTGTAGCGCGTGAGCGGTGCAAACGGAAACGTAAGCAGCGCAACGATCGAGTAAATCGGGGTAACGGCAAGCTGCAGGAGCGCGTAAGCGAGGGATCTGAACACCACGCCCGTCATCTGACGATAAATCGCACCGCATCGGCAAGGTCGGCGAAGACCTGTGTGCCGTCCGGCAGCCCGCCGTTCCGCTCCGTTTGAGAGCCCTTGCCTGTGAGGACCAGTATTGGCGAGGACTCTACCGCAGTGGCGGCTTGAAGATCGCGTAACGAATCGCCGACGTTCGGGACGCCTTTCAGATCTACGTTGAAGCGGTGGGCGATCTCCCGAAGCAGGCCCGGTTTCGGTTTGCGGCATTCACAATTCGCATCCTGCGCGTGCGGACAGAAAAAAATCGCGTCGATTCGGCCTCCGATCTGCGCGAGTGCCCGGTGCATCTTATCGTGTATCGCATTGAGCGTAGACACTTCGAACAGTCCGCGGCCGACGCCGGACTGGTTGGTGGCAAGGACGACGTGATAGCCCGCCTGGTTCAGGCGTGCAATCGCTTCAAGGCTGCCGGCGATCGGCCGCCACTCCTCCGGTGACTTGATGAAGCTCTCGCTGTCGTGGTTGACCACGCCATCGCGGTCGAGGATCACGAGCTTCATGGACGCAACCCTTGAGCCGTGAACCCAAACGCGTGAGAAGCCGGGCAACGTTGTTCGTTCATGGGTAGCTACACGGCAAGCCGGGAAATGTCGGCGATGCGATTCATGGTCTGCTGAAGCTGAGCGAGAAGCGCAATGCGGTTGTCGCGCAGCCGGACGTCCTCGGTCATGACCATCACCCCGTCAAAGAACGCGTCCACGGGACCTTTCAACGCGGCCAGCGCCTGCAGCATCGCCGCGTAATCGTGCGCTGCGAAATGCCTGTCGGCCGCCGTTTTGGCGGTCGCGAATGCGGCAGCCAGCGTTTTTTCGGGCGCCTCGACCAGGAGATCCGGACTGAAGGTCGACAACACCCGCTCCGCTTTCTTGAGTATGTTGCCGATACGCTTGTTGGCGGCAGCGAGGCTCGGCGCTTCGGGCAGCGTGTTGAACATTTTCACGGCTTCGAGCTGTTTGCGTATCAGATCGACCCGATCGGGTTTGAGCGTCAGCACCGCATCCACGACGCTCGCGTGATATCCGGCCTCAGCAAAATAGCCCCGCATGCGCTCGAACAAAAAGGCGATCAGATCCGATTGTGCCGGCTTGACGCCTGCCACGTCGGAGAACACGCCGAAGGCGTCGTCGATGAGCGCAGTGAGCGGCAGCGGCAAGTCCCGCTCACTCAGAATACGGATCACACCCAGTGCCTGCCGGCGCAGCGCATAGGGGTCTTTGTCACCCGTGGGCTGCTGTCCAATGCCAAACAGCCCGGCGAGGCTCTCCAGCTTGTCGGCCAGCGCGACGGCGGATGCGACGGGACTGTTCGGCAACGCATCACCCGCGAATCGGGGACGATAGTGCGACTCGATCGCCTCCGCGACGAGCTCAGGCTCGCCATCATGCAAGGCGTAATAGCGCCCCATCGTGCCCTGCAGCTCGGGAAATTCGCCGACCATACCCGTGAGCAAATCCGCTTTCGCGAGCCATGCGGCCCGCTCGGCCAACAGCGCATCCGTTTTCAAACCCCGTGAATATTTGCCTGCGAGCGTCTGGATACGTTCGACCCGCTGCAGCTGAGTCCCCAGTCGATTGTGATACACCACATGTGCAAGCTGCGGCACGCGTTCTTCGAGTCGCACTTTACGGTCCTGATCGTAGAAGAACTTCGCATCCGACAACCGCGCACGCAGGACGCGCTCGTTACCCCGAACGATATTACTGGGATCGTCCGTTTTCAGGTTCGATACGAGCAGGAACCGCGGCAGCAATCTGCCCGTGGCCGAATCGACCAGCGGAAAGTACTTCTGGTGCTGCTTCATCGAAAGGACGAGGCATTCCTGCGGCACGTTCAGGAAATCGGTGCTGAAGGTGCCTTGATAGACGCTCGGCGCTTCGACGAGGGCCGTTACTTCGTCAATGAGGGCGGCGTCCGACACGAGCTCTGCTTTGCCCGTCGCTGCACGCCCGAGCGCAGCAGAGATTTCGGCTTTGCGAGCATCGAAGCTCGCTACGACAAAGCCTTCGGTCCGAAGCACATTTTCGTAGTCATCAGCGCGTTTCAAGACGATAGGCCCCGTGCTGAGGAAACGATGGCCCAGTGTCGTGTTGCCGCTGTCCAATCCAAGCACGCTGCCATGCACTACACGCGAACCGTGAAGCATCACGAGACCATGCACCGGCCGCACGAACTCCGCATCACCCGTGCCCCATCGCATGACCTTCGGGATAGGGAGCTTAGCGAGCGCCGCCGCTACTTTGATGTCGAGAGTAGTTTCAAGCGCGGAGCCCTTCGCTAAGGTCCTGTAAACGAACGCCCGCCCCTTCGGCGTATCCCGCTGTTCCAGTGCGGCTATCGCGACGGTGTTCTTGCGAGCAAAACCCTCGAGCGCAGGTGTTGGATTCCCGTTGGGATCGAGTCCCACTTTAACCGAAGGTCCCGCCAGCTCGATCGCCTTATCCGGAGCAACTTCGCGCACCTGCGTGATTTGAACCGCAAGCCGTCGAGGCGTCGCAAACCAGCGCATTTCACTGGTCGCCTCGAGCAGATCGTCTTGCTCGAGATCGGCGCGCAAGGCTTCGCCGAACGCGCGGCCGAGACGGGGGAGCGCTTTCGGCGGCAGCTCTTCAGTCAGTATTTCTACGAGTAGTGTCGGCATGCCTTAAGCCGCAGCCTTATCTTTACACATCGGAAAACCAAGCGCTTCCCGCGATGCGTAATAGGCCTGCGCGATCAAGCGAGACAGTGTGCGTACGCGCCCGATATACGCTGCGCGTTCCGTGACCGAGATTGCCCCACGTGCATCGAGCAGGTTGAACGTGTGCGAGCATTTCAAAACCATTTCGTAAGCGGGGAGCACAAGGCTCGCTTCGACCAGACGTTTGGCTTCCGATTCGAGCTGATCGAACAGCTGCAGCAGCCAGCTCACGTTCGCGAGCTCGAAGTTGTATTTCGATTGCTCGACCTCGTTCTGATGGTACACGTCGCGATAGGTGACCCCATCAACCCAGACCAGATCGAACACGTTGTCCTTACCCTGCAGGTACAGTGCGAGCCGCTCGAGACCGTACGTGAGCTCGCCCAGCACAGGCCTGCAATCGAGCCCGCCGACCTGCTGAAAGTAGGTGAACTGGGTCACTTCCATTCCGTTCAGCCACACTTCCCAGCCGAGGCCCCACGCGCCCAGGGTGGGCGATTCCCAGTCATCCTCGACGAAACGGATATCGTTGACCTTTGGATCGATCCCGAGGGCGTACAGAGACTCGAGGTAAAGATCCTGCAGGTTCGCAGGCGAAGGTTTCATCACCACCTGGTACTGGTAGTAATGCTGCAGGCGATTCGGGTTCTCGCCATAGCGCCCGTCCTTTGGGCGCCGTGAGGGTTGAACGAATGCGGCATTCCAGGGCTCAGGACCGATCGCGCGCAGAAAAGTGGCCGTATGAAATGTGCCGGCGCCGACTTCCATGTCGTATGGCTGCAGCAGTGCGCAGCCCTGGCGATCCCAGTACTGATTGAGCGTAAGTATGATCTGCTGGAAAGTGAGCATGAAGGCCAAGCAAACCGCGAATTTTACCGGGTTTCGCTACCCGGGAGAATTTCGGACAGTGTGCTACGGCGTTGTGGTACGCATGCGTGCGTAAACGACCGCACTGAGGAGCATCACTACGCACAGCGTGAGAATGGCCATGTTGCCCCAGCGTACATACGGCGTGGCGCCTGAATAGCCTTGGACCGTGGCACGTACCGACGCAGTTGAAAATTGAGGCGCAACCTCCACGATATTCCCGCGCGCGTCGATAACGCCGGTCATCCCCGTGTTCGTTGCGCGCAGCATGTAACGGCCTGTTTCCAGCGCACGTGCCTGGGAGATCTGCAGGTGCTGATATGGCGCGATCGAGCGGCCGAACCATGCCACGTTGCTCACGTTGACGAGCAGCGTCGCCTCCGGCAATGGGCGAATGATTTCTTCTCCGAACGCATCTTCATAGCAGATGTTCACCGCCACGCGCTGACCGGCGATCGCGAGCGGCCGCGCATCGTGAGCGCCGCGTGAGAAATCCTGCAGCGGAATCGCCAGCACCCCTACGATCCAGCCTAGAACCGGCCGCAGCGGAATGAATTCGCCGAACGGAACCAGGTGCGACTTTCGGTAGGACTGCGCGGGCGAGGTTCCGAGCGATACCACGCTGTTGTAGTAATCGCCGCTCGGCAACAGTTCGGGTACGCCGATCAGAATATCACCTCCGTTAGCGCGCGCATGTTGCGAAAGCTCGGCCAGATACTCGGGCGGAACATCGCGCAGGAACAGAGGCAACGCAGTTTCCGGCAACACGATCAGCTTCGCGCTGCTGGCGAGCG
>JAQGNH010000442.1 GCA_028291945.1 Betaproteobacteria bacterium
CGAAATGGCCGCTTGGGTCGATCCGGGTGATGCCGACACCGGCATGCTCGACGGTTTCGCGCAGGCCCCTTTCTGCCTTCCCGTCAGGGGTTTGACGAGCGTCGCTGCGCAGACGGTCTATCGCGTAGGCGGCATCGTCAGCCAGGGCCTGAAGGAGCGCGATCTCTCCGTCATCGACTGGACGATCGTCATTGGTCGTCAGCGTCAGTATGGCCAGCGTTCGGTTGTCGACCTGCAACGGGAGTGTGATTTCGCCCCGCGAGCCTTCACGGAGACGAGCGCCTGCCTTTGACTTGCGGGTGTCCTCGACGAAGGAAATCGATGCTTGCTCGTACAGCGCGGACTGAACGAGCAACTGGCTCAACGTACGTCCGAGCACTCGCTCGTCGCGCATGCGCAGTAGGGCCCGTGTGCATTCGAGAAGAAGCTGGGATCTGCCGGACGCTCGTTCGGCCACAGCGGCGGCAGGTCCGGAGTGCTCGGTCCGCAGTCGCTTGCCGCTCGGATTCAACTTCCGGACGCCCATCCGGCCCTCAGCTTTTCGAATCGCGGCGTCTTGGGGCCGCTTGAGCTCCAGCGCACACACGCTTCGCTCGGGGATTTTCGCGCCCTTCTCGGGCGTCTCGTGATCAGGCCGGGCAGACCGACCCTTTTTTGACAGGCCGGAGTATATCGCAGGGTATCTCTGAGTAAGCGCGAACTAGTGCATCGAGCGCTGCACTCAAGCGCTCAGGCTTTCGGCGCGATCAGGCCCTCCTGCTCCAACAAAGGGAAAATGCCACCCGCTTCCACGATCTTCAGCAGCTGTGGCGGGATCGTGCGGGCCGGCAATATCTGGCCTCTCCTGAGATTCTTGACCGCGCCGCTTTCGAAATCGACTTCGGCGATGTCGCCTTCGTCGAACAACGCCTCCACGCCGTCGCACTCCATCGCGGGAAACGCGAAGTTGACCGCGTTACGATAGAAAAGGCCGTTGATCGAATGCGCGACCAGGCAGGCGAGCCCGAGGTTCTTGAGATTGCGTGCAGCCGGCCGACTGGAGCCCATGCCGAAATTCTTGCCACCGATGAGAATGTCACCGGGTTCGACCAGATCGACCCAGCCTGGCCGGTTCGCGCGGAAGATGTATTTGATCTGCTCCTGCGGAGTCAGATAGAACGCGACGTTAGGCAGGATCAGGTCGGTGTTGATGTTGTCGCCGAACTTCCAGACTCGGGCGGTGAATTTCATGTTCCACCTTTACAAGCTATTAACCACAAAGGACACGAAGGACACAAAGGAAACCAAAAACTCGACCAAGAACGCAGCCGGACTTCACGGTAAAGGAGATACAGCTATCGGACTTCTCGCATTGATCGCGGCACCGATAGCATTCGAGCCTGTTTTGTCGCGCCGTCCTTCTCCTTGTAATTGATTTCCTTCGTGTCCTTTGTGTCCTTCGTGGTGAACGCTTTTCAGTTCAGAAATTCGCGGGGGTCGGTGATGTAGCCGGTCAGCGCGGAAGCCGCCACCGTCGCGGGCGAGCCCATGTAGACCTTGGAGCTCGGGTCCCCCATGCGCCCCTTGAAGTTGCGCGTGGTGGCAGTGATGCACGTCTCGTCAGGGCCGATCACGCCCATGTGCCCACCGCCGCACGCCCCACACGTCGGCGGCGCAATCATCGCGCCCGCGTCGGCAAGCTTCTCCAGCGCTCCGCTCTTGAGTGCCTCGCGATAGACGAGTTGGGAAGCCGGCGTCACGATAAACCGTACGCCTGGCGCGACGCGCCTGCCGACCACGACTTGAGCTGCAAGCTCCAGATCATCTAGGGTGCCGTTTGCGCACGAACCGATATAGGCCTGATCGATTTTCGTTCCTGCTGCATCTTTGACGGGACGCGAATTCTGCACGACGGTATCCGGGTACGCGACAAGCGGCTCAAGAGCGCTGAGATCGACTTCGCGCGTGTCGTGGTACTGCGCGTCATCGTCCGGGTAAACGGGTTCGAAAGGTCTGCTGTTGCGCGAGCGCACCCAATCGATCAGCACGCCGTCGGGCTCGAACGTCGCAAACTCTGCCGAAAGCTCGGCCGACATGGTCGTCAGCGTTTTGCGCGCGTTGATCGACAGGCTCGCCATGCCTGGCCCGCCATATTCCACGTTCATCGTTGCGTGGGCGCCGTGCTTGCCTGCGATCTGCAGGAACGCATCCTTGGTCGTGACGGCTTTAGGGAGCTTCCCGGTGAGCTGATAGCGCACCGTCTCTCCGCAGCGGAACCAGGTTTCGCCTTTGATGGCGGAATAGAAAACATCCGGACCGCCGACACCGCGCGCAAGGCAGTTGAAAACACCAGCACTGCACGTATGCGAATCGCTGCAAACGAGCACCGTGCCCGGGATGCCGTAACCCAGATCGGCGACCAGCTGATGACTGATGCCCTGATCGTACCCGACGTCGTGCACGCGCTTGATACGAAATTTTTGCGCGAAGGCGCGCGCTGTCACGTGCGCTCCCGCAGCCATCGCATTCGGCGCCGGCACTCGATGATCCATCACGACGACGATGCGCTCCGGATCGCGAATCGTCAGAATGTCGCGCCAATTCGCCGGCATGAAGTTGTTGTCGAAGAGAATGACCGTGTCGACCTCGACCGTGACGATATCGCCCGGCCGCACGACATCACGCCCGCCCTTCGCCGCCAAAATCTTCTCCGCGATCGTCATACCCATAGCGCGATGCCCTCAAAAATCCCTCTTTCCTCCCTTCGATTCCGGAGCGATCGGTAGATCGCCGAAGGAAGGGAGGTTACGGAGGGAAACCTCGGTTCACTCTGTACGTTCACCGGCCCGCCGAGCGGCGAGGTTACGGAGAGGAACCTCGGTTCCTCTCTGTACGTTCACCGGCGCCCGAGCGGCGCGGCGGTGGCGCTAGCCACCGGTATAGCGGCGCTCGAGTTCGTCGAGTACCTTCATGCCCATCAGATCGTTCAGCTCTTCGAACGTTACCGACAGATCCGGCCGGTCCACCGCTTTGTTGCTCTCTACGACGTCGGATTTGAATACTTCGAGCGCATTCATCATGCCTTTCAACGATGCCGCAGACAGCAGCCGGGGGTAGCTGATCTGAGCCACGCCGAGCTTCTCCAGGTCCTTCGGCGGTATCAGAGGCGTCGTCTTCCTGGCGCGTATCCCGAGGCCCATGTTCACCGAGAGCGGCTTCTTGACGCTGCGTGCGACTTTCTCGATGTCCGCCTTCGATGAGAGCGCGTCCGCAAAGACGCAGTCGGCACCGGCTTCCGCGTACATCTCCAGCCGCCGAATCGCTTCATCGAGTCCGAGCGGTGTCGCAGCGTCGGTGCGCGCCTTGATGACGAAGCTCGAGTCGGTGCGCGCATCCACAGCCGCTTTGATCTTCTGCACCATTTCCTCTGCAGGAATCACTGATTTTCCTGCCATGTGACCACAGCGTTTCGGCCATACCTGGTCTTCGATCATGACCGCGGCCATACCCGCCTTCTCGAACGCTTTGACCACGAAGTACACGTTGAGCGCGTTTCCGTAACCCGTGTCCGCATCGGCTTGCAGCAGGAGATCCGTGCAGTCCGCGATGCGCCGTGCATTCGCAAGATTCTCCTCCAATCCCATGATGCCTCGATCGGCCCACCCGAGCCGGCTCTCAGAAGTCCCCGCGCCTGAAATCGTTGCTGTTCTGAATCCTGCGCGCTCGATCAGCCGCGCGGTGAAACCGTCATACACGCCCGGAGTGATGACGATCTCCGGAGCGTTGATGAGCTTCTTGAGCTCCTGTCCTTTGCTGGGCATTGCACTCTCCCGTTGAACTTCGCGGAAATGTTTCCCGACTGTGATTCGTCTTCTTATCCCTGATCCGCTTTCAGTCCCAGCGATTTGATCAGCTTGCTCCACTTGGCTGCTTCATTGCGGATGTAGGCCCCAAACTGCTCAGGTGTAGTCCCGCCGACGTCTCCGCCGAACACAGCAAGACGTTCGCGCGCATCCCTGTCCGCGAGGCCTTTCACGATGGTGGCGTTGAGTCTGTCCACGTTCGATTGCGGCGTACCCGCCGGGACCAGCACGCCGAACCAGCCCGCGGCTTCATAGCCGGGCACGCCCGATTCTGCAACGGTCGGCATATCGGGCAGCAGATTCGAGCGCCGTGATGCGGTCACGGCAATGGCTCGCATCCTGCCCGAACGCACGTGGGGCACAAGCGTGCTCAGGTCACCCGACATCATCTGCACCTGGCCGCTGATCAGATCGGTTGCTGCGGGCGCCACGCCTTTGTAGGGTACATGCGCGATCTGAATTCCCGTCATCGACTTGAGCAGCTCGTTCGCGAGGTGAGTCGTCGATCCGGTGCCCGGAGAACCGTAATTGAGCTGACCCGGCTTCGCTTTTGCGAGGGCGACAAGGTCCTTCACGGACTTCACCGGCAGCGATGGATGTGTGACGAGCAGGAAAGGCATTACCGTTACGAGCGAGACCGGTGCGAAATCACGCGCAGCGTCGTAGGGTAGCTTTGGGTACAGACTTGGATTGATTGCGAGCGGGCCATTACTGCCGAGAAGCAGCGTATATCCGTCAGGCGGCGACTTTGAAGCGATGTCCGCACCGATCGTTCCCGCTGCGCCCGGTCGGCTATCCACGATCACGGGTTGCCCCAGTGACTCTGTGATTTTTGCAGCGACCGTGCGCGCTACGAGGTCACTCCCCCCTCCTGCAGCGAATGGAACGACGAAGCGGATCGGCTTGGCAGGATACGTCTGCGCGTATGCAGCCGATGCGACGCACGTTGCGAGCGCCACGGCCAAATTCTTCATTCTCGTTTTCACGTTACTGTCGTACGGCTACCGTGGCCAGTGGACGTCGATGCTTACACATGCGATTTACACCTGAGCAGTTGGCGAGAAGCTTCGTATGAGGTGGGAGATGTGTGCCACGTGTGAGTAACCGTAGACGCGCAGCCGTTTCGATTCTACAACGCTTCACATAGAATCCCTGCTCCGCGGAACCGTTTAGTCCGTGAAAAGGCGAGTCGCGGCATACGCAGTCAGCGCGCGGCAGGCCGCCAGCATCATGCACGCATCATTTTGGAATCAGCTTAGTGTCGAGATCAATCCCACCCATCCGCTGTGCGAAACATCAGCACGAGGAGGTAGACATGAAACGCTCAACAATAGAGCTAGAAGCGCTCGCGATCGCACTCGCGGCGATCGTGGGGTGCAGCGCTGCAGCGGCTCAAAGCTATCCGGCACGGCCAGTGCGCCTGCTGGTGCCGAGCACGCCGGGCGGCAGCGTGGATACGCTTGCGCGCGCGATCGCGACGCGCCTTTCGGAAAAATGGTCACAGCAGGTCGTGGTCGATGATCGGGCCGGTGCGGCGGGGTTATTGCCGCGGAGCTGACTGCCAAGGCACCCCGGGACGGGTACACGCTCATCATGTGCACAGTGGCCTCCTTTCGAAGGAAGGAGCCGATCCGGTTGGCAACTCGCCGCACAAATTCGGCGCGTACATCAAATTGGAGATCGCGAAGTGGTCGACGGTGGTGAAGGCGGCGAAGGTTCGGGCTAACTAACCTTGAAAAGCATGGACCACGAAGGACACAAAGGACACAAAGGAAATCGAAAAAGTATCGCGCGATCGCGTGCTGAAAACTTCCATCACAAAGCCAGATCGCTGGTGAGAGGCGACTTTAATGTCCAAATTTTGATTTTGTATTCCTTCGTGTCCTTTGTGTCCTTTGTGTCCTTCGTGGTAAATGGTTTTGAACTACCAAGCTACGGAACCACCGTCCACTGGGATGATGGCTCCCGTCATGAAGTTCGACGCATCTGACGCGAGCAGCACTGCAATTCCTTTGAGATCATCAGGTCCGCCCGTTCGGCCCAGCGGAATTTCACGGTCGATGCTTTCCTTGTTTTTCTCGTAAAGCTTTTCATTCAGAGGCGTAACGAAGAAACCCGGGCAGATGCAGTTCACCTGAATGTTGTGGTGCGCCCATTTGACCGCGAGATCGCGTGTAAAGTTGACGAGCGCTCCCTTGCTGGCGCCGTAAGCGATCGAGTTGTACGCCCGGGGGTTGCGGCCGACAAGGCCCGCGATCGACGCGATATTGATGATCTTGCCGCGCTTCGCCTTGATCATTTCCCGGCCCAGCACCTGCGAGCATAGGACCGGGCCCGTGATATTCAGATCGAATACTTGCTGCCAGCGCTCGAGCGGCAGGTCTTCGGGCGGGGCAACCCACGCCCTTCCGGCATTGTTTACGAGCGCCTCGACTCGCCCGAAGTGCTTCATGACCGCGTTCTTCATCGCTTCAACCTGCTCCGGTTTCGTGACATCGCACGCAACCGCGAATGCCTTGGCGCCGGTCTTCTCGATCTCGTGCGCAGCCTGCTCGCACGCATCGAGCTTGCGGGAGGCGATAACTACGCTCGAGCCGGCTTCGGCGAGTGCGAGCGCCATGCGAAAGCCGATGCCGGTCGCTCCACCCGTAACAACGCTCACGCGCCCTTGCAAGTTCAGTAGTTCTTTAACTGTTGCCACAGAAGCTCCCTACAGAGTTAACCACGAAGGACACAAAGGACACGAAGGAGACCAGTTCATTTTTGCCGCGGGTGATGCGTGAGCCGTGATTGGTGACGCCGCTCGTTCGCCACCCTCCGGGGCAAAGCAGTGCTATGTGCTATCACCGCTAGTCACGAATCACGAATAGAAGACTGTAGCGCGTGGCTGACCTCACTTACGTTTGATGATATCGGCGTTGCGTCAATTCTGATCTTGTATTCCTTTGTGTCCTTCGTGTCCTTTGTGGTAAATGCTTTTTAGTCGCCCTTCAGCAATTGCGCCGCAATGATATTCCGCTGAATCTCCGAGCTGCCTTCGTAAATCCGCACAATCCGTGCGTCGCGATACGTTGTCTCGATGCCGGCTTCGCGCATGTATCCCATGCCACCGTGGATCTGCACTGCGCAATCCACCACTCTGGCGAGCGCCTCCGTGTTGAACAGCTTGGCTGTGGACGCTTCGATCGTTCCACGCTCGCCGCGTACTATGGTTTCGATCGCGCGCTCGGCGAGCCCGCGCGCCGCATCTCGAGAGACGGACATGTCCGCGAGCATCCACTGCAGGCCTTGGTACTCTGCGAGCTTGCGACCGCCCTGGGTGCGAACCTTCATGTAATCCACGCATTGCGCGATCAGCTTGTCCATCATACCCACGCAGCGTGCAGCGATAGTGACGCGGCCCGCCGTCAGTGTCTTCATGGCCTGGATGTAACCCATGCCTTCGCCGCCGAGCAGGTTCTCCGCGGGCACCTCACAATCGGTGAACGCCAGCGGCGCAGTCGTGCAGCCGTGCATGCCCATCTTGAGCTCGTTGCGGCCGATGCTGAATCCCGGGAAGTTCCGCTCGACGACGAACGCGGAGATTCCCTTGATCCCCTTGGGCGCATCCGTGACCGCCATCACCGTGAACACGTTGGCGAGCCCCGCGTTGGTGATGTAGATCTTTTCTCCATTCAATATGTAGCGATCGCCTTTTCTCACCGCACGCGTGCGCAGTGCGGCGGGGTCGGACCCCGCCTGAGGTTCGGTCAACGCGAATGCGCCGATCCATTCGCCGCTCGCCATCCGTGGCAGGTATTTGCGCTTTTGGTCCGGCGTGCCGAGCGCGACGATGCCTGTTGTGCTGATTCCTGTGTGATTACCTATGACCGTTGCGAAACCGTAATTGGTTTTGCCCATTTCCTCTTCGACGGCACACTTTCCGGCGAGGTCGAGGCCGATGCCGCCATACTCCTCGGGTATCGTGAGCCCGAACAGGCCGAGCTCGCGCGCTTTCTGCAGCAGATCATAGGGAATCTGGTCGTTCTCTTCTATCCAGCGCGATCGCGGATCGACCTCGTTGCGGATGAAGCGGCCGATTTCGTCGCACAGCTGTCGAACTTCAGCAGGTAGTTGCATCCTTGCCTCCCCTAATCCGAACGCGCGTCCCACGCGTGGAGCGGGCTCGGGATCTTAAACGTCCAGCCGATCAGGCGATGCGTCACCCCATCACCCCATCACCCCATCACCCCATCACTTCGGTTTGATCAGCGCATCAGCCGCTTTGACACCGCGGCCCTTTTCCATCACGAATAGAGGATTGATATCCAGCTCCGCGAGGTGGTCCTTGAGATCGATCGCGAGCGCTGACACTCGCACGATCGCATCGGCCAGCGCAGCAATATCGGCGGCTGGCTTACCACGGACTCCGGCCAGCACCGGATAGCCTTTGATCTCGGCGATCATCTCGCGCGCGACAGCAGGCGTGACCGGGGCCAGGCGGAACGAAACGTCCTTGAGGACTTCGGCGAAGATGCCGCCGAGACCGAACATCACTGCGGGTCCGAACAGGGGATCGTTGGTTACGCCCAGTATCGCTTCGATTCCGCCTTTGACCATTTCCTGGATCAGCACACCTTCTATTCTGGCGTCCGCCTTGTACGCACGCGCGTTCGCAAGCACGTCGTCATAAGCGGCTTGCAGCGCTGCGTCATCCGCAATTCCGAGCTTGACAGCTTTTGCTTCGGTTTTGTGCGAGATGTCGGGCGACTGAACTTTGATCGCGACGGGATAGCCGATGCGCCGGGCGATTGTGACTGCTTCGCCTGCAGTCGTGGCGAGCGATTCCTGTGTCACGGGAATGCCGTATTCGGCGAGTATGCGCTTCGCTTCGTGTTCGGCGATATCCGCCGTTCTACCTGCGAGTGCCTGTCGCGCCGAAGGCTTCTCGATCGTAAGCGGCTTTTCGTTGCGCTGCGCCGCGTTCCGCCGCTTCGCCTGCGCATACCAGGAGACAGCAACCATCGCACGTCCGCAGCGCACGGGCGACTTGTAATGCGGTATGCGAGCCTCATCAAGCAGCGCGTACGCTTCCTGAGCCAGGACGTCCCGCGCGCTCCACGCGAGAAACACGGGCTTGTCGGTCTTCTTCGCAACGGCGACGATTTCCGCGGCGATCGTCGTGGCCAGATCGCCTTGAAGCGAAGCATTGATCATGGCGACACAATCGACGCCGGGGTCATCGATGATGGCTTGCATGGTGCGATTGATCAGCGTGAGATCATTGAATATTGCGGCCGTCACATCCACCGGATTCAGCAGCGATCCGAACGAGGGAATGAATTTGCGCAGCTTGTCGAGCGTCTCCGGCGCAAGCTGCGCGAGCTCCATGCCGCCGGCGACGCATTCGTCAGTCATCAGTATTCCGGCGCCGCCGGAAATCGTGATGATCGCAAGCCGATTCCCGCGCGGAAGCCGCCGGGAAAGAAAAGCGTGCCCGTAATCCACCACGTCCTGGATGTCGTCAACCTGGATGATCCCTGTTTGCTTGAACGCTGCCCGATAAAGCGCCATCGCGCCGCCGAGGTTTGCAGTGTGCGAGGCTGCGGCCCGCTGGCCCTGCTCGGTATTACCCACCTTCCACATGAGTATGGGCTTGCCGGCAGCCATTGCTTTCTCGCCGACGTCGATCAACCGGCCCGCATCCTTGAGACCTTCGACGTAGCCCGCGATGATTTCAGTCTTGGGATCGCGAATGAAGTATTCGATGAAATCGAGCGTGGAAACCCCGATCTCATTGCCCGTCGTCACCATCTGCCGGAATGCGAGCCCACCGTCTTTGGAGGAGAGATTCATGACCGAGAAACCGAAGCCCCCGGATTGCGACACCATGCTGACGGGGCCCGGTTCGTAATCGGAACTGAACACAGAGCCAAAACCGGCGAAAACGCTGTCCGCCACATTGATCATGCCCTGACAGTTCGGGCCGATCACACCGATATCGTGCTCGCGGGCGATTTGCGCGAGCTTCTGCTGGAGATCCACACCACCGCCGCCAACCTCCGAAAAGCCCGAGCTGAAAATGATGACGTAGGGAACGTCTTTGGCGCCGCACTCTCGCAGGATGTCCGCGACGCGCGATGCGTTGACGAGTATCAGCACGAGGTCCGGCGTATCGGGCACGTCCGTTAGAGACCGATAGCATTTGACGCCGGCCACTTCCTCGTAGCGAGGATTTACGGGGTAGAGCTTGCCTTTGTAGCCGTGAGACTGCAGATGCTTGAGCGGCTGGCCGCTGATCGTAATGAAATCTTGCGACGCACCAATGATTGCAATAGCGCGTGGATTGAAAAAGCGTTCGAGGTCGGTACGCATGTATTCTTAAGTAATAAGGGGCTGTTTGACCTGCGGTCGCTACGGCAACCACTGGTTAGTGACAATTCGAATCCGCGCCTACACGCCCCAAGACCGGTCCAGATCGTGAAACGCGCAAGCAGGTAAAGGCGTCCATCATATGCGGACCGACGTGCCCGGCTCAACTGCTATCATCAGGTTTTCACCCCCGAAGGTCACGCACGATGAGCACCGCCACTACAGCGGGCACCGCCCCTCGGACATTCAAAGAGGTCTG
>JAQGNH010000484.1 GCA_028291945.1 Betaproteobacteria bacterium
GAACAATCCAGCGACCAGCCTTCCCGGCGCCGCCAGTAACAACAATCTTCATGCTGCTGCGCTGCTCCCACGTTATGGCTCAGTCGTGGTTCTTGCAGTGAATGACGGCGCAACATAGCTTCTGTCCCCGTATGCTGCAATTCGTGCGCGTTTCGCTGGACAGAACGGCTGCGGCCCCTCAGGGCCGCCAGTCAGAAGCTCGATGGCGAACAGACTCGATGGCCGCTTCGCTGGTGGGTATTCCTACACACCGGCGCGCCGACAAGACGCACGCCGATCCGTTTCTGACCTGCTCGCCTGGCTTTCGCCGAGGGCCTACGGAACCATGATCGCACCGCCATTCACCACGACCGCTTGGCCCGTCATATAGGATGCCGCCGACGAGAATAGGAAGCCGGCAACATTGGCAATGTCTTCGGGCCGGCCAATGCGTCCCAAAGGAATATGCGCGCCACGCGATCGAAGTTCCTCCACGGTCGTATCTTCCAGCGGCTGCGCTGTCTCGGTTACCCCAGGAATAATGCTGTTGCACCTGATTCCGTGCTGAGCCAGCTCCAACGCAAGAGATTTGGTGAAAGACACAATACCGGCCTTGGAAGCGGCATAATGAGCACCGCGCGGGGTTCCCTGCAGGGCGCGACCTGAAGCCATGTTAACGATGCAGCCTCGCTTATGCTGCACCATTTGGCGTCCCAACGCTTGCGAGCAAAAAACCGACCCAAGCAGGTTCACGGCCAACACCGATTGCCAGATCTCCGGCGCCGCTTCCAGGATATGCACCCTTGGGAAGATACCCGCGTTGTTGACGAGGCCAAAGACGGGTCCGTGAGCCGCTATCGCAAGCTTGGCCGCAGCTTCCACTTGCGCATGATTCGATACGTCAACCTGCCGGGCGTAGGCCGTCGCACCGGCCCGACGGCACGCGTCAACCGTGTCCGCGCAACGTTCCGCGGAGACATCCCACACGTCAAGATTCGCACCAAGCCCCGCCAGGTGGACTGCTATGGCCTTGCCGATGCCTTGCGCGCTACCGGTCACGACAACCGAATCTCCTCGCTGGAGATAATTCATCTGCTGCTCCATGTTTGTGGCCTGTGGGATCGGCTCGGAGCCCCTTCTCGTGCGGTCCGTTCCATCGAGGGCTCTCGTAGCTACAGATCCAGCAAGACCAGACCCTTGCCGCGCGAGCAGCAAGGGGAGAACTGTCGGCCTTCAGCGTGCTCGCTGTCGGTCATGAAGAAATCGCGGTGATCCAGCACCCCATCCAGCACTCCGGTCAAGCAGGTGCCGCATACACCCTGCTCACAGGACACCGCAATTTCGATCCCTATGTCCTTGAGCACATCGACGACGTTCCTGTCCTCCGGCACCGTAATCACTTGGCCCGTGCTAGCAACCTTGATTTGGAATTCATCTCCGCCCACCGCCGGCGCCGAGTCGAGCACGAAGTACTCGCGGTGAAGTTGACTCTCACGCCAGCCCTGCGCCGCCGCATTGAGCAGAACGTGATCGATGTAACCCGCCGGCCCGCAAACGTATAATTGAGTGTCACGCGCCGGATTGGGCAGCAAAAGGTCAAGCCTGAGGCGCTGCGCGTCATCTGCGTCGTCGAAATGAAACTGCACTCTGTCGGCAAACCGCGAGGAGAGAACGTGCTGCCGAAACGCCATCCGCTTGATGCTGCGAGCGCAATAGTGGAAGTCGAAGCTTGCCCCCAATTGAGTAAGCCGCTCGGCCATCGCCAGTAATGGCGTCACTCCAATCCCTCCTGCCAAGAGCAGACTATGACAGGCGCTCTCGATTAGCGGGAAGTGGTTGCGTGGTAGGGAGATCGAAAGCACATCTCCTTCTTGCACCGAGTCGTGCATTGCCACCGAGCCGCCACGGGAGCTCGCCTCCCGCAGGACAGCAATGAGATAGCGATGGCGCTCGCGTGGGTCGTTGCAAAGGGAGTATTGACGAACCAGGCCGCCTGGGACATGCACATCGACGTGCGCTCCCGCCGTGAATTCCGGCAGGTCGCCGCCAGACTGACTAGCGAGCTCAATTGCAACTATGTCGATGCCCTCCTGGACCTTGCTCGCGACGACCACGTTAAGCAACTTCTCCATCTCAGGTCTCGGTTCATCAATTGCTGACGTCTTCTAGATGTCTAGGGCCGAGCACCCGGAAGGGTACCTTCCACAGCCCGCGCGCGCATAGTGGCCCTTCACTCAGCCGCGCGGAGCTCTGCTCCAGCCTTGCTGGCCAATTCATCGAGATGCGAGATCACGTCGGCGACGTGCATTACGTCGCAGTATTTGTGATGCAGATCGAACAAGTTCACCTTGTGGCTCAGCATGGAGCGATCGTAGGTGCATTCCTCGACCACCACATTGTGGAATCCATACGAATAGGCATCCACCGTCGATGCGCGGACGCAGCCGGACGTGCTTTCGCCGCAGATGATCAGACTCTCGACGCTCAATCGGCGTAGATGAGCGACAAGCGGAGTGCCAAAGAAGGCCGAGGCGCGCTCCTTGTAGATGACGATGTCGCCGTGCCGCGGCGCAAACTCTTCCTTGATGGCGTAAAGATCCTCGGTTTCGCCGCTCAGATTGCGATGGGTGGACTGGACTCCATTCGTGTCGGCATGACGTGTCGAATAGATCACCGGAATGGCGGCACGGCGCGCCGCGACCAATACGCGTTGGGTCGGCTCCATCGCCTTCCAGGCGTTCTCGCCGCATGAGCCGGGAAAATCCCGGTTTGCTTCGATCACCGGACGGTTGCCGCCCAAATAGGCCTTGTTATAGAGATCGATCGCCAGGATCGCGGGGCGCGGTCCCACATATAAATCGCGCCGATAGGGTTCATAAATTTCCAGAAGCTCGGCGTTAACAACGTCTTTCCAGCAATAATCCTCGAACGCATCGGTCATGCTTGCATCTCCTTGGCGGGAGCCGTGCGCGCCGCCTGCGCGCCTCATTCGTAGCGGACGTTCTTGCTGAAGTCGTAGGATGGCGAAATCGAAGCCTTGTAGCTTTGCCTGATCGAGCTCCCATCGCGGTCGGGCTCGAAGGCGTGGGCGAGAAACGCGCGCTGCGTCCGCCACGCCGCTTCCGCTGATTCGAGCCGATAGCGACCCGGCATGGTGTCGTTCAACCATCCATGGGGCGCCCCACCGAAGATCTCGACATGAAAACTCTTGCCGAAGCGCTCGAGGCAGGCGCGGAATTTGCGAACATGATCGACAGAGATGATGTGGTCGACCTCGCCGAACATTCCGAGGACCGGACATTCGACGCTCTCGATTAAGATATCCAGAGCTACCGGATATCTATTGTTGACCTTCCACTCCCGGTCCTGCGCGGCACCATACCAGACGAGGGCTGCGGCCAGCGGCCGATGCGCAGCGAGTACAAGCGGATGTCGTCCAGTCTGGCAGACTCCCATGGCGGCGATCCGCCCGAGGTCCGCACACTCCACATGTTTGACCTCAGCGATCGCGGTTTCCATATATTCGAGCGCTTCCGGATCGGTTAGATCGTAACCCGCCTCGCCCCGGTGCAAGGCGTCTTGGTCGGGATGCTTGTAGAAGTAATCCGCGGCAATGCAGACATGGCCTTCGCGCGCGTGGCGTGCGGCAAGGTCCTTGGTGTGCTGCACGAGTCCGTAGCGCTCGTGTAGAAGCACGATGACCGGCGCTTTCGCAATGCCAATAGGCGATGCGACGAAGGCGGGCATCCCACCCGCACAAGTCACCATCGTTGTCTGAATTTCATTCATTCTGGCTGCTTTGATGAGGCTGAGCGAGGCGATCCAGGACTCGACGGTGGCGCCTCACAGCGGTCCGAATCCTTCGGCGGGGGCGAGCAGCACTGTGCAGTTCGGTGGCAAAGAGCCGCAACCCATCGCGGAGCAACGTTTGGCCCTCTACTCGACCGAGATTCCACCTTTCTTCACGACGTTCTCCCAGCGTGCTGTGTCTCGCGCCAAAAATGCGGCAGTTTCAGCGGGGGTTGTCCCTCCCACGTCGAGACTGAGTGACCGCAAGCGCTCGATGACTGCGGGCTCCTTTAAGACGTCGCGTACGCCAGCAGATAGCTTTTCAACAATGGCGGAGGGGGTTGATGGGGGTGCAACCATCAGGCTCCAACTCGCGGACTCGAATTCCGGCAATCCAGACTCGGTAATAGTGGGTACATCCGGGACGAATGGCGACCTGTTCTTGCTTGTAATTCCCAGGACTTTGACTTTGCCGTCCTGCCAAATAGGCAATGTCGTCACTAGCGCATCGAAGACGATGTCCACGAAACCGGCCATTATGTCGTTGAGGGCAGGAGCTGCGCCTCGATACGGCACGTGCAT
>JAQGNH010000148.1 GCA_028291945.1 Betaproteobacteria bacterium
TCCGGCAAAGGCAGCGTTTTTACGGTCTACTTCCCGCGTCATGGCGACGCTGTCGATATTGCGAGAGACACGCTCTCGGCAGTCCCGAATGGCAATGGCCAGCACGTCATGGTCGTCGATGACGAGGCACCGCTCGTCGATCTCGTCGTACGCCTGCTCGTAGACCTGAACTATGCTCCAGTCGCCTTCACGTCGGGCACTGCTGCGCTGCAAGCGTTGCGCGCCGATCCCCACGGGTTCGACGCGCTGATTACCGACGAGCGCATGCCGGGCTTGTGTGGATCGGCGCTGATCAGCGAAGTCCGCGCGATTCGGCGCTCGATACCGATCCTGCTCGTGACCGGTTACGCGGCCGGCACGGTCGCGAACCGCGCCTACAACGCGGGCGCGAACGAGGTGCTCAAGAAGCCGCTGTCCACCCGCGAGCTCGCGACCATGCTCTCGCTCGTTTTGAACGCGAAGTAAGGCCTGATCAAAATGGATTTCACCGTAAGTCTGTTGCTCGGCACATTCTTGCTGTCCGTCGCGGCGCTGTTCGCTTTCGTCTGGTCGATGTCTACGGGCCTGTTCGGTGACGGCACGGCCGCGGCCACGCAGATCTTTGCGCCGAACGAGTTGGGCACGGTCGAAGACCCCGCTGCGACGGCGGCGCAAAAGGGCAAATTGCAGCAGACGATGGACGCGGATCGTCGCGATCGCATGAGCGTAGCCGATGCGGAGGCCCGCTCGCGCGCCGATGGCTCCACATCTCTCGTAGTCGGCGTGTGCTTGACGCTGGCGGTAGTCTGGCTGGTGCTGGCGTCGCTGGCCGGGCTGATTTCTTCCATCAAGCTGCATGCTCCCGATTGGTGGGTCCAGTACGACTGGCTCACCTTCGGGCGCATCCGTCCGATCCATCTGAACCTGGTCGCCTACGGATGGTGTTCGCTGGCGGGCATCGGCGTCGCAATCTGGCTGATCCCGCGGCTGCTCAAGACGGAACTGGTCGGCGCCAGATACGCCTTAGTTGGCGGTGCACTGTGGAGCATTGGCGTGCTTGTGGGGACGGTGGCAATCGCCACGGGCCATTCCGACGGGCTCGAATGGCTCGAGTTCCCGTGGCAGATAGACATCCTGCTGGTGGTTGGCGGCGGGCTGGTTGGCTTTCCACTGTGGCTCACGTTACTGCAGCGCAAGGTCGAACACCTGTACGTATCGGTCTGGTACATCGGGGCCGGGCTGCTGTGGTTCCCGATCCTGTTCCTGATCGCCAACTGGCCTGGCCTGCATTTCGGTGTCCAGCAGGCTGCGATGAACTGGTGGTACGGCCACAACGTGCTAGCGTTGTGGTTCACGCCGATCGGCCTCGCCGCAGCGTATTACTTTATCCCGAAGGTGCTGGGCAAGCCGATTTACTCGTACAACCTGTCGCTGCTGGGCTTCTGGTCGCTGGCCTTCTTCTACAGCCAGGTCGGCGGGCATCACCTGATCGGCGGGCCGGTGCCGTCGTGGCTGATCACGATCTCCATCGTGCAGAGCGTGATGATGGTGATCCCGGTGTTTGCCGTGGCGGTGAACCAGCACCTGACGGTACTGGGCAATTTTCGCGTGCTGATTCATTCGCCGACGCTGCGTTTCATCGTGCTGGGCGCCATGATGTACACCGCCACGTCGGTGCAAGGCTCGCTCGAGTCGCTGCGCACGGTCAACACCGTCACGCACTTCACGCACTACACGGTCGCCCACGCCCACCTGGGGCTGTATGGATTCTTCTCGATGGTGATGTTCGGCTCGATCTACTTCATCATGCCACGCGTCATGAACTCGGAATGGCCCTACCCCAAACTGATTGCGCTGCACTTCTGGCTTGTGTTGATCGGCTTCGCGATCTATTTCATCTGGCTGTCCATCGGCGGCTGGTTGCAGGGCCTGGCGATGCTCGACGAAAAGACCCCGTTCATTAGGTCGGTGGCGTTGACACTGCCCTACCTGCAGGCGCGTTCCATTGGTGGCGGCCTGATGACCTTGGGCCACCTGATTTTCGCCGCCCACTTCTTCGCGATGGGCTGGAAGTTCGGACCCAAGCGACTGGGCGCGGCTTTGCTCGGGCCATCGCTGTTCTCGCCGCGGCTTGCCAAGGGAGCGGTGGCATGAACGCGAAGGCGAACGTCTGGGATATGGATGAGCTGCGCCTGATCACCGGTGCGATGGTGATCCTGGGCGGCGCGACCGGTATCCTCGTCGTCATGCCCTACCTGTTGCTCCAGAACGTAACGCCACCCGCAGCGCTCAAGCCGTACACCAACGAGCAACTCGTCGGCCGGCAGTCGTATATCGCCAACGGCTGCGTCTATTGCCATTCGCAGCAGCCCCGAGACACGAAGCAGGCGCCGGACGCCAAGCGCGGTTGGGGCCGCCCCACGGTGGCCGGCGACTACGCCTACGACACGCCGCACCTGCTGGGTACCATGCGCACCGGTCCCGACTTGATGAACATCGGCGCGCGCCAGCCAAGCAAGGACTGGCACCTCGGACACCTCTACCAGCCACGCGCCTACACGCCGGGCTCGATCATGCCGTCGTACCCGTACCTGTTCGAAGTGCGCAAGGGACAGCCCAAGCCGGGTGAGACGGTCGTGAACCTGCCGCCCGCGCTCGCGAAACCGGACGAAGTCGTGGTGGCGAAGCCCGAGGCGCTGGCCCTGGTCAGTTACCTGCTATCCCTGGACCGAACCTATCCTGCGCTTGCCGGGGAGAAGCGATGAGCCGGTCCGAACCCGAGACGTCGAGCCCGCAACGCCAGCGGGAGTACGCCGATCCCGACGAAGGCGTTCGACCACTGCCATGGTTCATGATGATGCTGCTCGGTGCGATGACGATGTGGGGCGCCTTCTACATCTTCAGCACGCCGTCCGGGGGAGAGTCGTCCTACGGTGACCAACGCACCATGGCTGCGTTGCGCCCGCCGGAGCACTTGGCCGGCGCGGCGGCCGAGGTCGACGGCAAGCAGATCTACGGTAGCAAGTGCGTAGCCTGTCACCAGCCGACGGGACAGGGTGTAGCGGCCGTGTTCCCGCCCCTGGCGACGTCCGAGTGGGTGCTGGGGGACGAGAAGGTACTGATCAACATCGTGCTGCACGGCATCAATGGGCACATCGAGGTCAAGGGCAAGCAGTACAAAGGCGCCATGCCGGCATGGAAGGACATGAGCGACGTCGAACTTGCCGCCGTCATGAGTTACATCCGCTCCGCATGGGGTAACCAAGCAGCGCCGATCAAGCCCGCAACCGTCAAGGCGCAGCGCGAGACGACCCAGTCGCGAACCGAGCCCTACAAAAGTGGACAGGAACTCAAGTCGGCATTCTGAATCCGCGGCGCGGCCCGAAGATCTTCTCAAGACCTTTGGTGCAAGCGTATTCGTGCTGCTTGTCGGGCTGGGAGTGATCTTCGACGCCACCGATCGCGGTAGCGGGTTCACTACCGAAGCGTTGCGGCGAACGGAGGTCGCACGCGAGCCGCGGCAAATTCCGAATTTTCTGCTGCTGGATCTCGACGGGAAGAAAGACAGCTTGCGTCGGCGGCTGGCTGCAGACAATCGGGTCCGGATCATCGACTTCATTTACATGCGTTGCCGGAGCGTTTGCAGCTCGCTCGGATCGGTGTACCAGCAGCTTCAACAGCGGATACTCGAGCGCGGCCTGCAGGGGCAGGTGAGCTTGCTCTCCATCAGCTTCGACCCTGCGCACGATGATGCTGCCGCGCTGCAGGATTACGCCGCTCGCATGCGCTTGAGTCCCGCCGTCTGGGAGGCGGTCTCGCTTGCATCAGCAAGTGACCGGCAACGCTTGCTGGATTCGTTCGGAATCATGGTGGTGCCGGCGCCGATGGGCGGCTTCGAGCACAACGCTGCACTCCACATCGTCGATGCCCGTGCGCGGCTCGTTCGGATTACCGACTACGACGCATTGGATCAGGCGCTGGACGCGGCGCTGGCTGCGAAACGATGAACCGCAGCATTCTTTCCAAGAGGGCCACACTGACTGCGCTGGCGGTCACTCTCCCGGCCTTTGCCCTATCGCTGCCGCCGATGCGCAGCCTGATCGCACAGAGCATGGCGTGGCACATGGTGATCCAGATGCCGCTGCTTGTACTTGGCGGTTGGTTGTCCATGCGAGCCATCGCACACAAGCGCCCGTCGCCGTGGAATCAATACGGCCTCACCGGCTTCTTTGCCGCGCAAGCCATCGTCGCGTACTGGATGCTGCCGTTGGCCATCGATCGTGCGGTGGTCCTGCCCCAGGCAGATCTGCTCAAGGTCGTGACGCTGTTCGCGTGCGGCTTGCTGCTGAGGCATTCGTTCGAGCGCTCACCGGCCCTGCTGCAGCTCTTCTTTGTCGGCTACACGGTCTCGATGACGACGTGGCTGGGCATCTACTTCGCGACGACCGAGCTGCGTCTTTGTAACGTCTATTCGATGGAAGGCCAGACGGAAGCAGGGCACGGCATTGTCTTGTTGGGTTTGGCACTCGGATGCGCCTGGCTCTTGTCCACGATCCAGCGAGTGCAAGCACAGCAGCGATCCAGGTTCGCCTGACACACGACGGCACGCGTCGCGGATGCAACGGAACCGTGTCTTCGGCTACGAAATCGCTGGCCGGTGACACGCGCCTCACAGACACGAGAGGAAGACTGAAGCTTAGCCAACTTACTCAGAAAAAAATCGTGCCGGGACACCCGTCATTAAGCGCGATCCGACAACCATCTCGGGCCTTCCACCCTCGGCCGCTTAGCACCATCACCCGGAGCCGTTTATGCGCCGCCACATTTTTGGAGAACGGACTGGTCTAAAAGTCCCCGAGCTCGCGCTCGGCACGTGCATGTTCGGTCAGACTTGGAGTTACGGAGCGACCGTTGAAGACGCAAAGCGAATCATCTGCCCCCATGATCGTTTAGAGCTCATCGGCGCCGTTGCCGACGGAGTGAAACCGGCCAGGTCTCTCTGGCCGGGACGTTGATCAATCTGTCAGCTCAGGCGTGCATCGCTCGAGACAAATCGTCACCGGGTTTTGCCAACTGCACCGCGGTTGTTGTAGGGAGGTACGTTGGCTATACCAGGAACCAGACCTTCGTCGGCGAGCGACTGCTCTTCAGGCACGCTGTACGGAAACGTGGGCGTCGTCGACTGAACCACAGGATCATTCCTGTGAATGTCCTGATAGCTCTGCAGGTTTGGAAACTCGCCCGAGAGCGGATACTCTTGCAGACCAGCCGCCGGGTAGGTCAGCGGTGTCTGGTTGACGCTATCGCGATGCTCCTTCTTGTAGGTGTCGATATTCGAGAACTCCTCCGACAGGGGTACTTGGTTCTCGACGCCCGGAGGGAACGACGTGTCGACTGCTACTGCGGCAGTCGCCGCGCTTGAGAGAGTTACGATGACCAGTGTTCTTGCGATGCGTTTCATGGTGGTTCCTTTCCGTTGTTGAGGTTTGCATGCGACCAAGTTATGCGCGCAGGGTTGCCGAACGATTTCAGAGCAGCCCCTGGAATGCCGCGAATGTTACGGGTCTGTGTTGTTTGGCGCAGGTCGACTACACCGTGCAATGCGGCCAGATCACTTGTCCTTCAGGACTACCTCGTGTGGCTGGCGAAATCCAGTGGGTGGCTACGCTGCTGCGCTGGGCGGCACGTGAGTGATGGGTAAATGGAGTAGGGCAGCAGAGCAACCGCGTGCCAGCTTTTCTGGCGCGTGTGTTGCGGCTGCGTTTAAGCAGTTCTACGCTGTAGCCGAAATAAGGACCAATCTGTTGCGGCTCCGGTCGTGTGCGAAGAACGCGCGGGGAATGTATAGAATCGATTCTCCGAGAACGACGGGACGAGCAAACGTATTGTCATAGCCGCTGCCCTCCTTACGTGCAATGAATTTAGTTCGTTGCGCGCCAATCCCAGCCCGCTGCCTCGAGCTGCAGCAGCGCCGCGAAGCGTCCGCCGCGCGCGACGAGATCCTGAGGCGCACCGACCTCGACGATGCGGCCGTGGTCAATGACGACAACTCTGTCCGCCTCTCGGGCCGTTGAGAGCCTGTGAGCGATGGACAGAACCGCCGTGCCGCGATTCAGCACGGTCGCGCGTAGCGCCTTGCGCAGCGCCGCCTCGGTGGCACCGTCCGCGAAGGATGTGGCCTCATCGAACAGAAGAACCGAGGGCCGCGAGACCAGCGCACGAGTCAACGTCAGGAGCTGCTCCTGGCCGGCCGACAACTGCACGCCCAGACCCCCACCCGAGCCCCGCAGCACGGTCTGGTAGCCGTTTGGCAGAGCGTGGATGAACGCGTCTGCGCCGCTGATTTTCGCCGCTTCAATCACAGCCGATTCCGGTACGCCTTCGCCCTTGAGCGTAAGATTCTCGAGGACCGTACCGCTAAACAGCTGCGACGCCTGAGGCACGATGCCGAACGTTCGGCGTTTTTCTTCGTCTGACAGCGCGCGCGGGTCGCGTCCCGCGACGCGAACCATGCCTCGCCATGGTTTGTACAGGCCGGCGAGGAGATGGACAATGCTGGTCTTCCCCGCTCCGGTGCGGCCCACCAGCGCAACGTGTTCCCCGGGAGCAACGTGCAAACTCACACCGTGCAGCACCGGTGCTGCAGGCGCATAGCCAAAGACGACATCCTCGCAGACAAGGCCGTCTCGCTGTTCCCTTTGCGGCGACGACAGCGGCTGCTTGTCGGCGGGCAGGACCAGTACCTCGAAGATGCGCTCTGCGCCCGATAGGGCCCCTTGCACCGTCTGCCATTCGTCACCCAACGCGGTCACCGGCGTGAAAAAGCGCTGCAGGAGTAGCGCGAATGCAGTAAGGGTGCCGATCGAAATGTCGAAGGAGCCAAAGACATCGCGCGTGCCTGCCCACAGCAGAAAGGCGATCGCGCTATAGGTCATCAACGCGGTCATTGGCGGATAGAAGGAGGAGTAAATCGTGGAACGGTTCGAGGCGTGCAGCACCCGCTGCAGCACGTCCCGGAAGCGCGCAACGAAGCTCGCCTCCCGCCTGAACGCCTGAATGACCTCGACGCCGCGCAGTGTTTCCTGCAGATGAGTATTCATTTCACCCACTGCTCTTCGGCTGGCGCGCTCGGCGTCGCGGATGCGCACCTGGAAGAAGCGCGTGACGATCACAAGAGGAGGCAACACTACTGCCGACGCAAGCGACAGCGTGGGATTGAGGATGATCATCGCGGCGGCGATCGTAACCAGACGAAAGAGATTCGCCACCAGGGTCGCGACGCCGCTTGTGAACATCGTGTCCAGTGTGTCGACGTCCGCCGTGCACCGGCTGATGGCATCGCCGAGGGAACTGTCGTCGAAATAGCTGGCGGGAAGGCGCTGCAGATGGCCGAACAGTCGCACGCGCAGATCGCTGAGAACGCTTTGTGCGATGGCCGCCGCGAGATAGCCATAAGTGAAGGCGAGGCACTGACCCAACGCCATCGCCCCCAGGTACAAAAGCGCCAACGCAAGCAAGCCGTTGCTCTTGCCGACCGCCAAATGATCGTCGACGATCCAGCGGACGAGCACTGGAGGCAGCAGCTCGAACAAGGCGCCTGTCAGTACCAGCAACGCGATGACGACGAGCATGCGCTGCCTTGGACGCACAAGCTCCGCGAGTTGACGCGCAAAACCTTTGCGTTCAGCGGAAGCGGCAACCGCGGCGACCCTCTCGTTTCGAGTTTCGCCTCGAACTACTCGCTGCATGCCTGTGCCCGGTAGATGCGCGCGTACAGGCCTTCCCGCGCCATCAGCTCGTCATGCGTTCCTTCCTCTTCGATTCTGCCGTTCTCGAGGACCACCACCCGATCAGCTTTGGGGAACGCCGCGAGGCGCTGGGAACAAAGCAGTATCGTTGCGCGTTCGTGAGTGGGTTGCTGCGGTCCAAACGCCTCGCGTAGAGCCGCGACAATGCGGGTCTCCGTCTCGACGTCCACCGCCGAGAACGGATCGTCTAATACGAGCAGACCGGGAGGGTGCGGGGCGTAGGCCGCGATCGCCCGCGCCAAGCCCAGGCGCTTTTGTTGCCCGCCGGAAATGCGTACGCCGAGCTCGCCGATCGGCGTGTCCATGCCCCGCGGAAATTTAGCAACGTCCGTGTCGAGGGCTGCGAGCCTCACTGCCTGCGTAACGAACTCCGGATAATCGGCCACCGCTCCCATGAGCACGTTATCTCGGACCGAACCCGAGAAGACCTGCGTGTCCTGGGGGAGGTAGCCGACGAGGCCGGATGGGTAATCGAGTGTCGAGCCGTCCGCTGCAAATAGGAACGCGTTGCCCGACGCGATGGGGTAAATGCCGAGCAGCGCGCGCGCGAGGGCGCTTTTGCCCGATCCCACGGCACCGGTCACAGCGACCATGCTCCCGGGCGCAATCTCGAGCGAGAGGTCGACGAGCGCCGGCCGGGTCGCACCCGGGTAACTAAAAGAGACGTTCTGCAGCGAGGCGCCGACCGGACCGGAATGGCTGTGCTTAACGGTGAACTTCTCTGGACTGACTACTGCGACGTGGCTGGACTTGAAAGACGCGAATGGAGGCTCGCGCTTCACAGTAAGTGCCGGCGCCAACATGGGCTCCAGCCGCGCGTAGGCGGCACCGCCACTCTGGATGGAATTGACGAGCTGCGGTATGCGGAAGCCGCGCTCGGCGAAGCGGATGAACAACGCCAGGAACCCAACGAACGCACCGACACTCATCGCGCCCTCGACCACGCGTTCGCCGCCATGCCAGATCACGAACACAATGCCGGACATCATCAGCGTGCTGTAAAGCGGTGGCAGGCCCAGACGCAGGCGTGTCGCGCTCAGGTTGCGCTCGGCGAATGTCTCGGAGAACGTCGCGATCGCGCCGGTTGCTGTAGGGCCACGGCCGAAGAAGCGCAGCACGCGGAAACCCGACAGTAGCTCCTGAATGCTCGCGGTCAGCGCGGCGTTCGCCTGTCTGGCACGGGTTGTTCGCGCCGCCACCCAGCGGCCCGAGGCATGGGCGATGAGCATCGCAACAGGCGCTGGCGCCAGCGCGAGGAGTGACAACTGTGCGTCGATCACGAACATTGCAACGAGAAACGAACAGGAGAAAAGGACCGTATCCCACGTCTCGATGGTGAACTCCCGAACGCCGACACCGAGCACTTCGACGTCACCGACAATCCGCGCCAATTGATCGCCAATGGAGGTCCTGTGCAAATCGGCGAGCGGCCGCGATAGCGTTCCGCGAAGCGCATCGGCGCGCAAGTTGGCGCGGATGCGCGCGTTGGCGGTTATCAGCCACCAGCGCTTGAGCACGCGCGGGCCCTCCGTAAGGAGCGTGCCGCCTATCAGCAGCAGCGCAGCGAGGGTCACCTGCGCGGGCGACGCCTCGCCCCGCTCGAGCGCGAGCGCCTTGTCGATCGCACTGCCGAGGAGGATGGCCGGAAGGACCACCGCCGTGTTCATGACGATACCGGCCAACGAGCCGAGCACGAGCTCGCCCGCGACTTGGCGGAAGTAAGGGCGCAGCTTCCAGAGATACGTCACGTCGGAAACGCTACGGCGCAGGGGCGCCGCACTTGAACTTGTGGAACAGCGTGATGCTGCCTGCCTGGTTCACACACCGGCCGCATCCGGTGTGCGTGATGTGACCGTCTTTCAACTCGATAAGGCATACCGTCTAACATTAAATGGATAGCTTGCCCGTGAGCTCCATGCGTAGTTCTTCCAGGTATCAGCTAGGCGCGGCCGCCAGCCCAATGTTCGGCGAACTCATCTACCGATCGCCGAGGTCGGGTCCCGGGGTCGCCGATCTCTGTTCCCACGTAGATGAAGCCGACGATGAGGTCATCTACCTCGATCCCGAGAGCACTCTTCACGGTGTTGTCATAGGCCGGGTCGCCGATTCTCCACATGGCGCCCAGACCTTGGGCAAAGCCTCCCTGCATGATGCTTAGCGCAGCGCAGCCGGCGGAGAGGATCTGCTCGATGACAGGGATCTTGGCGGACTTATCGCATCGTGTGGCGACCACGATGATGAGGGGTGCGCGCAGCGCCTTCTGTCGTTCTCGAGCGAGCGTCTGTTCGTTGGCGAGAGGATTTCGCCGAGACAATCCCTCGGCCAGCACGTCGCCAAGGCTGAGGCGAGCGTCCTTCACAATGAGAATCAGGCGCCAAGGCTGGAGCCGGCCGTGGTCCGGCACATGGGCCGCACTCTCGAGTATTGCGCGGAGCGCCTGGGCCGAAGGCGCGGGCTCACCGAGCTTCAATGCCGAGTAGCGCGTGTGAAGAAGCTGCATTGCGTCCATGGCCTCTGACTCCGTTCATACGGATAGAAGCAGATTTGGACGCGGGACGCGTCTTACGGACGGCGGGGAATCTGCAAAATCCCCACGAGCAAAGGTTACTCGCGATGCTAGTAATGTGTCCAGACACCGTCGGACTCAGAGTTCGGCTCTGACAGCGGAACCTATCGTCGTTGAATTCTCCCTGACAGCTTTTAGGAAACGTGCGCGGCGGAAACCGATAGCGCGGCAAGTACGAGTCCTGCAAGACAGTGTGCGCTGCGCACGGCGCAGCCCGGCGGAACGGACGTGACATAGAGGATCTTCCTGTGGGAGGTGAGGGCGCGCGGACCGCGCCGGTATGCGAAGCCGAGCCGCTAGGGGGTCGACTTTGCCAGACCGACTTCCTGAAAGATCTTTCGGTAGAGGGCGCTTTGCTGCGCGAGATACTTGCGCGCGCGCTCACCGGTCAGGAAGTTGTCCGTCCAGAAATTGCGCTCCAGGTCTCTTCGCCACTCGTCGCTTTTCATCACTTGGGTCACGGCGTCCTGCCAGTATGCAAGCTGTGCCGGGCTCATGTTCCGGGGGCCGAGGATGTTGCGCCACGTCGTGAATACGGCGTCTATACCCTGATCTCTCAGCGTGGGGACTTGGGCCATGACGCCGTTCAGACGTTGCGGCGAGGTCACGCCGATTGCCCTCAGGCGCCCGGCGGAAAGCAGTGGCGGATAATTGGCGACGGTGCCCACGGCGAGATCGATTTCGCCCGCGAGCACTGCGGTGGCGGCTTCTCCCGCTGACTTGTAGACGACAAACCGCACATCCTGCACACGTACGCCGCCAGCGCGCAGCGCGACCAGTGCGCCGATGTGAGCGCCGCCGCCGAGCGCGGGCCCGCAGCCGATCGTCAGTGCGCCCGGATCCCGCCTCAAGCGCTCGACCGCGTCTCGTACGCTCGCGAGCCTCGAGTCCGGCCGGACGACGAACGCGATGTAGTCGTCGAGCAGCATCGCGATCGTTGTGACGTCGGTGTAGCCGATCGGATGTACGCCCGTGATCTCGTTGGAAATGAGGTTTGGACCGCCGAGCGCGATCGCGTGGCCATCGGCCCCTTTGTCCTGCATGTAGGCCCACGCGAGGCCCTGGCCGGCGCCCGGCTTGTTGATGACGATCACGGGCTGCCCGCTCGTTTTCTGCTGGTCCCACACGCGCTGCATGAGCCTTGCGGTGAGATCGAGGCTGCCCCCGGGCGTAGCCCCCACGACGAAGGCGACGGGCCGGCTCGGCTTCCAGCTGCTCTGCGCGCGCGCACCCACAGGCGCGCACGCGAGCAGAAACGCGAAGATCAATACATAAGGCGCGACTCGCGCCCGAATCCCAACAGTTCGCGCGCTCATCGCGTATCGCGCTGAGGGTAACTTCTCTCGCACGCCTCGAACACGTCCACGAGCGAGGGCTTCACCGTGGCATCTGCGAGTACCGCGAAGCCGGACTCGATCTTCTGCTGGGCTGAGTGCGCCAGCCCCTCGCCCGTATGGGCAGCGGCGCGGCCGTGCCGATCGACGATGGCGATCTGCCGGCTCTCGCGCTCCAGATCGTTTGCGCGCAACTCGCGCAGAACGCGGGCAGGCGCGTAGCCCTGTGCCAGAAGGTTGCACGCGAGCGTATTATTAATTTCATGAGAGCCGCCCAGCGTGACACTGCCGCCGATGTTCGAGCGCAGCGCGTGCGCAACAATCGCGCCGATGCACAGGTCGTCGCTGGCGATGGCGAGACCGATGCGGCCTGTACGGCCGCAGCGTGCGAGCAACGCGAAAGTCATGATGGTGTCCTCGTGTGCGCACTCGAGTGCGCTGAAATGCGCGGTCTCCGATCCTCGTGCTGCGCGCTTTACTTCCTGTCGTCAGTACTCTCGAGTAGAGCAGTGATCCAGGCAGCATCGGTGTTTCGTAAGAGTCGAGCGATCGTTCGACGCGGCCGCGCGATCAGGTTTGCCGGCGCAAGTACGGACCGCGCAATTATCGCGCCAGGACGCGGCGTTT
>JAQGNH010000520.1 GCA_028291945.1 Betaproteobacteria bacterium
CGGAGGACTGCTGGAATCAGCTCAAGCCTTACATCGATGAACTGGGCGTAACCCACTTCGTGTTCCGCACCCATTTCCTCGGGATGCCCGTCTCCAACGCCTTGGCCAGCATGCGACTGATGTCCGAAGAACTGCTGCCGGCGTTGCACGCTGCGAAGCCCACTCCGCTGGAGCAGATCACGGCGGCCTGAGACATTGCCACCTCTTTGCCGACCGGATGGGCGTTAAAGCCGACCCATCGCAGCTCCTGGTGCTGCAAAGCATGTCCGTCGTGCACGAAACCCGGTTCGCGGCGGCCGCCATTCGGCGTCCGCCTCGGCCGGTAAACGAACAGAGAGAAACCGATGGTTCCTCTCCGTAACCTTTCCTCCTTGGTTGCCGCACACGAACCGCGCGCTCGACGGACTGCAGCACAAGTCGCTGCGACGGCTCGTCTTTGCCGTTTACCGGTCGGGCCGCGCGCCGGACGTGACGACCGCCTCACGCATCTTCTTCATCTGTGCGGCCAGGTAAGCCGAGAGCTCGTTCGGCGCGCTCGTGAGCGGATCGATGCCGATGTTGGCGAGATGCTCGCGCATTTCATTCGTTTGCAGTGTCTTGACGATTTCGCCGTGCAGCTTCGCGACGATCGGCTGAGGTGTTCGCGCCGGAGCGAAGATGCTGTACCACCCGATGAATTCGTAACCGCGCACTGTTTCTGCGATCGCAGGTATATCCGGCGCGAGCGGAGAGCGCTGAGCGCTGGTGACGCCGAGCGCGCGCAATCGGCCGGCGCGCACGGAAGGCAGCACGGCGGGCACGACCGAGATCAGCGCGTGCACCTGCCCGGCGATCGTATCGGTCATCGCCGCCGTAACACCCTTGTACGGCACGTGCTGAATGTCCATGCCCGTCATGCTTTTCAAAATCTCGAACGACAGGTGCGGCGGCGAGCCTGAACCGCCTGAGCCATAACGGTACTGCCCCGGCTTCGATTTGACGAGAGCGATCAGCTCCTTCACCGAATGCGCTGCGACGCTTGGATGCACGACGAGGAGAAACGGCGTCGTGCCGACCATCGTGATCGGCGCGAAGTCTTTCACCAGATCGAATTTGAGCTTGTCGTACATCTGGGAAACGATCACGGCCTGCGACGTGATGATGACGAGCGTGTAGCCGTCGGGCGCGGCACGCGCTGCGATCTCGGAGCCGATGATGCCGCTTGCGCCCGGGCGGGTGTCGACGATGACCTGCTGCCCGAAAACTTCGGTGAGCTTCGCGCCGATGAGACGGCCGACGATGTCGGGACCGGATCCGGGCGAGCTCAGCGCGATCAGCCGGATCGGTCGTTCGGGATACGCGGTCGCGGACGATTTCTGTGCGTGAGCGGCGCAGGGCAGAAGCAAGGCCGCGACGACTGCGGCAACAGTCAGCTTGCGATTCACCGGATGAACCATTCGTGCTGAGCCTGTCGAAGCATGAACGGTCCGGGGATCGTGTGCTTACGAAGCCGACCGCTTCAGTCCACGCCGCCCGATGCCGCGCGCACGATAAAGACCGCCGTCTGCGGCAGTGACGTACAAACTTCCGAGATCAGCATCGCCGAACGCGCAGCGCATCGGCGCATCCGCGGGCGCGGGATGTGTTTCGAGGATCGTTCCGCCCGGCGAGATCACGACCACCGCAGGCGCATTGCCGCTCTTCTTCCAGCCCATGCACGCGACGATGTTGCCGTCGCTGTCGAGGCACATGCCTTCGATGCCGCGCTCCATCGCCGCGAGATTGAGCAACGTCTTGCGATGCCCGGCGACACCGTGTTCGTCCAGCGGATACGCGAAGAGCTGGCACACGTCACCGCGCTCGATGTCTCCATCGGCAACGTAGAGCGTTTTCGCGTCCGCAGAGAGCAGGACCGCGCGCGGGCCTGCGGTGTCGTGCGTGACGCGCGTGAGCCGCCATAGACCCGGTCCGTAGCCGTCCATGCGGAGCACCGATGCGTGCGGCAGGAACGGATAAGCCGGAGGACCGTACGGCGGCTGCGAGTTGTAGGAATCGGCGATCCAGAGACGCCCCTTGCTGTCGATCGTCAGATCGACCGGCTGGTTGTGATGCGCGCCATCGAGGAGCTCCTGCGTGGGTGCGGTCGATCCGTCTGCAAGAAAGTGAATCACGCGGCGGCCGCCTTCCTGCGCGCCGAATACGGTGCCGTCCTTCGCGACCGCGAGCCCGTTCGTGCGCCCGGTGAACCAGCGAAATAGCTCGGCTTTCCCAGTGGAAGGGTCGTAGCGCAGGATGCGCTCTTCGGCGACCGCGCTGAACAGCATTGCTTTTCCATCCCAGGCGAGCCCTCCCGTTCTTCCCTTGTAAGGTCCGGCCACCCGTTCGAATTTCCAGTCCATCCTGTTCTCCTCAGCGCGACGGAACGCCGGCGATGTTGATGCGCGTGCGCACGACCGAGCCGATCATCGTGATGTAAAGCGACTTCCAGTCATCGTCGCCGAACGCGATATTCGTAGGATGGTGTCCTTCGGTCTTGATGCGCACGATGGGTTTGCCCGAAGGATCGTGCACCCAGATGCCGCCCGGCGCCGTGCACCACACGTTGCCGGCGGTATCGCACTTGATCCCGTCGGGGACGCCGCGCTCGGGACCGGTGTAGCGATAGAACTCGCGCGCTTTGCCGACCGTGCCGTCGGCCTTCACGTCGTACTCGCGGATGACGCGCTCGCGGCTGCAGTTCACGTACAGGACCTTCTCGTCGGGCGAAAAGCACAGGCCGTTCGGATACACGTTGTCCTCGGTGACGACCGTCATGTCCTTGCCGTCCGCCGAGATGCGGAAGACCGGCTGCGTTTCGAGATAGCGCTGCAGATCGTGACCGACCATGCCGACGTTGAGGAGCCCACCCGGCGGATCGGTGAACCAGATCGAGCCGTCCGATTTAACGACGATGTCGTTGGGGCTGTTGAGCTTCTTCCCCTCACATCGATCGGCGAGCGTTTTCCACGTGCCGTTCTTTTCCATGCGGAAGACAGTGCGCCCGCCCCAGCCCGCGACGACGAGCCGGTTCTCGAGATCGAGGCAGGTCCCGTTCGCCTTCACCGAAGCGCGCAGCACCACTTCCTGCCCGGTCTCCGGCCGCCACTTCCAGATCGTGTCGCCGATGATGTCGGTGAAGTAGAGCTGCTTGTTCTTCGCGTCCCAGGTCGGCCCTTCGCCGAAGATGATGTCGCGCGCGATGATGTCCACCGGCGGGCTCGGCTCGATGATCTTCTGCCATCCAGGTGCGCACAAGTCGACTTCTACGCCGATCGTTTCAAGTGATCCATGCATCGGTTGCCTCTCTCCTAATGCTAATGTCCGGCCGCAGCGCTGCCGGTCCACGTCTTCGGTGCGAACGCGCGATGATCCGTCACGACGTCGATCACGACGGGTTTTCTCGCGGCGAGCGCCTTTTCCAGCGCCGCCGGTATCTCGGCCGGTTTCTCTACGCGCATGCCTACACAGCCGAGCGATTCCGCGACGCGTGCGAAGTTCACCTCGCTGAAACCCCACATTTCCCGCCCGCGCTCGTCGGGATCACCGCCGTACGCTCTGTCGAAATGCGGGATCTCCTGATTGAGCGCGCCATTGTTGTTGACGATCACCACGACGTTGATGCCGTAGCGCGCAGCGGTCTCGAGCTCCGACAGATGATAGTAGAAACCGCCGTCTCCCGAAAAGCAGACGACGGGCGTGTCGGGACGCGCGCATTTGACGCCCATCGCGCCGGGAAATCCCCAGCCCAGCGATCCGGCGCAGCGAATCAGGCGCTGCCCGGGGCGCGTGAACTCGACCATGGCACCGCTCCAGATGCCGGAGTGCCCGGTATCACAAACGAGCACCGCGTTTTC
>JAQGNH010000543.1 GCA_028291945.1 Betaproteobacteria bacterium
CTCTGTCCAGATTGGGCATCGAGCGATCGAGAAAGCGAAAGCCCGCGTCGGCACTCGCGATCATCGCGGTCAATGGCTGGGTGACCTCGTGGGAAATCGTGGCGGCAACCGCGTCCCCGGTCATCAAGCGCGCCGCACGTTCGCGACGCTGGGAAAGGACCGCGCCAAGCAGCCGCGCATAAAGCGTTTGTATCTCGTACAGCAAGACAATCAGGACGAGACTACTGGATACGAACCCGAAGATCCGCACGGCATACCAGCCGATGCTAAAGCGGGCTGGATCAGGGTAATAGCTTAGAGGTATCTCTGTCGAGTATATGAACATCACGACCAGCAACCAAAGATCGAGCGCTGAGCGTCGCCGGATCCAGAGCACGACGATGGCAGAAATACTTAGCAACGCGACGGGAACCCCAACATAAGGCCACAACGGACTGAGGCGGATGGAATCGAGCACCACGCGGGGCAATAAAGCATCGCCCGCGATGCAAAGAAATGCGGCTGCCGAGACGAGGGCCGCTGTCAACGCGATACTGTTGACGATCGCGGCACGCACCGCGCCCTGCCAGATTCGTTTGCTGGGATTCCCATCCTTCAACAGGGCATAGCCGATGACGAAGAGGGGAAAACCAGCGTGCTGTAAAAAGTAGAGCCATGACGTACTCTGCATGCCGCCCATCAGTCCCGCGGGCGCAAACACACCTGGAAACGTCAGGATCCAGGGGATGAGGATAAGCGCCGCGAAGAGATATCCACTCGAGATCACGAGGATGGCACGCGAACGCAGAATGGAGAACTGGGTGTACAGGAGGATCGCGGTAATCGAATCGCACACGAACAGTGCCGTCGCATAAGCCGGGACGAAGGCGTCGACCCGGCCAAGCCGTACGCCCGAGAGCGGACCCGCGGTGATCAAAACGAAGACGACCAGTAAACCGAGGACGACAGCAAGAGCTAGCCGCTTTTGGGCTGGACCTGGCGACAAGCTCGAGAGGATGAGATTCTGTTCCTCCGCGCCGATGGCGGGTGTCGTCAACATCGGAGTGGTATGCAACGGAGTGAAATGCGATTCACCTATTCGGAGTCATTGGGCCATTGGAACCTACGGTATTGCTGTCACTATGGCATCAGGGCCGATTCTGCGTTTCGAATGACATAAACATGCGCCACATCGCTCGCGTTACCCTAGCACTCTCGTGAGTGACGCATCCCTCGCGGCGGCTAGCCTCCCGTCCTGAGACCATCGCTGACTGCCGTGAGTAGCGCCTGCCCGTCGAAGGGCTTTTTGAGCGCCCGGTAGTGGCCTCCGAGCACAGGCGGCAATCCATTCAGGATGTGACGGTGGCCGCTGATGAGGATGATGGGCAACGTCGGCCGTGTCGCATGAGCTATTCGTACTAATTCGAAGCCATCCATCACGGGCATGCCGATGTCCGAGATCAGGCAATCGATCTTTTCGAGACACCCGCTTTCGAGAAGTGCTGTCGCAGAAGTAAAACTGCGCACGGCGTGATCCGCCGATTCCAACAGATCCTCGAGCGATTCGAGAATTTTCGGATCATCGTCGACAACTGCAATGATCAAGCGTGTAGCGTCTTCAGTCACGGACATCCTTACCTGGAATCAATGCGCGCATCGACGGCTTTGGGTCACCCAGCGAAACCGCTTTTCGCATTGTGCCGCGGCGATACGCGATCGTATCTAATAGAAAGATGTGATTGCGCCCAGTCCACTGGAAGCCCGACAATTCTGCGGGCTCGCGTTCAGCGCAGTTCAGGGTTACCGGCGTTCACCAGATCCACCGAAGCACACTGAAAGCTAACGCCTTGCTGCAATCACATCAACGCGGCCAAAAAGATGCGGCGAACGCACCTGGCGATATATTGAACGGGGTCGCTATGTCGCAAGCCACGCCAATGGTATTTGTTGTTGACGACGACGCATCGGTGCGTAGATCTCTGGAATCGCTGATCGACTCCGCTGGCTGGCAGGCGGAGACCTTCGCGTCGGCGCAGGAGTTCCTGTCCAGCCCACGAGTTCCCGCCCCGAGCTGCCTGGTCCTTGACGTCGCCCTTCCGGGCCTCAATGGCCTCGAATTGCAGAAGCGCGTCGCTGTCGACCGCACTGACATGCCGATCATCTTCATCTCGGGCTACGGCGACGTGCCAATGACGGTGCAAGCGATGAAGGCGGGAGCTATCGAGTTCTTGACGAAGCCGGTGCGCGCCGACGCGCTGTTGAGCGCTATCCAGCATGGCCTCGAGCGCAGCCATAATGCGCTGCAGCGCGAGGTCGAGATGCAGGCGCTCCGGGTTCATTTCGCATCACTCACCCGCCGCGAACGAGACGTGATGGCTCTCGTCACCTCGGGTTTGTTGAATAAACAGGTGGGCGCCGAGCTCGGCATCAGCGAGATCACGGTGAAGGCGCATCGGGGCAACATGATGCGCAAAATGAACGCCCGCTCGCTTCCGCAGTTGGTGAACATGGCCGCGACGCTCCGAATCGAGCTTGCACCCATGTACTGAGTAAGCAGATATCAACCGCACGCTTGCTCACATACTTCGGGGGATTGGGCGGTTATGCAGAAAGCGGATAACCAGAACGTTACGCTCAGAATCGGGCGGCGGCTAACGCTCGCGCGGTGAAGGTCCTGTAATAGCCGGAGCAGTTGTTCATTGCGCCTTGACTCCGGCGTCGCCCATAACCTTGCCCCACTTTGCGATTTCCGAGCGGATGAATTCCGAAAATTCCTCCGGCCGTCCGCCGACGATTTGCGAGCCCACCGCTGCAACC
>JAQGNH010000551.1 GCA_028291945.1 Betaproteobacteria bacterium
TCGCTTTCTGATGGACTTACTGGCCAATCCGCAGTGAGCCTCGTCGGTCGTCAGGTCCTTTCCAGCGAGGGCTGGCTGAAGGCAAAGTACTGGACGCAGACCTGTGTTGGCGTTAGCGTTCGCACTCGTTGCATTGTGTGTGCACGATAGGGCGAGTGGTGGAATTGGTATACACAAGGCACTTAAAATGCCTCGGCGCAAGCCATGCCGGTTCGACTCCGGTCTCGCCCACCAGTCCCCAACAACCCGCGGGGCCTTTTTGAAAAACACCGCGCTCGTAAGTCGTGGGACACGCTGCGGATGCTCTTAACTCGCGCACGACATAATCGCATTCGTAATCTTTAGGAAGGCCAAGTAAGCAAATGAAAGTGACGATCGTGGGCGCAGGCTACGTTGGGTTGGTCGGTGCCGCCGGTTTCTCTGAAATGGGCAATAACGTCATCTGTGTCGAATCAGATGCGGCCAAGGTCCGCATGCTCGAGTCCGGCATCGTGCCGATACACGAGCCCGGCCTGGACGCAATGCTTCAGTCTAACGCTCGGGCGGGCCGGCTAAGGTTCACTAATTCTGTAGCGGAAGCGGCCCACGAATGCGAGCTCTTTTTCATCGCCGTCGGTACGCCGCCATTGCCGAACGGCTCCCCTGACATGTCGTACGTCGAAGGCGTCGCAAGCGAAATCGGCCGCACGATTAACCGCTATTCCTGCGTGATCACCAAATCGACCGTGCCTGTGGGGACGGCCGACCGGATCCGCACCATTGTTCAGGCCGAGCTTGTGAAACGCGGCTTAACGATCGAATTCGACGTGGTCAGTAATCCCGAAGTTCTGAAGGAAGGCGCAGCCGTAAAGGATTTCATGAACCCGGAACGGATCATTCTGGGCTGCGAAAGCGATCGGGCGGAAACGATACTGCGAAGGTTGTACGCACCATTTTCGCGCAATCACGATCGAATTCTGCGGATGCGCCCGCGTGAAGCCGAGATGACCAAGTATGCGTCGAATGCGCTACTCGCAGCCAAGATTTCGTTCATGAACGAGATTGCCGAGTTTTGCGACCAGCTCGACGTGGACGTCGAAAAAGTACGTGCCGGCGTAGGCGCCGATTCGCGCATCGGCTACTCGTTTCTGTATGCAGGCTGCGGCTACGGGGGCTCGTGCTTTCCAAAAGATATCAAAGCGCTCATACATACTGCGAAGAAGATCAAGACCGACGCCGGAATACTCGAAGCCATAGAGCACCGGAACGAACGGCAAAAGCGAAGGCTGTACGACAAGATCGTCGCTCGTTTCGGTGACGATCTCAAAGCGCGCACGTTTGCGGTGTGGGGCTTGTCTTTCAAGCCCGATACGGACGACGTGCGAGAAGCATCATCCCTGACGACTATACAGTTGCTCCTGGGCGCGGGCGCAAAAGTGCGCGCGTACGATCCCATTGCAACGGATAACTTTCGCAAGCTGATCGCGCACGATCCCGAAAGCCGTCAACTCTCGTTTGCTGCTGACCAGTACGAGACGCTGGAGGGTGCCGACGCTCTGTTGCTGGTGACGGAGTGGAAGCAGTTCAGACACCCCGACTTCGACGTGATCAAGCGCAAGCTTCGCCGGCCGGTCGTCTTTGATGGTCGCAATCAGTACGACCCGGCCGAGCTTGTCGCTTTGGGATTCGAATACTATGGGATCGGTCGCGGGGCACGCCCCGCGCGGTCACAAGTCTGATTTCTTCGCCCGGGGCGCCGTAGCCTTCTCACGACGCCTGTACCGCGGGCACTGCCGGTGCTTTATATGCCGGTGTTTTCGAGTTTGGATCTGATATGGCGCCCGTCACCCAAGCATTGCTCCTGGCGAATGTTGCAGTATTCATTCTGCAGCAGTTCGCCGAGCCACTCCTCATTTCCTATTTCGCCCTCTGGCCACTGAACGTCCCACCCGAGGCGGGTGTCGGCTTCCTACCTTGGCAGATCGTCAGCTACAGCTTTCTGCACGGGGGCCTGATGCACTTGCTGTTCAACATGCTCGCGTTGTACATGTTTGGCTCAGACATCGAGCGGGTATTCGGACAGCGTCGCTTCACGATCTACTATTTCGTCTGTGTGATTTCTGCAGCCGTGGCGCAGCTTGGTATGGCGGCGGTCGGCAATTGGCCTCCGTACCCGACGGTCGGCGCCTCGGGCGGGGTCTTCGGCCTGCTGCTCGCTTTCGGGCTCTATTTCCCGCGCCGCATGGTCATGCTGATTTTTCCGCCGATTCCCATGCCGGCATGGCTGTTTGTCACCCTCTACGGTTTGCTCGAGCTGTTTCTCGGCATCACTGGCACCAGTCAGGGCGTCGCGCATTTCGCCCATCTCGGCGGCATGTTGGGCGGTTACCTGCTGATCCGGTCCTGGAGATCGCGCTCACGGTTGCGCTGAAAACACAGACTTGTGTCATTTCCAGGCCTGACCCCAACATGTAGGGGTGTGTCGTTCCCGGATCCTGAGATTTTGTGCATGGCTCGGTTTGTGGCATCATTGGGTCGTCCCATGGAGCACCTGAAGGAAAAACGTGATTGTCTACAATCTGGGTTGCGCAAACGACCATAGCTTCGAGGGCTGGTTTTCCTCGGCGGACGATTTCGAGCGCCAGACCACATCGAAGCTTCTGAGTTGTCCGCTCTGCGGCAATGCGCGGATAGGCCGGCTGCCGCACGCGCCCTACGTCAGCACGCCGGCAGAGCGTCCGGCTGAACCCGCTCCGACCGCAAAAGGAGTGCCCCATCAGTACTCGAACGTCGGGGCTGAATTGCTGGCGAAATTGGTCGACAAGGTTATTGAGAGTACCGTCGACGTAGGCCGCGCATTTCCTGAAGAGGCGCGAAAAATCCATTATCGCGAAGCACCCGAGCGCCACATTCGCGGTGTCGCCAGCAGCAAGGAAGTCGAGGCGCTGCGTGAGGAAGGTATTGAAGTGGTCGCACTGCCGGTTCCACCTCACCGCTTGAGCAAGACCCATTAGCCCGCACATACGCTGAAGCTCACGTCGAACATCGCTCTGGAGGCTGGATGTTCAAGCACATACTGCTTCCCACTGACGGTTCCAAGCTGTCGGACCGGGCGGTTCAGCGTGGCATCGAGCTCGCCAAAGCCGTGGACGCACGCGTTACGGCGGTGCACGTACTGCCCGAATTTCGGATGACGGCGGACGAGAGCTTCGTTCTGCCGACGAGCGTCGACCTCAAAACGCGTTACGACAAAGAGGCGAAGGCACGCGCATCAAAACTGCTGGACAAGATCGGTGCGCGCGCCGAAGCAGCAGGCGTTGCATACGAAGGTGTGGTCGTCGCGGGAGACACGCCTTATGAGCACATCATCGAGACCGCGAGGAAACGGAAGTGCGATCTGATCATGATGGCGTCACATGGGCGGCGGGGACTTTCGGCGCTGCTCCTGGGCAGCGAGACCTCGAAAGTCCTCACGCACTCAAAGGTTCCCGTTCTGGTCGTCCGCTGAGTGCTTCCGCGGCACCTTCGCGCACGGGGCTCTCTTCTCCCTCAGGCATGTCCGAGTCTGAGTCCCCACGGGTAGCGAACCAGCAGCCTGCCTCGTTCAACATCCCGGCAACACCGGCAGCTTGGGGCTGAACCTTGAGCATGAACTGAGTAACGGCGGTGACACGAAAGCAGCCGAGCAAGCTGAGCACCACAGCGGCTTCTTTATTGAGATGTTCGACGAAGACGGCCGCTGCACCGCGGGTGCGCATCTCCTCTATCAGCAACGCAAGGAGCGGACTCAGATATTTTCGCGGGCCTAGATAGTCCACAATCCGGCCTATGCTGTGGCCGCGCCAGCGATCCATTCGGACGACCGCATATCCGAGCGCGCGGGACCGGCGCATCATGTAATAGCGCTTGTATCGCCCAGGCTCCGGGAATTGATCGAAGCGCCAGTGCAAGCTCGTAAAATCCCGCTTCACGAGCACGTGGTAGTCATTCGCCGACGCCTGCCACACGCCTTCCACCCGCTCGTCGAACTCGCGTATGGGCTCGAGGGAGCACCCCTTCAGGCCGCGCGCCATACCCGCCAACAACGCGGAACTGCCGCCGACCAGAACGTTGGGGACAAGGCGTGCGAGCTGCGTACGACCTTGCAGCGCTTGGGCGCATGCGCGCACATCCAGCGGTCGAACTGCGAAGCCAAGTCGACCCATATCGCTCCAGCCGGCGCGCGAATATGAGCGTACCGCGGCTGAGGACATGCCCAGGCCCAGCAATATGTCTGCGCTACTCTCGTAGGCGGCGGATAACGCCGGTGCTACTCCTTTAAGCCGCCACTCACGGTGCACCATCAGATCTATGCCCCAGGACGCCCGATATTCCTGGTCACCGACTTTCAAGAGGACAGGGACACTGGCTTGTTGGCCGACCACAATGCCATCCCGCTTGCAAACCCAAAAGACGGGCTTGTTGCGATCGCGATGAGGATTAGACTCGAACAGCCATTGCGCAAAAGCTTCATTACATTGCCGCGAGCGAGTACCGAAGTATTCGCGCTGAAAATCGCTTAGCGAGTCCTTATCGCTGGAATCGCACGGCAGGACTGGATGCCTGATTCGTGGATCGTGACTCATGCGCCGAAGCCCGCGCTGCCTCAGCTCTTCTTGCGCCGGACAAAACCGCTGATGCGTTCGATCGAATCGAGATTGTCTGGAACCATCTCCCTGTCTTCGATCGTGATCGCGAAGGTATCCTCGATGAAGCTGATGACCTCGAGGACGCCGGTCGAATCGATGATCCCCTGTTCGAGCAGCGACGCATCGTCCGCGAGCGCCGCGGGATTCTGAACATAGAAGTTAGTGGTGATGAACGTGCGAACCTGCTGCGTGATCTCCATGGCTTGCTTATCCCCTGAGTTAGGCCGGCGAGCGCGCGTGACTGCGGGCAAGAACGACGCGTCCTTCACCGGCTTCGTTCTGAATGACGCGGATGTCTTCGTATCGCCGGCTGCGTTCGAAGAGTGTCTTGACCTGGCGCTCCTGGCCGAGGCCCACCTCGAACAACAGGGCGCCACCCGGACGCAGGAATGCGAGCGCATCCCGGATGACGCGCTGGTGAATGCTTATGCCGTAAGGGCCTGCAGCAAAAGCTTCGCGCGGCTCGAGCTCGAGCAGCGGCGCGCGCTCGCCCTCTAGTCTGGCTTCCGAAATATACGGCGGGTTGCAGACGATTACATCGATCGAAGCTTCCAGCCCCTGTCCTGCGAGCGAAGCGAAAAGGTCCCCCTGGTGCACGGATACGCGCTCCGACAGTCGCCGCAGCTCCACATTGCTGCAAGCGACACTGACGCAATCGTCCGTAAGATCGCTTGCCCACACGCGTGAATGCGGGATGTGATGGGCGATCGCGCACGCCAGGTTGCCCGTCCCGCAACACATGTCGACAACACGCGGAGCCGGTAATCTCATGGCCAGCAGGGTGTCGACCGCTGTGTGCCCGAGGAGCTCGGTCTCCGCCCTCGGCACGAGCGCGCCCGGTGCAACAGCGAGCTCGATACCCATGAAATGGACACGCCCTCTGGCGTACGCTTCCGCAACACTCGCTGAGTCAGTCATCACGCGTCCGCTGTACTTGTTTGCAGCCGGTCGATATCGGTGCGCAGGCTGATACGCTGCCTGGCGATCGGGCGCTGATACACATACTGGTGATGAAGAAGCTGGGTGGAGAGCACACCCACGAGCGCCATGTTGTCAGCGTTGGAAAATTGCGCGCGAGCCCCGTGGGCCTGGCACTTTTTCCAGAGCTGGGCGGTCGGTTTTGGGTCGAACACGCCGGCGTCCGCAATGCATCGTTCCTGCAATAGCTCGTGCACGTACTCGGGTACGTCCGGGCCGACGAAGCAGAGCGCGTCCGGTGCACGATACGGTTGTTTTTTACGCCCGAGCACAGCATCTGGAATCACGCCCTGTGCTGCGCGCTTCAGCACGTGTTTTTCGTCGAGGACACGCAACTTGTACCGTGGCGGAAGCGAATTGGCGAGCGCAACGACTTCTTTGTCGAGGAATGGAAAGCGGCCCTCTACCGAATTCGCCATCAGCATGCGGTCCCCCTGTGATGACAAGAGGTAGCCGCTCAGAAGAGTACGGTTCTCGATGTACTGGTCCTGAGCCAAAGGCGTCCAACGCGCGAACGCCTCGGGCAGGGTTGACAGAAAATTGTGGACTGCGTGGCGGTCGTTGGCGGCCTCTCTCATCGGCGCGCTCAGCAGACGTTTCAGCGCACTGGTGCTCTGCCAGCGCGTCGAGTGCGCAAACCCGGGTGAGCTGTAAGCCGCCAGATCCCGCCCGAAGAACTGACGCGCCATTGCCTGCTGCGCGACCGGAGAGCGCGCGAGATACGGATAGAGCCGCTCCAGCAGACGCGGACGCAGCTCGCTCGCAGGGCGTGCCGCCCAGAATCGCCGTATTTTGCCTTCTCGGAACAAGTCGTAGCCTGCGAAGGTTTCATCGGCGCCTTCGCCCGTGAGAACGACTTTGATACCGTGCTTTCGCACCAGACGCGACAGAAGGAAAAGTGGAGCTGGCGCGGTCCTCAAAATCGGACGCTCGGTGTGATAGATGACATCCGGGAAAACGTCCGCGATATCTTTTCGCTTGACCACCACCTGGTGGTGCTCGCTGCCGAGGTGCTTCGCCATCAGTTGCTGAAATGCAGTTTCGTCGTACTCGGGTTCCTCGAAGCCCAGAGAAAAAGTCTGGAAGCGCGGCCCCGCGCACCGTGCTGCGTACGCGGCGATAAGCGAGCTGTCGAGCCCGCCCGACAGGTAACTCCCAACAGGCACGTCCGAGCGCAGCATACGTAGAGATGTGGCTTTCTCGAGAGCGCTGCGCACCGCTCGCACAGCGTCTTCGATGGAGCCCTCGAACTGACCGCCTCGTTCCGGCTCCTCAGGGTATTGCGCTTGCCAATACGCGCGTTCTCGCATGGTGCCGTTTTCATACACTCGGACGTACGCGGGGCGCAGCTCTTCGATGCCGCGGAATACCGTTCGCGGAGCCACTACGCTCCAGAACGTGAACGTCTCGTCGATCCCAATCGGGTCGAGGAGTCGCGGGATCGATCCGTCTGCAGCGAATATTGCTTTGACCTCGCTCGCGAAGTAGAGCTTGCCCGCGTGCTCGCACACGTAGAGCGGCCGCACGCCGAGCCGATCCCGCGACAGGACCAGCCGACGTTTCACCGAGTCCCACAATGCAACAGCCCATTGGCCATTCATGCGAGCAAACGCGTCCTCGCCCCATGCTTCGTAGGCGTG
>JAQGNH010000568.1 GCA_028291945.1 Betaproteobacteria bacterium
AGGGAGTCAGGCCATGCGCACCGAATACAGCGTCGACGACATGACCATCCACCGCATCGTCGAGCAGGAGCAGGGCTTTACCCCGATGCTCGAATTCCTTCCGAACCTGGCAAAGGAAACTCTCGAGGAGAACCTCTCCTGGCTCGCGCCGGGCGGATACAACCGCGACACCGGCAATGTCGTGCTGTGCTACCAGTCCTATGTCGTCAAGACGCCGCATCACAACATCCTGGTCGATGCCTGCATCGGCAACGACAAGAACTTCCCGCTGCGCCCGGCCTGGAACAAGAAGAACGATTCGAACTGGATGAACGCGCTCAAGGCGGCCGGGCTCGGGGTCGAGGACATCGACTTCGTGATGTGCAGCCACCTGCACGGTGACCATGTCGGGTGGAACACGCGGATGGAGAACGGGCGCTGGGTGCCGACCTTCCCAAAGGCGCGCTACCTGTTCTCAAAAAAGGAATACGCCTACTGGAGCGAGATCCATCAGAAGACGCCTCTCAACCAGATCGCCGACAGCGTGCTGCCGATCATCGAGGCCAACCGCGCCGAGCTCGTCTTAAGCGACCATGAGCTCAACGACCATATCCGCCTGGCCCCTACGCCCGGCCATACGCCCGACCATTTCGCGGTCTGCGCCGGCAAGGGCGGCGACAAGGCGGTGTTCACCGGCGACCTGATCCACTCGCCGATGCAGGCGCGCTATCCCGAGCTGGTGATGCGGGTCGACACCGACCGCGACCAGGGCGTGCGGACGCGGCGCGCGTTCTTCGAACGCTACTGCGATACCGACACGCTGTGCTGCACGATGCATTTTCCGTCGCCGTCGGTCGGCTACATCAAGCGCTGGGACAACGGGTTCAAGCTCGAATATCTGGCGTAAGGGGGTGGCGCTCGCCTTCAGCTCGGGCCTCGCCACCTTTCGGAACAGAAGGAAACCAATGGTTTCCCTCCGTAACCTCCTTTCCTTTTGTCGCGTGTCGGATGGCGAGTCCGACACGTTGCTTGGCGTTCCTCAAGACCACGCCGCGAGCACCTTCTTCACCGCCGGGCGCTCCGCCATGCGCGTGTGGTGGTCGTGAATCTTGGGGAAGCGGGCGATGTCCACGCTGTCCCGCGGGAGCCACCCCGCCACGGTGAACAAGTAGGGATCGCAGATCGTATAGGCGTTGCCCATCACCCACGGCCCCTCGACCATCTCGCTCTCCATCAGCGCGAAGCTGTCGCCGACGTTCTTCGGCACCTTGCGCTTCATGTCCTCGAGCGAGGCGGCCTCGTCCGCCCAGCGGCTGCCGCGCGTGAAATGCGCGTGGTTCACGTGCGCGGTGGAACAGAGATAGCTGTTGAAGGCCTGCACGCGTGCAAACGCGAACGGATCGGTCAGCGGCGCCAGCCCCGCCTTCGGAAACACCTGCGCGACATAGGCCAGGATGGCCGGCGTTTCCGTCAGTATTCCCGAATCGGTGATCAACGCCGGCACGCGGCCCTTGGGATTCACCTTGAGGTACTCGGGCTTGCGCTGGTCGGCGGCGGCGAAATCCAACCGCACGGCTTGGTATTCGGCGCCCGCTTCTTCGAGCGCAATGTGCGACGCGAGCGCGCAGGAACCCACGGCATAGAACAACTTGAGCATCGGTCATCCCCTCTTAAGGCGAAGCGGTAATTCCGGTGGATAATCCCATTATGATTCACATCCGCACGCACCGTGCGATGGCATTGCGCGTCGGGCTGGCCACATTCCTGAGCCTGCTCGCGACACCGGTTGCCTCACAAGCCTTTCCCGCGAAAACCATCCGCATCATCGCGCCGTTCCCGCCCGCCAGCGTGGCGGACGTGCTGGCGCGCCCCATCGCGCAGAAAATGAATGAAACCTGGGGGCAGCCGGTCATCGTCGACAATCGCACGGGGATGGCAGGCAGTGTCGGTGCGGAAGTCGTGGCCAAGGCACCGCCCGACGGTTACACGCTGTTGCTGGGTACCATCGGCACGAACGCGATCAACGCCGCGCTCTATAGCAAGATGCCCTACGACGTGCGCTCGGATTTTGCGCCCGTCACGCTCGTGGCCCGCACGTATTTGCTGCTGGTGATGCACCCTTCGGTTCCGGTGCGCACCGTGAAGGACGTCATCGCGCTCGCGAAGGCGCACCCGGGCAAGCTCAATTTCGGTTCGGCCGGCGCAGGCACCACGCCGCATCTGGCGGGCGAGATGTTCAAGTTTCTTACCGGTGTGTCGATGACGCACATTGCGTACAGAGGCAGCCCGCAATCTGCCATCGATCTCCTGGCCGGACGCCTCGACCTCATTTTCGCCAACGGCTCCGCCGTGTTGCCGCATATCCGCGCCGGCAAGATGCGGTTGATCGCCATCAGCGCGGCACGCCGTGACCCGGAGATGCCGGACGTCCCCACCATCGCGGAGACGGTCCCCGGCTTCGAGATGGCGCCATGGTTCGGCTTGTTCGCCCCTGCCGGCACGCCCCGGGACGTGGTCACGCGGCTCAACACCGAGACGGTGCGCATACTCGCGCTGCCGGACGTCAAAGCGAACTATGCGAACCTCGGCTTGACCGCGGTTTCCAGCACGCCCGAACAGTTCAGCGGTTATGTACGGGAAGAAATCGTACGCTGGGCAAAGGTGGTCAAGGCGAGCGGCGCACGAGCGGATTGAGCTGATCAAGCAGGAAAGGAAACACTCCTCCGCCGCGCTCGTGATATCGCCGATCAAGTATTCTCGCGTCAAACAAGGCGGAGGAATGTAATGGTATTTTACGCCTCTGGAGCGCAGCTCCTTGTTCTCTCGGCAGCGATCGGCTTTGCCGCTTGCGCGCCGGCACAGCAGGATTATCCGAACAGGCCGATCCGGCTTGTCGTTCCGTATCCGGCCGGAGGTCCGCTGGATCCGGTGGCACGGGCAATCGGGCAGAAGTTGTCTGAAGTGCTGAGCCAGCCCGTCGTCGTCGATTTCCGGGCAGGCGCGACAGGCAGCATCGGCGCGGACAACGTCGCGAAGGCGGCCCCTGATGGCTATACGTTGCTGCTCATCGCCAGCTCTTTCGTGATTGCGCCGAGCCTATCCACGAAGCTGCCTTTCGATCCCATCAAAGACTTCGCCGCAGTGAGCCTCACCACGACCGGGCACGACGTGCTCATCGCGCATGTGGGATTGCCGGCGAAATCGGTAAAGGAACTGATCGCACTGGCGAAGGAGAGGCCGGGCAAGCTCACCTTCGGGTCTTCCGGAACGGGCGGGCCGCTGCATCTGTTCGGCGAGCTGTTCAAGTCGATGACGGGGACCGACATGCTGCACGTACCGTATAAGGGCGGCGGTCCGGCAATGGCCGACGTCATCGGCGGTCACGTCGACCTCATGTTCGTCGGATTGGCTGCCGCCGTTCCGCACGTGAAGAACGGAAAGCTGCGTGCGCTCGGTGTCGCGTCCCTCGAGCGGGTGGCGAGTCTGCCCGAGGTGCCCACGATCATCGAAGCGGGCGTGCCCGGCTTCGTTGCCAATCCGTTTACCGGCATTCTCGCGCCGGCAGCCACCCCGACGGCCGTGATCACAAAGCTCAACGCTGCCCTGGTGCAGATACTTCAGACTCAAGACATCAAACAGCGCTTCGCCGCCTGGGATGTCGAGCCGAGGGGCAGCTCACCGGCGCAGTTCGATGCCTACCTGCGCGAGCAGATCGCCAAATGGGCGAAGGTCGTGAAGATTGCCGGGCTGAAGACTGAATAGAGGTTCTGACGAAAAGCCATTCTCAGTCAGGACGCGCACCCGAGAGCTTTACGGCTTTGGCCCACTTCGCCGACTCGGTTTTGACGAACACGGCAAACTCTTCCGGAGAGTTGCCGTAGAGGTCAGCGCCCTCGCGCGCAAACCGCTCTGACATTTCGGGCGACTTCAACGCACGGACGATCTCTGCGTTCAGTTGCATCACGATAGCGCGCGAGGTGCCGGCGGGAACGAACACGCCGAACCAGCCGTTGCTCTCGAACCCTTTGAGCCCCGCTTCGGCGATCGTCGGCAGTTCCGGCATGAGCGGCGAGCGCTTCGCTGAAGTGATGCCGAGTGCGCGCACTTTCCCGCTCTTGATGTGCGGCTGGACCAGCACGGTGCCCGCGAACATCATCTGCACCTCGCCGGCCATGACGTCCACGATGCGCCCGGCCTGGTTCTTGTATGGAACGTGCACGAGCTTCACGCCGGCCATGGATGCGAATAATTCCGCCGTCAGGTGCACGGTGCTGCCGCTGCCGGTCGTCGCATAATTCAACTGGCCGGGTCGGGCCTTCGCGAGCGCGATGAACTCGGGCACTGTCCTGGCGGGTAGTGCCGCGTTGACGATCATCACGTAAGGCGAGCTTGCCACCAGCGTCACGGGTGCGAAGTCGCGAGCGGCGTCGTAGGGCAGCTTGCCGTAGAGCGCCGGATTGATGGCAATGTTCGAGGTACCGCCGAGCATGAGCGTATACCCGTCGGGCGGCGACTTCGCGGCCATCTCCGAACCTATCGTGCCGCCGGAACCGCCGCGGTTGTCGACGATGATCTGCTGTCCCCACGCTTCGCTCATCTTCTGGCCGATCGAGCGCGCGAATATATCGCCCGAGCTGCCCGGCGTGTACGGCACGACGAAGCGTATCGGCTTCGTCGGGTAGGCGGGCGTCGCGGCTTTGCTGTTCGCGCCGGCTGCGGCGCAGAAGACTGCGCTTGCGAGGAGAAAACCCGTGTTGATCTTTGGCATTTACTTTTGCGTCTGCGCCGCCGGTTTCAGGATCCTGATCCAGCGCTCGACTTCCGAGCGGATGTAGGCATCGGCCTCTTGCGGCGTGCTGGGCGCGGGCTCGGCACCTAAGGCAACGAGACGCTCTTTCGTTTCTGCGTGTTTGAGCGCGGCGACCGTTTCGCTGTTGAGCCGCGTCATGACGGATCGCGGCATCCCGGCCGGCGCGATCAGCACGTTCCACAGGTAGAACTCGAATCCCGGCAGGCCGCTCTCCGCGATGGTCGGGACCTCGGGTGCGCTGGGACTGCGTTCGCGCCCCGAAATCGCCAGCGCCCGCACGCGGCCGGCCTTGACGAAGGACAGCGCTCCCGCGATCGACAGCCAGGTGATCGGGATCTGACCGCTCACGACATCGGCCAGTGCGGGGCCGCCGCCTTTGTAGGCGACTTCGGCAAGATCGATCCCGGACGAGGATTTAAAAAGCTCGCCAACGAGATACATCGTGCTGCCCAGTCCTGCCGATCCGTAGTTGTACTTGCCTGGGTTCGCCTTCGCGAGTGCGATCAGATCCTTCACCGACTTTGCCGGGAACGACGGATTCACGAGAAGCAGCATGGGAACCCGCAGGATCAAACTCACGCCTGCGATGTCCTTCAACGTGTCGTAAGGCATCTTCTCGTTGACCGCAGGATTCGCGACGTGGGACGAGTCGACCACCATGAGCGTGTAGCCGTCGGGCGCCGCGCGCACGAGCAGCGCGGTCGCGATCATGCCGCTCGCGCCCGAGCGATTGTCGACGATGACCTGCTGTCCGAGGTTCTCGCTGAATCTCGCGGCCAGCATTCGCGCGCTGAGGTCGGTGGCGCCGCCGGGCACATAGCCCACCAGCATTCGAATGGGCTTGGTCGGATACGATTGCGCCGATGCGATATCGCCGGCAAACGCAGACGCGGCGATTGCGAGAGACATCCAAAGCGTGCCGAAGTGGATCGTCACGGCGGCTATGAGCGCTTAATCTCGGCTGAAAAGAGGCCTTAGTATGCTTCAAAGGCGTCCGGTGCAAATCCCTCGAACTCTTCTGAAGATCGCGCGTGGCAGGTCACCCCGGCGACCTGCTGCAATCGGGCCAACAGCGGTCGTCGACAGAATTTCCATGAAGCGGCCATCGAGGCAGGATCGCAGAAAGTAAGAGCTGCGAGTATTCCTTGATGCCACCTTAGAGTGGAAGCGCTGTGCGGTCCACCACGCGTCGCAATACGAAACTTGTGTGAACACCCGTAACCCCGGCGATCCGAGTGACCTTGTTAAGTAACAGGTCTTGGTAATGGTCCATGTCATGCACGACCACCTTCAGTTGGTAGTCGGCTTGCTGACCTGTAATGAGTAGGCACTCCAAGACTTCCGGGATAGCCGTGATCTCGGCGTCGAAGTTGGCAAAGCGCTCCGGAGTGTGCTGATCCATCGAAATCCCGATAAGCGCCATCAGGGTCAACCCCAGTTTCTTGGCGTCCACTAAAGCCCGGTAGCCCGCGATCAAACCGCCCTCTTCGAGGGCTCGTACTCGTCGAAGGCAAGGCGAGGGCGAAAGGCCAATGCGATCCGCCAAATCTTGATTGCTGATGCGGCCGTCGACTTGTAGGACGGCCAGAATCATGCGGTCATAGCGGTCGAGTTCCATGAATGCGAGGGCGATTGCGAGTGTCGACATAATATGACATAAATCAAGCTATGCGAGCTATATTATTGCGCTACACGGCGGTTACAAGCCGCAAAACGCAAGAGCCTGCGGCTCGCGTTTATCTAATATTGCGGCATAGATAGTCGCCTTCGGAGCACCGACCATGATGCAAGAGCCCTCCCCAAAATACCGCCCTTTCAGCCCCGTGGGGCTCTTCGATCGCCAGTGGCCGAACCGAGTCGTCGGCAAACCGCCGATTTGGATGAGCACGGACCTGCGCGACGGCAATCAGGCGCTCTTCGAGCCCATGAATGCCGACAGAAAGATGCGCATGTTCAAAATGCTCTGCCAGATCGCGTTCAAGGAAATCGAAGTGGGTTTCCCCTCCGCTTCGGAGACCGACTTCAACTTTGTCCGCACGTTGATTGACGCGAAGCATATCCCTGCGGATGTAACCATCGAGGTACTCACCCAGGCCCGCGAGCACCTCATTCACCGCACTATGGAGTCGATCAAGGGAGCCCGGCGGGCCATCGTGCACATTTACAACGCAACCTCGAAGCCCTTCCGAGACATCGTGTTCGGTATGAGCAAGACCGAGGTGGTGGCGATGGCGGTGGACGCCGTCAAACTCGCGAAGGAACTGGCCGCCGAACTGCCGGAGACCGAGATCGTCCTCGAATACAGCCCGGAAACATTCACCGCCACCGAACTCGATTTCTCCCTGGAAGTCTGCAACGCCGTCACCTCGGCCTGGGGTGCTACGCCGCAGCGTAAGGTGATCATTAACCTGCCGAGCACCGTGGAAGTTGCGACGCCGAACATTTACGCCGACCAGATCGAGTGGATGCACCGCCACCTCGATCGCCGCGACAGCATCATTCTCAGCCTCCATCCGCATAATGACCGTGGCACCGCCGTCGCCGCGGCCGAAGTGGGTCTGATGGCTGGTGCCGATCGACTCGAAGGCTGCATCTTTGGCAACGGTGAGCGAACAGGCAACGTCGACATTGTCACCGTTGCGCTCAATATGTACACGCAGGGTATCCATCCCGGCCTTGATTTCTCCGACATCAACGCCGTCGCACGCACCGTCGAGTACTGCACTCAGTTGCCCATTCACCCACGCCATCCCTATGTGGGCGACCTCGTTTTCACGGCCTTCTCCGGTTCCCACCAGGACGCGATCAAGAAGGGATTCGCCGCTCAAAAGGCGGGCGAGCCGTGGAACGTCCCCTACCTGCCAATCGACCCTACCGATGTAGGCCGCAGCTACGACTCGGTGATTCGGGTCAACAGCCAGTCAGGTAAGGGTGGCGTCGCCTACCTCCTGGAAACGGAGTACGGGATTGTGATGCCCCGCCGCCTCCAAGTTGAATTCTCGGGTGTCGTCCAGAAATATGCTGATGTCCAAGGCGGCGAGGTCACTGCTGCCGACCTATGGAGGCTCTTCTCAGCCACCTACCTCGAGACTCAGGAACCGGTGCACTACCGCGAGCATCATCTATTCGAGAACGCCAAGGTCCAAGCCATTCGGCTTGCCGTCGACATCGATGGCATTCCGCATGTTCTTAAGGGCGAGGGTAACGGACCGATCGACGCTGCCGTCCACGCCCTGCGTGGCGCTGGTATCGACGTCCAGGTTCGCAGCTACGAGGAGCGCTCAATGGCGGCGAGCATCGATGGCGGCGATGCCAAAGCCTGCGCATTCATGGAAATCGTCATTCGGGGTCGGGAGTTTTATGGGGTCGGCATAGACGACAACATCGTCACTGCATCTCTGAAGGCCATCGTAAGCGGCCTCAACCGTGACACGTCCGCATATACAGAACGTGTGGCCATGCAATTGTCTGCCTGAGGGGCGCCAGCTAGCTCCGTCACTCCGAAGTTT
>JAQGNH010000001.1 GCA_028291945.1 Betaproteobacteria bacterium
CCATGCGCTGCGCGAACTGCTTTACTTCGGCACTTGCGGCATTCTGTTGTGCAATTTTGCCGAGCTCGACTTCAGCGAGCCCGTCCTGGGAGGCTTCGCTGATGAAGGTTCGATCATTGGCGGAGAGTTTGCGGGTGTCTCCTTTCTTGTCCGCCGCGTACGCGCCACAGACAAGCGCGAGCGCCAGAGCTCCAACTAAATTGCGGGTCAGTGCGTGTCTCATGAAATCTCCTCAAAACAACCGATCGTTACGGACCACCCGCGCGATCGGGATGGCGTTCGGCCTGCAAAGCGCAAGCCCGCCCGATGCACTGACCAGATGAGCCTCAGCCGGCTTCTACAGGCGTCCCGTGGGTCGTTGTGCCGGCTCGACCGCTCGCCAGCGCAGCGGTGCCGCCACTGCGCGCGCCGAACACCATCTCGGTGAGCCAGTTCACGAGGAGCGCGGTGTAGGCCCGCTGAGCGTCCTTTTCCGTGAGGCCATGGTCGGCCCCCTCGATTACCCGGTAAGTCAGCGAATGGGCATGCTTACACGCGTCGAGGTAACTTTCGATGGTGGGGTGCGGCACGATGTCATCGTGATGCGATTCGACGACCAGCACGTCCCCTTTGAATGCGGCGCACGCTCGGAGAGCACGATCTTCATCAACGCGGACGTGACGCCGCCGGTATGCCCGCAGGTCGGATTCCGTATGGAGTCGCTTCTTGGGCAACTCCCAGCCGGCATCCTCGTATAACGCGGGCACTCTCAACGAGAGCCACTTTACGTGGCGCAGGGTCGTCAGTATCGCCGCAAGGTAACCTCCGTAGCTGCTCCCGACTACGGCGACGGACGAGGCGTCCACACCCGGGTGATCGACGAGCCGGTCGTAGGCGGCGAGCACGTCATTCATATTGTCTTGTCGAGTGACGGTCTCCTGCTGTGGTTGAGTGCGCGCGTGCCCGCGCAAGTCAAACGTAAGACACACACAGCCGAGAGCAGCGATATCGCGGGCGCGGGCCAGATACTGTGCCTGGCTGCCGCCCCATCCGTGCACGAACAGTACTCCCGGTATGGTCGTCGCGGGTGCGATCAAGGTGCCGGCGATGTGCTGTCCATCCACCTCGATGTCGATCTGGTTATCGCGTGTCGGCATGCGGCTCCACGATCGTGAACTTCGTGATGAACCCGACCTTCTCGTCGGCGCCGCAAAAATAAACCCTGGCCTCGGGCGGCGGCCGCTCGCAATGACCATAGACTTCGACGCAGCGGACGCGGACAACCTGTGCTTCGGCATCAGCGCGAAATACTTCGAGGGCGGCGACCTCTGCGCTGCTCGCGCCTCCGAGGCGCCAGGACTGCTCCAGGACGCCGCAGCATGCACGTCCGTTGCTGTCACGCCCATGTGCGATGTCGTAGTTGCGACGCGAAGCGAAAAACCCGGGGAAGTGCTCGTGAGCGGCACGATCGTAGATGCGCGCCTGCTGGACGACGCGTCTCGACTCGCATCCCAGGTCGAGCGCGAGCAACGCCTCAAAATCGCCGCGGGCGACGATAAGATCGGATCCGCCGTACACCTGAGCACCCTGGTTGTCGGTCGTAAGGCTCTGCGTGCCAACGTACGTCGCGATAAGCTTCGCGACCCGAACCTGCCCTACGCTGTACGTTTTTACCTCTTCGAGGTTCTGTTCGAGCACAACCCCGCACGACACAAGCTCGATCGCGTCGATTTCACGAACTGCCGCTCCTAGCTCCGATATTGCACGGACTACGACCTGGCCGCGACCCCCGAGGGCAAGCGCCGGCTTCACTCGTACGCACCCGCGCTCGAGCAACTTAGCGCCTGCCCGTTCGGCATCCTCGAGTGTGAAGGCTGCGTGGCCCCCCAGCACTGCGTCTTCCACTGCGGCGGCGAAGTGGCTGCACCACCCTTCCGGTGTGTGAGCATTTCCGTAAGGCAACGGATGTGTGATCGTTTTGGTGCCGACGAACGGATAAGGCACAACGCCTCCGAAGAGATCATCCTCGTCCCGGATACCAAGTCGAGCACCTTCCGACCCGAGGAGCGTGCGGCTCGGAACGTAATACAGTGCCTCCGGGTAACGGGCCGTCTGGTCGTACTCACCGCCGAATTCGTAGCCTTTGAGCGCAGCCAGCTGCTCGGCGATCTGCATGCGCGTCACGCATTCGTGACTCTCCGGATTGAAGCCGTCCTGCGGAGCATAGGAAACCACAACGCCCACGCCGGCGTTCCCGGCGGTAGATAACGCCACGCTCGATCGGCTTGGCGAGTCTGTGGCGCGCATACGCTTCCTATTCGAAGGACATGCCGGGCTTGACGCAAAAAATGGACCGGAGTTGATTCGACCGCGAACGGCCGGAACGCAGGCCGATCGCCGGTTCAAAGTATCCGGTTGAACCAGACCAGGGACAGGAGTGCGGAGGACAGCGCGAGCAGCGCAGCGAGGGCGGAGAAGAGCGCAGTCACCTCGGTCTCCTTCTTCTCCAGTACGAAACGGGCATTGAGCGCCTGGTAGACCTTCTTGAGATCGGAAGCATTGCCCGCATAGAAATATTGTCCATGCGTCATGTTCGCGATCGATTTCAACGTCTCTTCGTCCAGTCGCACTCTCATGCGCCAGCCTTCGAATCCCATGATCTCGCCGTCAGGCGTGCCGATGCCAACGGTATACACCCGAATACCCCGATCGGCTGCGATCCGCGCTGCTTCGACAGGGTCCGGTCCGGTTGTCCTTTGCCCATCCGTCAGCAGTATGATCGCTGCCGACGTAAACGAGCCAGGCGGAACCGGGGTGAAGGGCGTTGGGTCGGTTGTGGATTTCTTGGGTTGATCGATAGACGCGGCGTTCGGTCGCCGCCGAAACTCACCGGAGGGTGCGACCGATTCGAGCGTTATGCCCTGATCCGGAAAAATCGTTCCGAGGGATACGATGATGCCGCTGCCGATAGCCGTGCCGCGCTGCAGCTGCAGGCGGTCGATCGCCGCGATAATATCTTCGCGATTCTGTGTGGGATTCTGGACGACGAGCGCCGTCGCAGCAAAAGCGACAATACCGACACGCGTGCCGCGAGGCTGCTCTTCGACGAACGCGCGCGCCGCCGCCTGGGCTGCAGCGAGCCGGTTCGGCTCTACGTCGGTCGCGCGCATGCTTCCGGATACATCCATCGCGAGGATCACCGTTTCGTGATTCGAGGGCAGGCTGACCACCGCGGCGGGGCGGGCAACCGCGGTGATCATGGCGATCAGCGCGAGCAAAAACAGGATCGGCGGAATGTGACGCCGGAACGGCTGACCCGCGCCCATCGCTTCTTTCACCATCGTGAGACTCGCGTAACGCAGGGCGGAGCTTTTCTTGCGGCGCAGAACGTAGATATACGCGGCGATCAGTACGGGTACCGCCAACATCAGCCACAACAGGTGGGGCCACAGGAATGTCATGCGTTCGTCGCCAG
>JAQGNH010000017.1 GCA_028291945.1 Betaproteobacteria bacterium
CGTGAGGGCTTCCTGCTAAGCGGCAGCAAGGTGTTCGTCTACGATGCCTTGTACGCGTCCGACCTTCTGGTCGCAGCACGCATCGAGGGCGGAACGGGCGTGAGCCTCTTTCGTGTCGATGCGAAAGCGCCGGGTGTCGCCATTCGTACACTCGACGGATTCCTCACTGGCATGTGCGAGGTGGCGTTCGAGAGCGTGCGTGTGAGCGGCGGCGATGTGATCGGTACGGCGGGAGCTGCGGAGAAGCCGTTGGAGCGCGCAATGCTGGCGGTGACTCCAGTGCTATGCGCTTACAAGGTGGGCGGATGCAGGAGGGTGTTCGACATGTCCGTGAGCTATGCGCGTGAACGCACGCAGTTCGGCCAGGTGATCGGGCGCTTTCAACGCGTGCAGGATCACATCATCCATATCGTCAATTATCTCGATGCCGCGCGTTGGACCACGTACGAGGCGCTATGGAAGATCGACAGCGGCGCGGATGCGGCGGCGAGCATTCACGTCGCGAAGTCGGTGGCGTCGGAAAGTTACATGCGTGCGTGCGACTTCGCGCATGAAGTGCATGCCGGCATCGGCGTCGTGCGCGAATACGGGTTGACGCTGCACACCAAGATGTCGCGTTCGCTCTATCACTGCCTCGGCGCGCCCAAGGTGCATCGAAAACACCTAGAGCGCGCGCTCGACTTAGTGCCAGCCTGAGCAATATCAATAGGCGTCAGCAAAGACGCTGCGAGCCGAAGGAAGGGAGGTTACGGAGGGAAACCTTGGGTTTCCCTCTGTTCGTTCACCGCCTCCTCCCGGAGGGAGGGAAACCTTGGGTTTCCCTCCGTTCGTTCACCCGAGCGCGCGTAGCGCGCGTTACGTTCCCGTAAACACGGGCTCCCGGCGATCGAAACCAGCCTTCACGCCTTCCTTGAAGTCGTTCGTCTCGCGCAACACCTGCTGCTGGAACATCTCGCGCTCGGTCGCCGCGCGAAACGCCGGAACGAGATCGAGATTCAGGGTCTCGCGAGCGGCCTGCAGCGCCAGAGGGCCGGATTTCGCAAGCTGCGCAGCCATCTCCTGCGCAACCTGCCGTACCTGATCCTGCGCCACGAGGCGATCGGCGAGTCCCATCGCGTAGGCTTCGTCGCCCGGAACGCGGCGCCCCGTTAAGAACAACCATTTGGCGCGCTGATGTCCAACCAGCCGCGGCAACGTGACGGTCATGCCGAAGCCCGGGTGATAACCGAGCGCGGTGAAATTCGCGGCGAGCCTCGCCTCCTTGCACGTGACGCGAAAATCCGCCACGAGCGCAAGCCCCAGCCCCGCACCGATCGCGCTGCCATGCACCGCGGCGACGATGGGTTTACGCGTCTGCACGAGGCGCTGCGCCTCGTGATAGAGATGCCGCGGCCGCGCGGCCTGCTGCTTGCCTGCCGCTTCGTCGTCGACACGCTTCTTCAGATTCGCACCCGCGCAGAAATGCTTGCCGGCCGCGGCGAGCACGACGCTGCGGACGTTGGTTTCGTCATCGAGCGCTTCCAGCACCGATGCCAGATTCGCGATCAGATCGACGTCCAGGAAATTATTCGGCGGACGCCTCAGCTCGACCGTCGCGACATGGCCGTCGACGCTGACGCCGATTTCTTCATTACCCATACTCTTCTCCATTATTTTTTAACGGCACCGCCTCGTCGGTAGACCGCCCGGCATTCCTCCAAACGCTTGACGAGATACGCCTTGATCTCGGCGCATACATGCATTTGCAGGCTCCATAATCTCCCACGAATGATTGAAGCTGTCACGTGGCCACTGAACTGGTGCCGGTGATCGGCGCTCATCGCGCGATTGACATCACTTCGCAATCAGTCCGGCAGCTTTCGCGACTTTGGTAAATATCTCGATCTGGTTTCGTATGATTCGATCGTATTCCTCCGGTGTCGTGGGAGCCGGCTCGAAGGCAATCGCCTGCATCCGCTCCTTGACGTCAGGAAGGTCGAGCACGCGTGCAACGTCCTTGCTGATCTGATTGAGAATAGGCCGCGGCGTGCGTGCGGGCGCCAAGAGTGCGTGCGCCGCATCTCGCTCGTAGCCCGGCAGGACTTCTACCATCGCCGGCACGTTCGGCAGCAACGCTGAGCGCTTGGGATTGACCACAGCCAGCGGCAGCAATCGCCCTTCCCTGATGAAAGGCAGCGCCGGTCCCAGACCCGGAATGCCGTAATGAATGCGCCCGCCGAGAATGTCGATGAGCATTTCCGGCTGGCCTCTGAATGGAACGTGCACGACTTTGATTCCGGCGAGAAGGTTGAATCTCTCCGTAGTCATGTGGACTCCGCTGCCTGTGCCAGCCGAACCGAAAAAGATTTTGTCGGGCCGCTCCTGCGCGAGCGCGATCAACTCCTTGACCGATTTGACACCGAGCGAAGGCGCGACCGTCAGCGCACTGGTCGACGCGCCGATCTGGGTGACACCGCTGAAATCCCTGAGCGCGTCGTAAGGCAGATTCTTTTGAAGTATCGCGGTGATCGCGAACGAAGCGGACACCATCAACAAGGTGTGTCCGTCAGGCGTGGCCTGGGCGACGAGTGCGGACGCAAGCGTGCTGCCGGCGCCCGACCGATTATCGATGATGACCGGCTGCCCCCAGAATTCGCTGAGCTTCGGGCCGATCATGCGCGCTGTGATGTCGGTGGCACTGCCGGGCGAGAAACCGACAACGATCCGAACCGACTTGCTCGGGTATTTCTGCTG
>JAQGNH010000052.1 GCA_028291945.1 Betaproteobacteria bacterium
TGGCGTGATCGCCGGCTCGGGCCGCGTCGGACAGTAGCAGCGGATCGCGGCATTGCTGGACAGTCTCGCCCCGCATTACGGTGATGACTATTGGTTCCTGTCCTATCACGCGATCGCGCTGTCCGAGGATGGCCGCCTCGCGGCCGCCCGTCCGAAGATCGAACGATCCGTCATGCTGAACCGGAAGAACGCGCATGCCGCGCATGGCATCGCGCATGTCTGCTACGAGAGCGGCGATCCGGACACCGGCCGCGATTTCCTCTCCTCCTGGCTCGCCACCTATCCCCGCGATGGGGGTTTTCACGGTCATCTCTCCTGGCACCTCGCGCTGTTCGAGCTTGGCGCGGGTAATTGGGAGGCGGCGCAGCAACTGTACCGGGACGCATCGCGTTCGAGCAGCACAGCGGCGGGCCACAGCAGAAGATGACGGACGGCGCAGCGTTGCTGTGGCGCTCCGAACTGGCCGGCCATCCGCGCGACATCGCCGCGTGGCGCGCGCTGTACGACTATGGGACCAGCGCGCTGCCACGGCCGGGTGCCGGGCTTGCCGATCTGCACGTCATCCTCACCCACGCGGTGATGCGCGATGACGCCGCGCTGGATGCCCGCACCCGACAGATGGAGGAATTGGCGCGCGAAGGGCGCTATCCGTCCGGCTCCTATCTGCCGGAGCTCGCGCGCGGTTTCGTGGCGTTCGACCGCGGCGACTATCCCACGGCGATCGCCGCGCTTGCGCCGCTGGCGCGGCAAAGCGAACGCATCGGCGGCAGCCGCGCGCAGCACGACCTGATCGAGTTCACTCTGCTCAAGGCCTGTCTCAACGCCGACCGGCTCGAAGAGGCTCGGCAACTGCTCGTGACGCGCAGGCCCGGGGCCTCGGGAGTTCCCGTCGCGGGCGCCGCGGCGCTGAGTTGACCCACCCCTGGCTTAACAATGGATCCGGATCCGTGTGCGCGACGCGCACGTCCGGAATGACCCCTACGAGCCGCGTGTTGATCAGCCGGTCTGCCGCATCGCGACCGCGAGCTTGTCGAGCACTTGGCTCGCGCCCGGCAAAAACACAGAAATGGTGCGAGCCCCGTCGGAGCTTTCTGGCAGCTCGGCGAGTTCCTTTTCGATTCGGTTTTGATCGTCCGCAGTCAAAACGACCGGCAAATCATGGTTGCTCATCATCGTCTCCTCGTGCCCACCGGGGCAAAGATCGCACGATAGAAGCTTGACGCAGCACGGTTTCTGAATCGTTTCGTCGCAGGGGCAACGTGTCACGCCTGTCGCGCGCTTTGTCGCACGCCGCGCCACTACCCGTGTTGTCGCGCGCGCCAAAGCGCTGTGTTTCGCAACACCCGCAACGGCAGTGTGATCGGAACGCTACCGGTCGCTGCGTGATCCGCCCGGTCATCGAATGGAGTCTTCGGGGCATTCTTCTGCGCGTCATCGCGACGCAAACTGCACTGCCAATTCCCCTACGGCTACATTATGAAGACGATTGCGGTGAACCTGGAGGTGAATGGGACCGGGAGCCGCCTGGAGCTTGATTCCCGAGCCACTCTTCTCGACACGCTAAGGGAGCGACTCGGGCTGCACGGCGCAAAAAAGGGATGCGACCACGGTCAGTGCGGCGCATGCACAGTGCACGTCAACGGCCGGCGGGTCGTTTCATGCCTGACTCTGGCAGTCCAGGCACACGGCAAGAAGGTCACCACCATCGAGGGCATTGCTGAAGCCGATGGCCGACTGCATCCGATGCAACAGGCCTTTCTCGATCACGACGGCCTGCAGTGCGGGTATTGCACGCCCGGGCAGATCATGTCGGCGATAGCCTGCGTCGAAGAGGGCCACGCCGGCTCGGCGGACGAGATCCGTGAGTACATGAGCGGCAATCTCTGCCGCTGCGGCGCTTACGTCGGCATCCTCGCGGCAATCCAGGATGTTGCGGCAAGAAGGCGCTGACATGAAAACCTTCAACTATACGAGGCCCGCCTCGGCGCGCGAAGCCATCCAGGCCATCACGAGTCTCAGTGGCGCCAAGCCACGTTTTCTCGCCGGCGGCACTACGTTGGTAGACCTCATGAAGCTGGATGTCGAGAGTCCGGATCACGTCATCGACATCACTGACATACCGGAGCTCACCGGCATCGACGTCTCGGGCGAGAAAGAAATGACGTTCGGCGCGCTCGCGCACATGAGCGATGTCGCCGCGGATCCATTCGTGCGCCAGCATTATCCGGCACTCTCGGAGTCTCTTTGGAAGGCCGCCTCGCAACAGTTGCGGAACATGGCGACGATCGGCGGCAACCTGATTCAACGCACGCGCTGTGCGTATTTTCGCGACACGAGCTATCCTTGCAACAAGCGAATGCCGGGAAGCGGCTGCTCGGCGCTCGAAGGCATCAACCGCGGCCACGCAATCCTCGGAGTCAGCGATGCCTGCATCGCCGTCTATCCAGGCGATTTTGCAGTTGCGCTCGCCGCATTTGACGCGATCGTCGATACGCTGAGCCCAAGGGGCGCACGCTCGATCCCCCTTCTCGACTTCCATGTGACGCCTGGATCGACTCCGCAAACCGAAACGGTGCTCGCCGGCGATGAGTTGATTGTTCGCGTCCGCGTTCCGGTGACGAAACTTGGCGGGGGCTCCACCTACCAGAAAGTTCGCGATCGCGAGTCGTATGCGTTCGCGTTGACCTCCGCCGCCGTCGCCGTGGAGATCGCGGAGGGGCTCGTCCGCGATGCCCGCATCGCGCTGGGCGGCGTGGCAACCAAACCGTGGCGGGCACATCAGGCGGAACAAAGTCTGATTGGGCAACCACTCACC